>NZ_CP102265.1:1726666-2088333 GCF_025147765.1 Blautia obeum ATCC 29174
TACTACCGAGTACGATACTGCCTGCGATACATAGAATTTTTACATTATTCATGGTTAAATGGCCTCCTTGTTTAGTTATTGAATATTATATCAATTAAAGTGTGAAAATTGTAATTTTGACTTATCGAAATATGTTTTAGATAATATGAAGTGACCCCACATTTGTAGCAACGTGGATTTACCTGTATACTAGAGTTTGCTAAGAACAATGGTAACAGGGATTACCGCAAACGTAGGGGAGAACGAAAAATGAGACTACCGGATAAAATAGCACCGTTTCTGGAATTATTGCACATATACAGAGAAACTGGGTCAGAAAACAGCGAAAGCATATAGGATCGATCTAAGCAGTATTTTGGTTTAGTTGCTTGTGGAGAGCAAGACAAAGAGAAGCTTGAGGAATATATTACGGAATTACATAAAAAATATAAACACAAACAGAACAGAGATTAAAAAATCGGATATTTCGTTGGCAATAGAAGAGCCAACGGAAAAAAATACTTTTATGAGAACCGATTTCCTTTCCGATGCATCTAATAAGTGTAAAAGTAAACATGAGTAGTAATCCGGCTGGACAAAAGGAGAAGACAAAGTTATGACAAAAGATGTATTTATTAAGGAGGTTCGGGATGCAGAAGCCATGCTGTATCATATATCAAAGTCCATTCTGAAGAATGACTCTGATTGTGGGGATGCTGTGCAGGAAACAATTCTTAAGGCATATGAAAAACTTTCCACTTTAAAGAAAGAAAAATATTTCCGAACATGGATCACAAGGATATTGATCAACGAATGCAAAGGGATTCTTCGGAAAAGAAAAAATGTTATTCCATATGAAGAATATATGGACAATATGAAAATGACTGAGGAGGACAGATACAGTCAGTTGTACATGGCGATTATGGAACTTCCGGAGGATCTGAGGGTTTTGGTCACATTGTATTATTTAGAAGGATTTTCATTGAAAGAGATCAGTGAGGCTCTGGATATTCCGGAAGGAACGATCAAAAGCAGACTTTCACGTGCAAGAGAGTTTTTGAAAGAGCAGTTATCCGAAGAAGAGAAAAGACCGGCAACTGGGAAAAACAGCAAGCAATTAAAAAGAATAACAGGAAAGGGGAAAATGTCATGTTAGAGAACAAATGGAATAATATCGCACCGGAAGTACCACAGGATTTTCATAATAAATTTGAAGATACACTAAAACAGATTGAACAGGCGGATTCAGCTGATAAAAAATACAAAAGAAAAAAAATCAGTGGCCGATTATTGATTGCAGCAGCAGTAATCTGTACTGGTATGGCTGTTACTGTGGCTGCAAAAGAGTTCTTTAAATGGAATAATTACCTGGTGAAAAGACTGGAGCCATCGGAAGAACAGCAGAAGACACTGCAGGAATCAACCTATATTCAGAATATAGACCAGTCTGTAACACAAAATGGTGTGACGGTTACCCTGACAGATTCTATTCAGGATCAGGGATTCCTGTATGCTTTTTTTGAAGTGAAAACAGATGACAGTATTTCTATGACTGATCATACTTCTTTTGAGGAGATGACACATTTTAAGATCGATGGAAAGGAAGTATATGCAGTGGACGATAACAGATTTGGAAGTTTCAATACTGGGGTAGGACAGGATGTGTTACTGAAAACAGATCAAAATTCTGCACATCTTAAATATTTTAACGCCTGTATATCTTATGACGGTGATTATGATCTGAGTAATAAAACAGTAGAAATCACATTAAAGAATCTTACGGAGGAAGGAGATTATGATACGACTGTTATTACAGATGGAACATGGGATTTTAAATGGACCCTGGGTGCAGTAAAGCCTCCGACAACTCTGGAAGTGAACCGGAAATGTGATTTTGGAGGTTATGAAATCACAGTGAAAAAAATGGAAGTAACGCCCCTTTTATGGTCATTATATCTTGATTATGATGAAGCTATGAAGGTGTATGAAGATGAGAAAAACAAGTTTGAGTACACAGGTACGGATTATGGCATGGATCTTTATGCCAGAACTAGTATTGACCAGGTGCGTTATAAAGATGGAACGGTTTTAACACTTGATAGGACCATGGGAGGCATCGCTGGCGGTGGAGAAAAACAGGATAAGGAAAATGGTGTCATGATCATCAGAAACAGCTTCCCGCAACTGGTTGATGTAGATAACCTGCAGGCAGTACATTTTGGGAACATTGACCAGTGGCTTGAAGTGCGGGAATAAAAGTTTTTTCGGTGATACAGAAAAATCCTCCCATAATTAGATAATGAGAAAATACAAAAAGAACCGATACAAGGTCTTTGCAAGACTGATATCGGTTCTTTTTGGCCAAGTCTGCCAAGCCCATTACCTTTAGGTGATGGGTAGTTGACTAAATATAGGTAACCATACAGTCGGAAAAATGGCTCTGTAACAAAAGACCGTTTTTCCGGCTTTTCATTTTATCAGTAGTGAGGCATTCACACCGTTTGAAAATCTGTAAGATCTGAGTCATTGGGGTATGTCATGACGGGTAATCAAATATATGACATAGATTCTGCAATTGTAGAAAATAAGATTGACTTTCTAATTCTACAGATGTAGAATTAGAGATGATTTCTACAAAAGTAGAAAAAGAAGGGAAAACACAAGCTGAGGCGCAGACTCACAGACCACTATGATTACGATGTGACCATGTGGGATTCACTTGTGGTAAAAAAGTTGTTGCAGCATATAAACTACATCAAATAGATACGGAGGATAAAATGTGCGGAATCTGTGGATTTACAGGTTACAGACAGGATCAGAAGACAGTAATTGAAAGGATGATGAAAGCCATTGAGCATAGGGGCCCGGATAGTGAGGGCTCTTTTTGCAGGGAGAAGATCACGCTGGGCTTTCGAAGACTTAGTATTATTGATTTAGAAGATGGGCAGCAGCCTATGGAAAGTGCGGACGGAAACCTTCATATTGTTTTTAATGGAGAAATCTATGATTATAAGGAACTGCGGGCAGAACTTGAGGCTTTCGGCATTTCTTTCTGTACTCATTCTGACACGGAGGTTCTGATAAATACTATTCAGCAGTATGGGGAGAAGGCACTGGATAAGCTCAGGGGAATGTTTGGGTTTGCTGTATGGAATGAACAGGAGCAGAGTTTGATGCTTGCAAGGGATTTCTTTGGAATTAAGCCTGTGTACTATGCCGAAATAGATGGACACTTTGTATTTGCTTCTGAAATTAAGAGTATCCTTGCATTTCCAGGCTATGAAAGGAAAGTAAATCAGAAGGCACTGGAGCAGTATTTGTCATTTCAATATTCCCCTCTGGAAGAAACTTTTTTCAGGGGGATTTATAAGCTTATGCCAGGTCATATGCTTTTATATAAAAACGGAAACTATGAGATAAAGACTTATTTCAAAACAAAGCTTGCACCAGGCCAATGGGACCGTAAGACGAATATGGAGCAGCTGCAGAATCAGCTTGCAGAGAATTTAAAGGATTCAGTGGAGCACCATATGTTAAGTGATGTGGAAGTCGGCGCGTTTTTATCCGGGGGAGTGGATTCCGGTTATCTGGCTTCTTCCTCTGGCGCAGATCAGGCATTTACAGTGGGATTCGATGAGGGAGACCGATATAGTGAAGTAAACAAAGCTGCCAAAGTGGCAGAAAAAGCAGGTTTGAAACACCATGTGAAAATCATATCCAAGCAGGAATTCTGGGATGCCCTTCCAGATGTTATGTATCATATGGATGAGCCCCTTGGGGATGCTTCCGCCGTTGCACTCTATTTTCTCTCAAAAGAGGCTGCAGGTCATGTCAAGGTTGTTCTTTCCGGAGAAGGAGCAGACGAGCTTTTCGGTGGATATAATATTTACAGAGAACCGGAATCATTGAAAAAAATTGCCTGGATTCCATTTGGTGTCAGACGTGTAATTGGAAAACTGGCTGCAAAGCTGCCGGATGTGAAGGGACGGGATTTCCTTATCCGTGCAGGAATGAAAGTGGAAGAACGTTTCATCGGAAATGCATATATTTACCGTGAAAAAGAGAAAACGCAGATTTTGAAAAATAAAGTAACAGGACCTTCCACACAGGAATATTTAAGACCATTTTTTGAAGAACTTGAGTCAGAAAACAGAGGATCACTTCAAGACATGGAAAAAATGCAGTCTGTAGATCTGAGCTACTGGCTTCCTGGCGATATTTTGCAGAAAGCAGATAAAATGAGCATGGCACATTCATTGGAAGTCAGAGTACCATTTCTGGATAAAGAAGTTTTTGACTTTGCAGCAAAGCTTCCAAAAGAAGCCAAGATTGCAGCGGGTACAACCAAATATATTTTCCGTAAAGCTGTTTCTCAATTCATACCACAGGAAACCGATGAACGTAAGAAACTTGGTTTTCCAATTCCAATCCGTGTGTGGCTGCGGCAGGATGACTGGTATCAGATGGTAAAGGAGTTATTTACCTCGAAAGAAGCAGAAGAGTTTTTTCATACAGATAAGCTTCTTTTACTTCTGAAAGAGCACAAAGAGAAAAAGGCAGATAACAGCCGTAAAATCTGGACAGTTTTGACATTCCTTATCTGGTATGATAGATTTTTTGCTACATGTTCGAAGTGAGAGAGTTGGTTATGAGACGGTAAAAATATAAATATACGAAAAATTCGTTGACAATGGTATTTGGGGCTTTTATAGATAAAACTCTATTTGTTTGTATAGAAACTTTCGGATTATTGGAGGAAGAGTTTAGCATGACAGATATAAAACCATTTTATATTACGATATTATTGCAGGCAATTAACAATATGTATGATGCTGGGTGTTCGATTGCAAAGAAAAAACAGGTATTTCAAGTGAATTTATTGCAGGGAATTACGTTTTGGCTTGCATTGATTGATTTGATTTCAGCAGTTTGCTTCCTTGGAAATCCACAATTGCAATCTGTGGCATCTAGGAAAGGAGTTATATTACTATCCTGTATATTTGTTGGATTTATTCTTTTGTTACTTTACAGAGAAATATTTGTTCATCTTAGCATAATTTACAGAAGAGAAAAATATAGTGCAGGTAGTAGTGTAAGAAATGTGATTGAACCAAAAGACCTTGGGATGCAGTCCGATTGTGACGATGCATGCAACTGGGATGATAAGGAGAATAATTATGATTGAAGCTGTAGCAGTACTTCTTTTTTTTATAGTTGCAGGAACTCTATGGGGGATAGTAGAAACTTTTAAATATAGGAAAAATTTTTCAAGAAACTGTGAAAACGGACAAATCTCCACTATTAAAGCGTACCGAATAAAGCGACGTGGATCCTGGCGGATTTTTGGTGACCGTATTCTAGATGAAAAATCGTTTCTGGTAATGAGGGAAAAGGAGTCAAAGTTAAAAATTCATTAATTCAATAGCGGGGTATTTTAAATGGCTGAACAAAATGTTTTTAATCTAATGCAAAACGATGAGATTGGACTGTTGTGGAAAAAGATATATCAATTACATCAAAAAACCAAAATTTATCTACTTACAGCCGAAGAAATATCAGAAAATGGGGATGCATTGATTCAGCCATTAAAAGAGCACCGGGATGCATATGATCATATTGTAAGGATTTTTGCTAGCACAACCAAAAAAGTGCCGGAAGGATACGATTACTATTCTTATATCAAAGGAAATCTTGAGAAAGCATATGGACATGAATATCGTGCTTTTTTTGATACGGCAGACTGGCTTGCATACAATCTGCGGCATAATTTAAGAGAGCGCATTTATGCAATTTTACGATTCTACAAAATATTGTTAAAAAATAGTTGGCTATTATGTAAAAGTATAACATTTTGTGCATGTTTTGGCGAATGTTGTTTATGTATTTTTTTATAATAAAAACACAATAAAAATCTGATTATCCGCTAAAACACAGTATCTATCAGCATTTTCAAGGAAACAAACACATCAATTTACTACTTATTTACTACTAACGAATGAGCCTTGATACGCAAGTTTTCCTAGATATGCAAAGATATGGTACAGCACATCAGTATTGAAACAAGAAAAAATTGAATAACTTATAGACTATGGAACGCCTAAAATGACGTTCCTTTTCTATTTCCAGCCGTTCTTATTGGACGGCTATTTTATTACCAAAAATGAAAGGAGCATTAAACTATGAAAAAGACATGGAAACGATTGTGTACGGGCTTTTTAGCTCTTGCGACTGTCGTTACTGCTTTACCGACTACACCCGTTCATGCAGAAAGTAAGCAATACTGGACGGAGTCAAAAGAGCGTGTCGGTATCGTTGAAAAAGTAATGAATGACGGTTCGATTGGTTCTACCTTTAATGAGGGACATTTAACCGTTGAGGGCGAGGACGCTTACTGTATTGACATTAACACAGACTTTAAGAATGGTTACAAGACCAGAGCTGACGCAAGCATAATATCTCATTGGTATTTCAAAATTATAATCTGATTGATTATTTGACAACGGTTGAAAATGTCAAATTAGGTGGTAGTGGAAATGCTGAAAAATTATTGGAAGAAGTCGGCATTGGAAAAGAATACTGGCAGAGAAATGTATTGCAACTATCTGGTGGACAACAACAGCGTGTGGCGATTGCAAGAGCTTTAGCCAGCGACGCTCATGTACTTTTGGCAGATGAACCGACGGGAAATCTTGATGAAACTACCGCTGATGAAATCATTGCTTTGCTGAAAAAGACTGCACATGAATTAGGAAAATGTGTTGTTGTCGTTACACATAGTAAGCATTTGGCAGAAGAAGCCGACGAAATCTTAGAAATTAAAAACGGTGCAATTTCTTTTCTGTCTGAATAAACAAGAATAGTGCCGTAAAGGAGCTGTCATAGCAAGCCACGGGGACTGTACGCCATGACCTTTCCAAAAGAAAGCGAGCGACCCACGCAGTGATCCGAGAGCGACCGTTGGAAAAGTCGCTTTGCCACGACCTATCCTCACAGAATAATGATACGTCCGCATGGTGCGGTTCTGCCCACAAGAATGGGAATAGTTGAGATACTAACGGAGCTTTCCAAAGCCGTCTGCCTGCTTGTAAAAAATGACACACAGTAAAGGAGGTGCATAGATTATGAACAATACTGATGTGCCTATCTGGGAAAAATATACTCTGACGATTGAAGAAGCGTCTAAATACTTCCGCATTGGCGAAAAGAAATTGCGTAAATTAGCCGAAGAAAATATTGACGCTGGCTGGGTTATCGTGAACGGTAATCGTATTCAGATTAAGCGAAAACAATTTGAAAAAATCATAGATACATTGGACGAAATCTAATGTCATTGAGCCGTAGATATGGTATAATAAGGTATAGCGTATCACGGCTCATTCCATGACGGAAAGGAGCTTTACACTATGTCTAATGTAAAACGAAAAGACAGTAAAAATCGCAATTTGCGTAATGGAGAGAGCCAGCGAAAAGACGGAAGATACGTTTATAAATATACCGATATATACGGAAAGCCACAATTTATCTATTCTTGGAAACTTGTACCGACAGACAAGACACCTGCTGGAAAGCGTGATGATATATCGTTGAGGGAAAAAGAAGCACAGATAAAAAAAGACCTTAACGACGGTATCGACACAGTCGGTGGTAAAATGACAGTCTGCCAGCTCTACGACAAGAAAAACAGCCAAAGAAAGAACATCAAAAGGGCTACTGAAAAGGGACGACAGTATCTTATGAATGCTCTGAAAAACGACCCATTGGGTATGAGGGCGATTGATACTGTGAAGCAGTCGGACGCTAAAGAATGGGCTATCAGAATGAGTGAAAAAGGATATGCCTATAAAACGATTGATAACTATAAGCGTTCCTTGAAAGCGTCATTTTACATGGCGATACAAGACGACTGTATCAGAAAGAACCCATTTGACTTTAAGCTAAGTGATGTTCTGGAAGATGATACGGAGCAGAAAGTTATCCTTACACCAGAGCAGGAAGAACGCCTGCTTGCCTTTATGGAAAAGGACAAGATTTACAGCAAGTATTATGATGAGGTTGTGCTTCTGCTGGAAACGGGACTTCGTATTTCTGAATTTTGCGGACTAACGATGCATATTGATATGCAGAACAGAATACTCAATATAGACCACCAGTTATTGAAAGACAGCGAAATCGGCTACTATATTGAAACGCCTAAGACCAAAAACGGAAAACGGGAACTTCCATTGACAGAACGGGCTTATCAAGCAATCCAAAGAATACTAAAGAGCAGAGGAAAAGCACAACCGCTGATTGTAGGTGGTTACAGCAATTTCCTATTCTTAAACCGTGAGGGCTTGCCTAAAGTTGCAGGAAACTATGAGGGCATGGTGCGAGGATTGATTAAGAAGTATAACAAATATCACACGGACAAGTTACCGAACATCACACCACATTCATTCCGACATACTTATTGTACGAATATGGCAAACAGAGGAATGAACCCTAACACTCTGCAATATCTCATGGGACACGCTAACATAACCATGACACTTGGTTATTACGCACACGGTACATTTCAATCTGCAAAAGCGGAGCTGGAAAGGCTGGCTTGTTAATATCGGAGCTTATATTTACTACTCATTTACTACTTTTGGTTGCATTTTCATGCTGGTAAATGCCAGCTTATGCAAGGTATCTTCCAAAAAGAAAATACCGATAAAGCCCTAAAATACGGGATATATCGGCATTTACCAACTTATGAAAAGATAATCAGAAATTTAGTAAGTTTTTATGTCAAAAAAGTATAATGATAGTACGACAAAAGCAAAATATCTGGGATTTGCTTTTTATTATCAATTTTAGGAAAAGAAATATAGGATGAAAGTTCCGAAAAAGTCATTGGATAAAGTAAAGAAGAAAGTCAGGAAACTTACGAGCCGCAAGTGGAGCGTGAGTAATTCATACAAAGCGAAAAAGATAGCAGAGGTAGTAAGAGGATGGATTAATTACTTTAAAATTGGCTCAATTCTTACAGTAAGCCGAAAACTTGATACAGTAATCAGGTATAGATTCAGGATGTGCATATGGAAACACTGGAAAAATCCAAAAACCAGATATAAAAATTTGGTAAAACTGGGTATTAGTAAAAAGAATGCAAGGTGTGCGGCGGGATTTCATGGATATGCCCGAGTGTGCCGTACAAAAACTGTTTGTTATGCGATGTCAAATGCACGTTTGAAGAAATTTGGTTTACTCTCAGCCGAGGAATATCTTTGTAAAGCGAGATGTCAAGTTAACTGAACCGCCGGATGCGGAACCGCATGTCCGGTGGTGTGAGAGGTCGGCGGCAAAAGCCGTCTCCTACTCGATCAAACCAGCTCCGTTATACCAGGGAGGAAAATATCTCCTGTGTGGGAGGCGGCATTTATCCCAACATGTTGTGTGCACACCCTCCGTTCCAGATCGATGGGAATTTTGGCTTTGCAGCTGCAGTTGCAGAGATGCTTATCCAGAGCAGGAAAGGGCATTTCCTGTTGCTTCCGGCACTTCCGGATGAGTGGAAAGACGGAAAAGTCGGGGAATGAAGGCACAGGGTGACATCACAGTTGATTTTGAATGGAGAGAGGGCAGGATACACAGGGTTCGCCTCTGTTCTTCCCGTGAGCAGAAAGTAACGCTGGAATGCAATGGAATTTCGAAAACAGTATTTTTAAAACCTGATGGGACAGAGAATATGATTTTTGATTGATCTGTCCTGAGGGCCTGGAAATCATAGACAGTGGTAAGTAATGGGGTACAATAAAATACAGCCAATCGATTTTGCCAGAAACTATTGATATTTCTTAGGGTATCGCATATAATATAGTTAAACCAAAAGGTTTCGTGTAGCGGCACGTAAAAGCTGTACTGTGCCCGGGCAGGGTAATTACTGGGACTATTTGATACTCGGAAGGGTATTACGCCCACACCAGGGAGATACGGTGAGTCCGCGCCGGGGACTTAATGATACCGGCGACATTTTAGACGTTCGGAAGGATGTCGCGGCTGACAGCCAGCATAAAACCGCTTTTTAAGATTATGGGCACTGGATAACAAAAAGTTGTCCGGTGCTGTTTTTATATTATAGTGATGATTGGGAAAAGATAGATGGGAAAACAACAGGATAGAGAGAAAATCGTACAGGAGATTAAAATAGCTGCCGATCTGTATAGGAAGCATTTAGTAGGTAAAAGATTTCTATATGTATTTGAAGGCAGATATATTGAGGTGCTTTATAAAGCTGCCAATTTCAGGCACTTAACAGGTGTGGCCACAAACCTTTCCGCAAAAAAGTTTTATAGTTATGCAGCAAAAAAACTGCTTCAGGCTTCGCAGATATTTTTTACACCGCAGCACCCTTTTTCATTGTGTAAGCGTAAAATTAAGCATATCGGACAGATTGCAATGCTGGCTGGCTCAGAAGGTTTTATGTTGGAAGAGATTGTTACAGATACGAGAACTTATAAGTTTGGCACAACAGATCTTAATTTTACTCTATGCTTAAATAAAGAGTATGATGATCAGGGACAGCAAAAAGGCGATTGCTTTGTAGTAGAATCACTGCGAGATGAAGATTGTTTTTCTAAAAGTACAACAGCATATACAGTAACTCATATTTTCTCAGCACCGAATGATGCGAAAAAATATACAACTTTACTGTTTTTGGATGAAAATGCAATGATAGACAGTCTTCCGGATGAAATTAAAAACATGCTGGATCAAACTTTATTACATAAATAAAAATGGAGAGTCTTAGTTGGCGATTCAATTAATCTATCCTGAGGGTATGAGAATTATTGACAGCCGTATCATGTAAAACGCACATGGTACGGCTGTTTTTATACCCTAATAGGACCTGATGATCATAAAATTTGAACGATTTCGGGGGTGTTTTTATCTGAGATAATTTTTTTAAAAATATTTGCAACCTTTTTAGGGATTCGCACGTCTAATAAGTAGAAGCACATAAATGAAGCTTCTATAGTATACTACGGATGACTAGTCTGAGATAGGAGAGCCGGAATTACAATGAATGAGGTTTTGATACGAAAAGCGAAGAAAGGCGACAAAGATGCTTTCTGCCGACTTATGGATGAGAATGTACAGAGTATGTATAAGATTGCGGCAGCATATCTGAAAAATGATGAAGATGTTGCGGATGCAATACAGGATACGATTCTTTCCTGTTATGAAAATCTGAAAAGTCTGAAACAGAACAGATATTTTAAAACTTGGATGATTCGAATCTTGATCAACAAGTGTAAGGACATGATACAGAAGAAAAAGCTGGTTACTTATACGGATCAGATGCCGGAAACACCTTTTCACGAAGAAGAATATGCGGCGATGGAATGGGCACAAGTATTAGAAACATTGGATAGCAAATATCGTTTGGTTGTTCTTTTGTACTATATGGAAGGATTTAGTGTCCGGGAGATCAGTGACGCTCTGGATATGAAGGAAAGCACTGTGAAATCTCGTCTTCATCGTGGTAGAAAACAGATTGCAGAGATGTATGGATATAAGGTTAAGGAGGGACGTGTTTAATGATGACTTTAAATAATAATGAGAAAGACTTCCAGGAAAAACTTCAAAAGGATACAGAAATGCCGGCAATCGTGCATGAACGTATCAATCAGGCATATCGATTGATTGAAAATAATGCTGTGTTACAGAAAAAAGCACCAAAGGATCCATATCACTGGATGAAAATTGGAGGCAGGGTAGCAGGAGGTATGGCAGCGGTACTGGCAGTCGGATTTATATTCTGTGCAACCAATCCAGTAATGGCAAAGAATATTCCGGTTGTAGGAGGGCTTTTTGAAATCTTGCAGGATAATGTAAGTTTCTTTGGTGATTTTTCGGATTATGCAACAACCTTGGAATCCGTTGATGGAACAACGGCAGATGGCAGTGAAGCAGATGGGGACAAGACAGGTAATGCCACTAGTGAGAATGCTTACATTAAAACAGTAGATGGGCTGACAATTACATGTTCTGAGGTATATGCCAACAGCCAGGCAGTCTATATAACTATGCGGTTTAAGAGTGATAAGCCATTTCCAGAAACGTCAACCAGGGCGGAAAGTGGAACACCGGTCATTGATCTGGATATGACTGGAGGTGTGGACTTTGATTCAGAAGCTAGTCGGGTGATCGACGGTCATGTGGAAGGACAGTTTCTGGATGACAACACCTATGCATGCATTTTCCGTTATGATCTTGCTCAGGCGGCAAAAGACTATACGGAATATAATGAGAAATACAATGAAATGACACAGCAGGTAATGGATGAGATGGGAATAACTCAGGCGGACTTAGATGATCAGACGGATGAAGGTTATGCACTGCTGGAAGAGTTTATCAATAAAGTATCTGAGCGTGGTGGAGCATATCAGAAATATATTAAAGATATTGAGATTCCGGATACTTTTAATCTGCATCTGGATATCTCGAAGGTAAGAGGGCTGGAAGCAGACTATGAGTGGTCAGAAGCGGATGATGAAAACTATGGAAGGGATGCCGGCTACTACAAATATGAAGGTGACTGGAGTTTCGATATCCCGGTTACAGTAGATGATTCCCGGACAGAAGTATTGGAACTGAATGATACAAACGATGCTGGTATCGGACTCAAATCCGTAATTCGTTCTCCGTATGAACTGACGGTAAATGAACTTTATAAGGAAGGATCCAACAGTGACTGCTTCATGGTAGCTCTTGATGCCAACGGAAACACACTTCCATATAATGAGTCTACTGGAAACTGTAATAACTTCGCAATTCAGGACAGGGATATTTCGACAGTAGATATTTATTTCCTGGATTATATCCAGTATATGGATGAACTGAAGGGGCAGCAGAATTTTGATAATCCTACGAAAGAAGACGGACAGAAATGGAAAAAACTTCTGGAGGAGAATGCGAAATATCATAAGACATTACATTTTGATAATGACAGTGAGACAGTGCAAAAAACTAAGTGATTCAAAGAAAGATAAGTAGGATATGAGACAAAAAGAAGTGATAGGGCAGTCAATGAGAACCACAAAATCGGCAAGACCAGGTTCAGTTGTTTATGTGCCGATGGATAAATCGGAATTCAGATCTATTATATTTTCAGAAAAGAAGAAAAATAAAATTAAGAAAATTGTAATATTGATTATATTGATGATTTTTGTTATAGGCTGTTGTATGTATGCAGGTATATCTTATTATTACTCATATCACTTCTTTTATGGGACGACCATCAATGGGATTGACAGTTCAAATAAGACAGCATATGAGGTTGAGCAGGAGATTGCTGGGAAAAAGGATAACTATACTATTCAGGTAAGGGCAAGAATGCAGGACCCGCAGGCCATTACAGGAAAAGACATTGATTATAAATACGTATCCAGCGGTGCGGTTCTCCAGCTGCTGAAAACTCAGAAATCATGGGAATGGATCGGCAGTCTTTTTGAAACAAAAAACTATATGGTTCAAGAAGAGACTTTTTTCAGCCGGGAGAAACTGGAAGAACAGGTAAATTCATTAAATTGTGCGAAAAAAGAGAATCAGATAGCACCGGAAAATGCGTATGTAAGTTTTGTTAACTCAGAATTCACTATTGTGCCAGAAACGGAAGGCAACGAATTAAATACCAAAGAAGCTTATCAGATGATATGCAGGGCAATCGATAACGATGCGGCAGAGGTAAATCTGGAAAGTGATCCAAAGGCTTATAAGAAAGCAGATGTGACGAAAGAAAGTTCAGAACTTCAGAATATGGTAAATACATATAAGAACCTGACAAAAGCAAATATCACATATACATTTGGAGACGAAACGGTAACACTCGATGGGAATACCATCAAAAACTGGCTGCAGTTTGACGAGAAAGGGCAGCTGCTCCAGAATGATGAAGCCTTCCGGCAGCACGTAGTGGATTATGTGGCACAGCTTGCAGCAGATCATGATACAGTTGGCACTGAAAGACAATTTCAGACCACGAGCGGAAGGACTGTGTATGTATATGGTTCTGCCTATGGGTGGAAGATTGATCAGGACAAGGAAGTAGCACAGCTCATGCAGGAAATTCAGTCAGGAACCCAGACAACCAGGGAACCGGTGTATTCTATGAGGGCAAATGCACACGGGATCAATGATCTCGGAGATACATATATAGAGGTAGATCTTACAGAGCAGTATATGTGGTATTATCAGAATGGAAATATTATTTTCCAATCAGAAATCGTATCCGGACTGCCAAGCGATCCGGATAGAAAAACACCCCCTGGAATATTCACATTGAATTCAAAGAGCAGTCCGTCCGTGCTGCGAGGTGAAATGACAGCAAATGGAACCTATTCTTATGAACAGCCGGTAACGTACTGGATGCCATTCAATGGAGGAATTGGCTTTCATGATGCAGACTGGCAGCCGTACTTTGGTGGTGACAGATATCTTACAGGTGGTTCTCATGGATGTATCAATCTTCCACCAGAAAATGCCGGACAGCTTTATAGTCTTATTCAGTATGATGTCCCGATAATCTGTTTTTACTAATTCTATATTCAAGATGTACAGGACAGGAGCTAAGTTGTAATGCAGCTGGCTCCTGTTTTTCATTGTCAACAGTATCAGCCTGACGTATGATCACCATTTCGGTAATCCAGAACAAAGCAGACTTGATGTGGAAGTGGAAGAGCGATTGGTAAAAGCTAGCAATCTCTTCCTTTCACAAAGAGTGAAGAAGAGAAGGCACATTAATGGGATTGACGTATCAATACTGGAACCATATAATGGGTACAAAGAAAAATTTATTTATGGAAATAAACACATTGACAGAGCATGCAAAAGTGCTGTGATTAAAGTTTAAAAAGAATCCTTATGAATATCATAAGTAATGCTGTCAAATACAATAAAGAAAAAGGAGTAATACTGCTTAGCTATTATGAAACACAGGTGGATGACAGGCATATACTGTTTGAGTTTCACTGCAAGGATACCGGAGTTGGAATGAGTAAAGAATTTCAGAACCATATTTTTGAACCATTTACTCAGGAAACAGGCGGTGCAAGATCTGTTTATGGAGGAACAGGTCTTGGTATGCCAATTACAAAAAAACTAATAGAGAAAATGGGCGGTACGATTAAATTTGAAAGCGAGAAAAATGTAGGAACCACATTCATGGTACAGCTCCCATTCCTTATTTCTGCTGATATGAAGCAGGCAGAAAGCCAGGAAGACGATGTATCAATTGAAGGCATGAGAATCCTTTTGGCCGAAGACAATGAATTGAACATGGAAATTGCAGAATTCCTTCTGACAAATGCAGGAGCAGAAATTATAAGGGCTTCAAACGGTAAGGAGGCTGTTGAAGCATTTGCAAAATCAGGTGTTGGTGAGGTCAATGTAATTCTGATGGATATTATGATGCCAGTTATGGATGGCCTGGAAGCTACTAGAGAAATACGTACAATGAACAGAAGTGATGCATCTGCTGTGGTGATTATAGCCATGACAGCAAATGCCTTTGCAGAAGACAAGAGTAAAGCGTTGAAAGCCGGAATGGACGATTATCTTACAAAACCACTGGAGTCAGAAAAACTGATTCGTGCCTTAAGTAGATTCTTATGAGATACCGGAAAGATATGATAAAAAGAATAATTCCTAAAGAAAGAGGAATACGTATGAACATTGTTTTTTCATCTGATAAGAAAGAATATAATACTATTAAAAAAGGTACTGAAATACTGCTGGCTGAAAATGACGGTTTCAACCAAAATATATAATTGTTTGTTAAATTTCAGGACAGACCAGAAATATTGATCAATAAAAGAAAAAACCAGATTCATATCATCTGCCGGGAAATATCTCATTATTACCGCGCACTTAATTATGCCATACATCATATGGAAGAAGATGAATTTCAATATCAAGAGCATGTCTGAATGGATAAGATTCGTGATTCTGCGGACATTCTCCAGCCTGAAAAAGAGGAAACTTATCAGTTTATTGAAAAGCTGCTCAGCTCAGTAAAGGAGAATTTTTCTACCAACAGGGTACATATTGGAATGGATGAGGCTGTCATGCTGGGACTTGGAAATTATCTAAAAGAAAATGGATATAAAAAAGGGTCACTGATAATCGAGGAACATTGTAACAGGGTCGTAGATATTTGCAGAAAATTAGAATTAAAGCCTATGATATGGAGTGACATGTACATTACAGCAAATTCTACAGGCGGATACTATGATCTGCCCGAAAACACGGACTGCTCCAAATGGGAAAAACCGAAAAAAGATCTAGGATTAGTATATTGGGACTATTATCATGCTGATACCAGAACCTATGAAAAAATGCTGGATATCCATGCGCAGCTTTCGGATAACGTTATTTTTCCAGGATCCAATGTCAGGCATTTTTGATTATCATGTGAAAGAATCAGGTGTCAATACAAAATCTTACTACCAAAACATACAGAAATGTATGAAGGAATGTGCAAAAAAACAGGAAAATATCAGCTTTTATTCTCGTTTTATGAAAAACTGGCGGCGGTATTAGCTGATAAAGCCGATTTGGGCATGTGTATAAAATCAGCATATCGGTTTATACAGGAAATCAGAACTATTCTCACAGAATGGTTTTGGTTTTCTTTTTTGCTGTTACAAATCAGTTACAACTGCATTATAGAATTTAATGTATAATTAACCTGTGAAAAGATAGTTAAAAAAACATGTGAGGTAATAATTATGAAGGCAAGAATTCTTGTGATAGAAGACGAAATGTCAATCAATGACCTGCTATGTATGAATCTGGAGATTGCAGGGTATGAAACAGTAGGATATCTGGATGGAAATGAGGCATATGAAGCAATTATTCAAGATCATGCGTTTCAGTGTGCACTTGTAGATATCATGCTTCCCGGAAGAGACGGATATAGCCTGTTACCGAAACTGAAGCAGTATGAAATTCCCGTAATATTTCTTACCGCAAAGGGAGATATCGCGAGCAAGATAAAGGGATTAAAAGACGGTGCAGAAGATTATATTGTAAAACCATTTGAAATGCTGGAAGTGATGGTCCGTCTTGAAAAAGTACTGGAACGTAATGGCACTGTACAAGAACAGATTCAAATTGGTGATGTCATCATTGATACTGCTAGTCGTACTGTTACAAAAATGGGCATGGAAATCTATTTAAAGCCAATGGAATATAACTGCCTCATGGTGTTTGCCAAAAATCCGAATAAAGCACTGACCAGGAATCAGATTCTGCAGGAACTGTGGAATGAAGAGTTCTGCGGAGAAACAAGAACTGTGGATGCACATGTGGGTCGTATCAGGAAAAAGCTTGGCTGGCAGGATAAGATTAAAACAATTCCCAGAATCGGTTACAGACTTGAGGTGGATTTATGAAACTCTTAATAAAGATCTTTTCTCAGACTACATGTATCATTTTGTTGGTATCGTCAGGGATCTTTCTCTATACCACTTATTGTTGGAAAAATCAGAGTATACAGAATATCAACAGTTATGAAAGCAGTATATTTAGAACAAACATCTTACAGTTTGAAAATAAAACAAGCCTTTCTGACAATCAGAAACAGAATGCCGACAACGAAATGCGCCCCCAAATAGTTACTTATGCTTTTCGGCAGGTTTTTCATGACAGCGCGGTTTTATATCTTGATGGAAAAATGATCTATAATGGAACTGTTTATGAATTCGATGTAAAAAAGTTAAGAGAATTATGTGCAAGTAAGGCAAACATGGTGGATCATGACAGCAACAGTGACGGTCATGGCCCTATGATCAGTCAGATAAATGGAAGGACACTTTTGTTATTTTACTATGGAAATGTAAATATGGGATATCAGATTGTTACTTATAAAGATATAACAGATGTAATAGAAAAAAGTCATCTGCTGTTTTTTCAGACGGGTGGATTTACTTTATCTTTGATCGTGGTGATGGGAATTATCCTTTATTTGAGCCTTCGAAAAATCACAGCACCGCTTACAAGCCTAAGAGAAGCTACGCTTCTTGTTTCTGAAGGTATTTATGATTTTAAAGTACCGTCAGAGGGAAATACAGAACTTGCGCAGGTAGGTGCAACCTTTAATTTTATGACAGGTAAAATAAAAGAACAAATTGAAAGTCTTTCTAACATAAACCGGACACAAAAACAGCTTATTGGAAGTCTGGCTCATGAGCTGAAGACCCCAATGACTGCAATCATAGGCTATGCAGATACATTGCTTACTGTGCGCCTAACCCCGGAAAGGCAGGAGAAGGCTCTGATTTATATTGAAAATGAATGTCGCAGGCTTTCAAGACTTTCTATGAAAATGCTGGAATTAACCGGACTCTACGAAGCTTCGGAAGACTCATTCAATCCAGCTGAAATACAGGTGGATAATTTCCTGAAAGAAGTAAAAGAACTCATTGATTGCAGGCTTCAAGAAAAAAACATCTCTCTTGATGTATTTTGTGAACCAAAAGAATTGGTAAAGAAGTTTGATCAGGACTTAATGATAAGTGTAGTGACAAATCTAATTGATAATGCAGTCAAAGCTTCCAGAAAAGAATCTAAAATTGTGCTTGAGGCAACCCCAGACCATCTGATGGTTCAGGATTTTGGAAAGGGAATACCGAAAGAGGATCTGGAAATGGTGACGGAACCATTTTATATGGTAGACAAATCTCGTTCCAGGGCAAAAGGAAGTGTAGGGCTCGGTCTTTCTTTATGTCAGAAAATTATAGAACTGCACGATTTCCAACTGAAGATTGAAAGCAATCCGGGAAAAGGAACTACCGTCTCTGTTTTCTGGTAATCACACTAACGTTTACATATCAGTTACAAATCGCGAAAGATTTGGTGTAATGCTCGATGATATACTTATAACAACCTTAGAAAGGAGATTTTACCAGAAATGAGAAAAAACATAAAAAAGTTTGCAGGAATAGTGCTTTGTATTGGAATGTTTACAGGATGCGCACAGACCCCGGATTCTTCTTTGGTAAAGCCGAAGGGGAGCAAGGCTGTAGATGCTTATACGGAAGCGGATGATGTTAGCGGTTCTAAAGGAGAAGCATCTGAAAGCAAGAACGATGACGGTTCAGAGTCAAAGATAACCATCAGGAATCTCATCGATGCTCCTCAAAATTATAAAAGCCATGTGGAAGATGACAGTGCCAAGCTCGTGGTAAATACAGATGCAAGCGTAGAAATTCCGGAAGTGGAAAAGATATCTGCTATTTCTGTCACCGCGGCAGAAGTTACCCAGGAACTTCTCGACCGTATTACAAACGCATTCTTCTCAGAGGCAAAACTTTATACCATGGATAGTTATTATGTGAAGACAAAGGATGAAATTAAAAAAACTCTGGATGAACTAAAAGAAGACGTTGCAAACGGAAACCTGGATCCGTATAACTATGGAACAGACGATGATGGGAATTATGTCTATGATATCTATGAAGATATTGAGACATGGGAACAGGAATACGAAACTGCTCCGGAAAAGAAAACCCTGACAGAGGCAAAACCTGTTGCCGGAAATTATTTCAGTTGTATTGCACAAATGCCAGACGATTCACAATACTACTATATGATATCTTCCGATGGCTCCGATACCTTGTCAGTCAAGATCAAGAAAGCAGCAAACAAGGGCGGGGAAAAAATACCGGAGGATGCAATGTGGTGTGATTACGGATATTCTGAAGAGGAAGAAAAACCCACAGAAGAATCTATCGGGCTGTCCCTGGATGAAGCAAAAAAACTTGTAAAGGAAAAAGTTGAAAAAATGGGCATCACAGATTTGCAGTTTTCTAACTGGAATTACGCGGTGTGCAAAAGTTTTGAAGGCGATAATAGTTCAGGTAATTTTGGAAATGGATATAGAATTGATTATGCACGTACCATAAATGGTGTGCCGGTAACTCAGACAATTGCAGACGGTGGGGCATTGGAAGATATGGACAGCACAATGGAAACATGGTCTTATGAAAGTCTCTGTTTCTATGTCGATAAAGATGGCATAGAAAGCATGACTTATTCAAATCCCTACACAATTGGTAAAATAAAGACAGAGAATTTAAATCTTCTTTCGTTCAGCGAGGTTATGAAAATTTATGAAAAAATGATGGTGGTAACAAACGCTGATAATATGCAATATGAAAATTCCAGGGTCTATAATATTGATCGGATCGTTCTTGGTTATGCCAGAATATATGAGCCGTCTACTGACGCACACACAGGTATTATGATCCCTGTCTGGGATTTTTTCGGCAGCATGACTTCAGAAAGTGAATATAACGGAGAAACAGAATCAAATACCATAAAAACTCCGAATGAAAGTTTCCTTACCATTAATGCTGTGGATGGCAGTATTATAGACCGAAATTTGGGTTACTGACATGAGGCAGGTATTTGGAATTGTACGGTACAATTTCTTCGGATTTTTACGCAATCCCAAAGTTATTTTTATATTTCTGTTAGAATTTGTACTTAGTTTTCTACTTACAGGCAGAATCATGGTTGTAATGGAGACCTACGATACACCGGTACAGGCCATTGAGCCATTTATCTGGACATTTGGGGATGGGATAGCAGTACTGTCCAGTTCGCTGCTCTTGCTTCTTATGTTTTCTGACCTGCCGAAGATGACACCTATTACTCCATACCAGCTGACCCGGACAACCAAGAGGAAATGGCTTTTAGGTCAATTCATTTATGTTATTCTTGTAACTGTTTTATATACGGTTTTGATGCTGTTATTTACGGCCGTGCTGTGTATGAAAAAGAGTTATCCAGGTAACCTGTGGAGCGAAACTGCGGCCATGCTTGGCTATTCAGAATTAGGAAAAAACCTGCAGGTCCCTTCTACAGTAAGGGTCATGGAAAGTATCTCACCCTATGGCTGTATGCTGCAGGTTTTCTTCCTTCTGTTTTGTTATTCGCTGACCTTAAGCTTTGTAATCCTTGTAGGAAATCTCTATAAAGGGAAGACTAAGGGGATGATTTTTGGCCTTCTTTACAGTGTTTTTGGTTTTTTATTGGACCCGAAAGTACTGGCTGCAATTTTACATAAAGAAAAATACGAAATGTATCAGGTAAATGTATTAATCTGCTGGATCAGTCCTCTGAACCAGGCAGTATACGGAAAACATAACTTAGGTTATGACCCATTGCTTCCGAAAATCACGCATTCCTACATGTTTTTTCTGGGTATTTTAGTTCTTCTTGCAGTTTTTGCAATTAACCGGATGAAAAAATATACCTTTGAATTTCTTGGAGAAAAGACATGATCGGGAGGGGGAATACCTGTGTGGGGTGAAACAAAACGTATGTTATTTAATAAGAATTTTCTGGCAGCATGGCTGATAGCCTGCATCTCCATCGCCATTGGCCAGACTTATCCCAGCTTAAAAAAAGCACTGGCATGTGGTACTTTTATCAGTATACTGGAAGGTTCCTTAAAAAGTCAGGCAGTATCTTTTGCCATTCCGGTAGCGGCCGTATTGCCATGGAGTGATTCCATTCTGCAAGAATATAAAAGTGGATTTTTAAAGGAGATACTTCCCAGAACGACCCGCAGACAGTATGTCGAAGGTAAAGTCTTTTCTATTATGATGTCTGGTTTTATGGTCTGGACATTAGCTATACTAACGGTACTTTTTATCAATTTTATTGTGTTCTATCCGCTGGAGATACAGGGTGCTATTCAGAAAGAAGCACTTCTGGACTTGCTCATGAAGGCATTCCGGACAGGACTTATCGGAAGTATCATAAGTACTTTCGGTGGAAGCTGCGGGATTTTATGGGATTCTGCTTACATGGTATATGGAATCCCTTTTGTAAGCTTCTATTTCGGAATTATTCTTCATGACCGCTATTTTAAAAATCAGATATGGTTTTATCCAGTAGAATGGATACTGGCTGATAAAAATTGGGGACCGGACAAAATAGGACTTTGGCTATTTCTACTGTTGTTTTTATTAGTAATGCTGGGAATTCTGGGAGGTGTTTTATATGGAAGATTGGAAGAAATCTGAAGGGACATTTAATCTGGCCTGTGATCCGCAAAGAGCAAGTGGAATGATGCAGAACACCTGCGTAAAAATAGAACACGTGACCAAACGTTTCGGTGAAGACATCGTGTTACAGGAAGTAAATCTTTCCTTGAAAACAGGGAACGTCTATGGGATTGTTGGAAATAACGGTTCCGGAAAGACCGTTCTTATGAAATGCATCTGTGGGTTTCTCCCTGTAACTACGGGCACTATTTTTGTATTTGGAAAAAAAATAGGCCATGATGTGGATTTTCCTGAAAGTCTTGGAGTTATTATCGAGACTCCCGGTTTTCTTACACAATATACGGGCTTTAAAAATCTGGAGATCCTGGCAGACATGAATGGCCGGATTTCGAAGGCCGATATCCGCATAGTCTTAAAAAGGGTAGGATTGGATCCGGACATGAAGAAACCAGTCGGAAAATATTCCCTTGGAATGCGTCAACGCCTTGGTATTGCACAGGCCATTATGGAAGATCCTCTGTTTTTGATCCTGGATGAGCCGTTTAATGGACTGGATAAACATGGCGTGGAAGAAATAAGAGAACTGCTGCTGGATTTAAAAGCAGCAGGAAAAACCATTTTGCTGGCAAGCCATAATGAAGAGGACATCAGAATCTTATGTGACCACGTATATGAAATGGATGGAGGAATCTTAAGAGAAAGGACTGCCTGATAATGAGAAATTTATTTGTAAAAACGGCATTAGTATTGTGTACGACAATAATATTTCTTCCAGCTACCGTTTTTGCCACAGAGCCTCAAAACACGGAGATTACATCTGCTGAAGAAGGATTTACGGACTCAGATCCGTCCGTATCTTATGAGAATGACAACTCGTTAACCCTTGATGAAAAAGAGGATGATTCTACGAGTACCGAACCTCCGGCAGAGGATGAAAAGACTCCTGATAAAGCTGATACCGATAAAGAAAATCCGGATCCGGATATTTTTACATCAGGAGATGACTTTGGTGATGGTTCTAAATCGAATCCTTTTCATGTTGTAATAGACAGTGATAATCCGGAAGACGGTGACGCCCCGCAGATAACAGATCCGGTTATAGACAACGGAGGGTATTCGGGCGGTGGGGGAGGAGGTAATTCAACATCAGACTCATCAAGTGAAAAAATATTACATAAACCGCAGGTATTATTAGAAGACAGCAATCTTTCAGGTGGACGATTGGAGGCTGGTTCTACAACAGAAATGTCGCTGACATTTCGAAATAAAAGCTGCAGTCAAAATGTATTTGGTTTAAAAATTTCCCTTTCTACAGAGAACAAAGGAATCGAATTTGAGAAAAACTCTTTTTATGTACAAGTCCTGGCTCCTGGTGAAGCAATTACTTTGGAACAGATGATTACTATAACAGAAAACTGTGATCCTGGCCAGGCTGTCATTACTTTTTCTCTGGATTATGAAGATTCGAAAGCAACGGCAACTACCGGTACAGAATTACTGTCTTTTCAGATCATCCAACCGGTTCGTGTTAAGCTGGAAGCTTCAGATATTCCATCTGTTTTGTACACTATGGATACAGTAGAGATCCCGGTAAAAGCGATGAATCTCGGAAGAGACAAAATTTACAATGCAAGTGTCAGCTTAAAGGCTGATGAATTAAGCTCAAACGATACTGCATTCTTAGGGACCATAGAGGTCGGAGATTTATCCCAGGGAAGTCTTCGCATATATGTAAAAGGAAAAACAGGAAAATGTGCAGGTCAATTAATTCTTACGTATGAGGATGCAGATGGCAAATCATACGAGGAAGAAATGAAATTTGATTCTGAAATCAAAGAAACCCAGATAAAGTCTTTAAAGGTTGAAGATGACCAGGAGAAAACCAATAACTGGTGGTATTCCATAGCTGCAGTTGTTGCAGTACTGCTTATTTCCATAATCCTGATTCTGGTCAGAAAGCTTCATAAGAAAAATATCCTTCTCGAAGAAGTGAGAAAGGCGGCTTCTCATTGAAAAGAAAAAAAATAGACAGCTTTACCTTATTTGTCATACTTCTGCTGACATTGACACTTACATTATTAGTAATGCTGCTGGCAGGCATGAAAGAAGAAAAACGGCAATTTACTGTGCTGCTCCCACTTGGAGATCTGGCTTATGATGAAGATTTTTTGCAGAAAGCGAAGAAGATAAAAGGTATAAAAGAAATCTGGCCAGTCATAGAAGTCCCGGTTGTCATCAAAATTGAAGATTATACGGAAACAACGACTTTTTCAGGAATTGATATGAATGCGTTTGGAAAAAATCCAACTCAGAATGAACTGGGGAAGATGCCGTTGTTATTGCTGGGAAATGGTTCCCTACGGGATATGAAAGACTATAATAATCATGCCATTTCAAAAAAACAACAGGAAAAATTTTTAGAGATGGGTGAAAACCTGAATATTTTTTATTCCCTGGATGAAAAAGAGAAGAATACTTCCAAAGCCACAGATGATCTTACTACCTTATCCAGCAATTCCGCAAGAGGACCGCAAACCTCATATATGCCCTGTAAAGCCGCTGTAGTAATAGAAGGCAACGAAATCTACATACCCATTTCCCAGGCACAGGATCTCTGCAGAGAAATAGGAGAGCCTTCTGAGATCAGTAAAGTATATCTAAAAATAAATGGAAAAAATAACCTGGAGAATGCAAAGAAAATACTTTCAGGAATTTAACATAATATTAATATATAGCAAGAATTCTCCTTCCTCTGCAGATGTGCAATGAATTGTAAAAGCAAAAAAGAACACTTGTTTGATGCTGCAGTTCATGGTATAATAGTATCAGTTGATAACATAAATGAACTTAAATGAAAACTTAAATTCCGGTTTTGCTCCAAATGTTCTGGTGCTGACGCTGGCCCGCACCGGCACACACAGCGACTTGTTCGGCAAATAAACATTCTGCCGCCGTATGGGGAAACCTGTATGGCGGTTTTTCTGTACGCAAAAGGGTGTCGTGAAACGCGACTACCTTGATAGTGGTACGCCAAAACGCGGTAGCCCTTACCGCTTCGATATTTTGAAAATGGACCGGAAATATCTGCAATGTTGAACTCTGCTTACTCATATATGATAGTTGCCGCTATTGTTGCAATAATAATTTTCGGAATTTCATAAAAGGAATCAATATGCGACACTATTGCAATCGAGGTAATATTGACATAGAATTCCATGTATTATAGAATGGTATCTGTAAAAAGAAGGCATGAAGAAAGCAGCTTTAAACGGGCTGCTTTTTTTGTGTCTTCTTTTATCTTTCCTGAGTACCAGAGGAAAAGGAGTTTTCTGGATGGAGCAGAGAAGACAAAAATAAATAAGAACAGGAGGAAGTATATGGAGGATACCAGAAAAACAGTTTTGGCGGGAAACGGGGAAAAAGATGTTCCGCGTGCGGTCTACGATGGTGTTTTGACAATCGATGTAGACGCGCAGGTTGAAAGCATGGAGGAACAGGAAGAAGCCAGATGGCATCAGCTTTTGAATGCACATCGTACCAGAAAGATCCTGACGGGCCAGCTTGGGGGCATTGAAAAACTGGAGAGTGGATGGATGGTTGCTGTTACATACTTTAATGGTTTCCGGATCATTATCCCAATGAATGAAATGATGATCAACCTTCAGGGAGACGGGCGTGAAAACGCGGATACCTTAAACCGTCAGGTCCGTATTGCTAACAACATGCTCGGCTGTGATATTGATTTCATCATCAAAGATCTGGATAACAAGAGCCGGAGCGTTGTAGCATCCAGAAAAGATGCAATGCTTAAAAAGAGACAGACTTTTTACCTTGGGGAAGATACAGAAAAACCAATGCTCTATGAAGGCAGGATCGTAGAAGCAAGGGTGATCGCGGTAGCTCCCAAAGCAGTCCGCCTGGAAGTCTTTGGTGTAGAAGTATCTGTCCGGGCCAGAGACATGGCCTGGGAGTGGATGGTAGATGCCGGAGAAAAATTCCAGGTAGGTGATCTGGTGCTGGTCATGGTCAATAAGGTGGAAGCAAGCTCTGTTGACCAGATCATTATAGAAGTGGATGCAAAGAGTCCGACAGCCAATATCAATAAAGATAACCTCCGGAAATGCCATAAACAGGGAAAATATACAGGGATTATTACGGAAGTCTATAAGGGAACCTATTTTATCCGCCTTGATATCGGAGTCAATGCCGTGGCACATTCCTGCAATATGTCCGCACTTCCGGGAAAGAAAGATAAGATCGGATTTGTGGTGACCCGCATCAACGACAACTATGAAGTGGCAGAAGGTATTATCACAAGGCTTATCAAAAGCGCTTCCTGAAAATGTTTTTATGATTTTCAAAGAATTCTGTTGACACAGAAAAAGGGATTTCTTTAACATCGGAGATAAAGATGGAAAGGAGTGACGTCAGATGGCAAAAAAGAAGAAAAAACAGATGCGGGAAACCTTGTACTGTCCATATTGCAAAAGACCCGGGGTACTTAGGCCTGCAGCTTATGTCTATGGAGATAATAACCTGGATCCGGAGAAATACCTGTATGTATGCAGCGGCTATCCTTCCTGTGATTCATACATTGGGGCACACAAAAAGAGTATGCGTCCCATGGGAACCATGGCTGACAGCGATCTGCGTAATAAGCGGATCGAAGCACACAGAGCTTTGGATGCAATCTGGAAAAATGGTTATATGACCAAACACAGCACATATATCTGGCTTCAGAACCGTTTAAATCTCCGGGAAAAGGACACACATATCGGGAAATTTTCTTATTACCTGTGTGAACAAACCATCCGGGAATGTACAGACTATATAAAAAGCCGAGAGGAAAAAAAGAAATCCCCGGATAAAATAAGCGTGGCATGACGGAAAGGATGGATGCCCTTGAGACTACAGGCGACAGAAGATGATGTATATCATCTGATGGACCTTAAAGAACAGTATTTTATTATGACAGCAATATGCAGTGTGGCAGAGGGAATCAGCGCATACTTTTTCATATACCAGAAAAGATGCTGGGATCTTGTATATTTGTGTACTGCACTGGCGCTTGCGATAATCCTGCTTCTTCGTCAGGCCATAAAAATCAGCTGGAGGATCATGGAGGCAGAAAACTGTTATATGGCACTTGAAGAGGACAGCCTGGCAGTCTGCCAGCCGGAAAAAAACGGAAAATATGAGTCCTGCAGGATCTTTTACGATGAGATGGATAAGATCGTAGAAGGATCCAGACGGGGAGTTCCGGAATTTTATATCGTGATCCGAAAAGAAGGGAAAGAACAGAAAAGCTTTTTCCTTTTGGATGAAGAAGAACAGGAACGGGATGTTTTCTGTGTACGATCCTTTGGCTTTGACAATCAGGGATTCATGGAGTTTTATCGGAAACTCAGGTGGATCGTACCGGGAAGAACAAGGATTATCGGGACCAAAACACAGGAAGTATGGAAACTGCGACGGCCGAATATCGGAATCTGTACGGCAGCAGGCATGCTTTTGGGGTATGTACTTCCAAAACTCCTGGAAATGATGATGTATGGGTAACAAGTTATGAAAGAAAACAGATCAGAAGCAGAGATTAGAAAGAGTGAAAATGACAAGGAGGAAATGTCATGAGATGGTATACAGCAATCGGAATGAAAAAAGATGATGCAGATGGAAGGTTTTGTGTCTGGGTAGATGGGGAAGAAAAAGTACTTACAGAAATGGAAACTATTTTGTGGGCTGCGCTCACCTGGTCTTTCTGTGAAGAGGATAAGGTCCATTCCCAGATGCATCGTCTTCTTGTATTTAGCCTTGGAGAAAAACAGGCACAGGAATGGGCGGACAAAGAGGATTTTCAGTTTTGCCTGAACCGTCTGGTAAAGCGGGGCCTGGTTGTGCTGACAGAAGGATGTACCAGAGAGGAAGCTGTATACAGCATTATCAGCCGGTCAGTCATGTCTCCCATGGCCTTTTCACGGACAGAACGCATGAAGCATTTTATGGAAGCCCTTTCCATGGGAAAAGGACTGAAGTTTTCACTGAGGGCTTTTAAAAAGCCGCTGCTTACAGAAGAGGAATACCAGATACTTTCCAATCTTCAGAGAGAAGGGGATGTTTCCTATCATCTGAAATGCTTAAAAGAAAAGGCAAAAAGCAGGGAACCCAATTTGGCAGATTCCCTCCAGGAGCAGATACAGAGGGAATTTATAATCCGCGTAGCGCAGCTTTACTATAAGAAACAGCTTGTGATCGACTACATAAGAAGGGAGGACTGCCTTGAAGCAAACGGAACATCCGTATTGGCACAGGCTGTATAGATGCTTGGAAGATTTTGGAACACGTTATCAGAATATACCGGATTTTTTTAAGGACAGGATCCAGCGATATGGTATCCTGTCTCTTTTTATCCTGCTTTTCGGATCATTTATGGGAACATGGATGAAAGATAAAACTTTTATTTTCTGGTCTTTTCTGCTTGGGATTATCGGGTTTATAAGAACATATCTTATTTTCCGCACCGCGGATAAAAAGACCTATGAAATCGTGGAAGGGCTGGTAACCGGGATAGACGGGAAAAATCCCTTTGCAAGATTACGGAAGATCCGGGTAAGTGATCCGACCGGACGGCAGAGTGAACTTTTGCTGGATAAAAACGTAAAAGTTTTGGAGGGAAAACGCTATCGGTTTTATTTTGGCATAAATGAAAAGAAGCTGGTAGGAATCCGCCGGGTGGATGCAGCGCTCAATAACGGGACTTTTTTGGGAAACGAAGAAATATAAGAGGAAGAGATTCCTTTTATAGCAGGGAGGGGAGCACCAGGCATGGTTCGATTCCATGCTGCCCTGTTTCCGCAAAAGATTATTGCGGGAAATACAGCAAAGGAGAGAAGGATATGTCAGAAACACTACAGGGAACCGTGAAATGGTTCAGCGCACAGAAAGGATACGGTTTTATCACCGGTGAAGACGGGATTGATTATTTCGCCCACTTTTCGGAGATCCAGATGGATGGATACCGGAAATTAAGCGGTGGCCAGCCGGTCCTTTTTGAAGCAGGGACGGATGCCAACGGGCGAAGCCTTGCCAAAAATATTTCCCCGGCGGATCCAAACGCTGAGTAAGACGTTTTCATAGTGCATGTACAGATTACCTATTCCCCTCAGATACATGCATTTATGCAGACGGATGAAAAGACAGGCGGTATCATGCCGCCTGTCACAACATGTAGCAGAATAATAAAGATAACTCACGCAATAACACAATATATAGTTAAAATTAATTGACAACCACAAAATGTTGTGGTAGTCTTTAAATGAAAAATAATTTAACAGTCTATAAAAGACTGTGGTTATTCTTTAGTTCCGGACATTCCGGAAGAAACACTTTGGGGCGGTCTTGCCCTTAATGAGAAAAAATGGATATGCAAAATATAAGGAAGATGCAAGAAGGAAAGAAGATTCTTTTTGTGTCTTTTTTTATTGCATAAAAAGCAGAAAGGAGGAGCACGAATGAAACTGTCAGTTAAAGAAACTGCAAAAAGAAATACCTTAAGAACATCAAAAAAAGAAAACACATTGTAAAATCAGGAGGGTCGATTATGGAGACAATTAAATGGGAAAACGCAAATGCACTGGAAATTGGAATGCTTATGGAGATGGCAGAAGACGGCTATGTATTTTGCATCGAAGATGGAAAGATACAGGCTGTTGAAGTCCGGATTTTCAGCTAGCGTGGAAAGGCGGACATTATGTATTATAAAGATGACTTTTATAAGGAGTTCCGGACAGAAAAGGAACTGTGCGAGTGTCTGGAAGAGATAGACAGCCGGGCAGAATGGATCCGGGTCACCAGTAAGAAATTAAAGGTGGCAGCTGCAGGAGAGGAAACCTGTACAGAGGTTCCGGGCATTTCCCTGGAAGCACTGGAAAAAGATACCTTATCTCATTCCAGGCTGGTTCTTATCCTGCCCGAGAGGATCTGTTATATAGGAAATTCAGCAATCAAATCGTTGAAAGGACGGGCCAGGATTGATGGCAAAGCCCTGGCAGATGTCGATAAGAAAACACTGGCAGAGATCTTGAATAAATGCCTGAAGGTTGCAAGAGGAAGAGCACTGATCCGTTTCTGTGAAGGAAAAATAAGGGCAGTCCTGTCCGGTGATGAAAAAGATTATGCCATCATATCCATGCCGGATATGTACATGGTTACCTCGGCATATATCCATGGGGACTATGAGAAGGCAACGTTTTTAAACGGCTATGCAGACCATTATTCTGTTACGGCGTCCTGGCAGCTGGAAGATACGAAACTTACAGATGTTTATAAGGAACTGATGCAGAATTATGGAAGAAAGACCGATAAGGACATAAAAGCAGTTGTACGGATCACTACGTCAGACGTTGGTGTGTCCGGAGCGAATATTTTCTATTCCCTGCAGGAGCCGACAAGAAATGTGATCCTTGGCAATGCCCTGAAGGTTACGCACAAAAACTGTAAAGGAATGGAAGATTTCACGGAAAACATAGAGTCGATCTTCGATTACTACCGGGAAGTCTTAAAAGGGGTCATGCGGCTGTGTGATATCTGGATCGAGCATCCGGCAAATGCCATGGCAGGGATCATGAAGCAGGCGGGATTTGGCAAAAAACTGCTTGCAGAAACCGTGGAGCAGTTTAAGGCTACTACCGGGGATGAGCCATGTAGCGCATACGAGATCTACTGCGGGATCTGTGAATCCATTACCATTGCAAGGCAGGAAAAGACGAATGAGAGAGGACTTTTAGCTCTGGAAGAAAAAATTGCCGGCTGTGTGTCAAAACGCTGGCATGAATATGATATTCCTGGCACTGTAAAATACTAACAGGATTTAAAAGAATGGAGACAGCATGGACTGTCTTTTTTTGATGGGAGGAAAACATGAAGGTTACGAATGGAAAAGATGTGGCAAGGCTGCTGGTAGATGAATACTTGAACTGCCATCCCACCGGACACAAAAAATTTATGGAGTCCATGGCAAAAGAGCAGCAGGAAATAAAAGACAATTACACTTATCTTGGGTTTGCCTGGCTAAAAGGTCTTTCAGAGGTCAGATATTACGATCTTCGAAACGAAGCATCGAAACTGATGGCCGATGATCTGTGTCTGCATGTAAAGGAACAGCCAGAAAGGGTGTGCCTGGTGTATGAAGGTGTAGAGGAAATGGAGATCAATCCTTCAGATGAAGAGCAGATGGCAAAAATGTTTACCTGCTACCTGCTTGCAGGAAGTATGGACGGATATGGGGAATTTGTGGATTATGCCCTTGATACCCACAGGACACTGCAGCAGAACCTGACACGGTTTTTTGTGGAATGGTTTGCAAAAGCAGAAAAAGGCTCTGCATTTTTAAAACGGGCAAAGATGGTGTATTCCAGGTATTCCCTGCCATATATCTAAATTACGGAGGTATGTGATGGATAGAAAACTTCCGGACTGGTTAAAAGAGAGCAGGGAGGCAGAAAAACTGATCGCATGGCTGAAATCGCCGGATTGTGAAGTAAAAGAATTTTCCGGACAGCTGTTTATAAAGGCAAGATATGGAAACTGTTTCTTTTTCTTTGACTGTTTAAAGGAAAACAGAAAAACAGACCGGAACTGGTGTGCCGTGCTCCACATGCCGGAGTATTCCCTTTATGAAGCAGAAGATCTTTTTCTGAAGCCGATCGGGATACCGGATGATTTTGGCTTTCCTGTGCGTGAAGATCTGATTCCGAAACTGGAAACACAGATAAGCCGCATTGGAAAGAAACTTATCCGGGAACAATGGGATGAACTTTTGTTAAAAGGCGGGTATGCAGCTGCACAGATGATCCCGGAGATCAGCAGGGTTTATATCCAGCTAAATGCAGACCGTTTTATTAAAAAAGGAAAGCGGCCGGAGGATCTGATCTATCAGCCGCAGTTTCATTTTGCGGATATGAAGTGGGAATTTTCTGACTGGATGTTTCTGGAATATTTAAGCAACCCACAGCGGGCAGCAGAGCTTTTCGCCCAGAAGTGGCTGCTTGAAAAACTTCCGGAGATCTCAAAAAAGAAGATTTGTATCGGATGTATCCGGGAGGAAATGGAAGAAATGTTAAAAAAGACTGGGACAGGGCCGGAGGCAAGCCTTCCGCGTTCTGCTTAGTATAAAAAATGAAAAAATCAGGAGGAAACGAATAATATGGGTAAATACAATTACATGAATCTGAACCAGAAGATGATCAGGATCCGGAAGAAAGTGCCGAAGCTGATCCGCAAACGGTACAGTGAGGACGTTACTTATGATTTTGTAAAACTGGATGATATTTATGAATGCCTGACACCGGCCCTTAATAAATACGGGGTCGATTTTGACATCTTAAGTGAAAGGCCGACACAGGTGGACGAACAGGGCAATTCCGTGTTTTTAAAGGAAATGGGAGCACTCTGGAGATATGAGGCTGACCTGGAGCTGTGCTGGACCAATGCAGACCGTCCGGGAGACAAGGTACGGAGCTTTTTGCATGTCATTGGAACCAATGAAGCACCGGATAAAGCAAAAGGTGCGGCATGGACGTATGGCCTGAAGTATTACTTCTTAAATAAATTCAACATCATGCAGGCATCTGGAATAGACGATCCGGACATGCGTGGGACGGAAAAAGAAGAAATGCCGAAGCAGGAAGCTTCCGTAAAACCGGAAAAACCGAAAAAGAAACAGGAAAAGGCAGAAAGAAAAGAAACCGCAGCAAAGCAGGAGCAAACGGAACCGGTCAGGGAAAAGAAAACGGACCGTAAAAAACTGCGTGATGGAAATGCCATATCAGAAGGTACTGTAAAAGTGGAATATGCAGTGACGGATACAGAAGAAAACCTTCCTGGACAGATGACTTTTGGAATGGAAGAAAGTGAAAGCGGACTGGAAGAATTTTCCGATGAAGAAACCAAAGCGGAAGATCCGGTTCAGACCGAGGAAATCTCCGTAGATGAGGAAATTACTGCCGAGACGGGTGCAGACGGTTTCCGTGCAGTAGAAGAAACGGATGAAGTTCCATTTGATGAAGATGATGAGATTTCTTTTGATGCAGAAGAAGAGGAAGAAACACCAGAAGAGACTGCTGAGGAAGTGTTGGAGGATATGGCTCACGAAGAGGATGAAGAGGATGAAGTGAAATGGGCAGAAAAGGTTATCTGCAATTTTGGTGTCTATGCCGGAACCCCTCTTGGGGAAATGATGCAGGATGCCAGAGGTTACCAGACGATCAAATGGCTGGTACAGCGTTACAAAGGCCAGAATCAGGAAATACAGAAAGCTGCGAAGATTCTTTTGGATCATGAAAAGGAAATGCAAAAAGCAGCCTGAAAACAGAGAAATAGTTTGAGGTGGCTCCGGGAACGGGGCCATCTTTTATGAAAAGGAGGAAGGCATGTATGCCAGAGAATCGTTTACGATCGCAGAAGTAGCAGATCTTTTGTCAATCCGAAGACTGAGTGATTCTTACCAGGACGAATTTCCGGTGGAATGTCCTTTTTGCGGGGATTTAAGAGGAAAATGCAGTTTTTGCATCCACAAAAATGGAGAACTGAAAAATGTTTACCATTGCTATCATTGCGGAGCATCCGGAAACATGCTGACACTGTATGCGGAACTATCCGGCATTTACGGGAGAAACCGGTATAAAGAAGCCTACCGGGAGATAAAGCAGGCACTTTCTTTTTCTGGAACGGATAAAAGTCAGCAGTCCACGACACGAAATGGGTTCGTTTCTATCGTTCCTAAAAAGAAACGCATTTCCCTTACGGAAGAGGAATGGGATTACCGGGACCATGTATATAAGGAAATGCTCACTTTTCTTAAGCTTAAGGAAACACACCGGAGGAACCTTCTCCTGCGTGGGCTGACGTTAAATGAGGTCCGACAGATGGAAGAACGAGGTTTTTTAAGTACGGATGAGGAGAATTCCGTGGCCATTGCCAGAAAGCTCTTAAAAAAGGGATTTCGCCTGGATGGGGTTCCTGGATTTTTCATCAACCGGGATGGTGACTGGGAAGCTGCTTTTTATAAGAAGAATAACGGGTATCTTTGCCCGGTCCGGGATGGGAAGGAACGGATCATAGGATTCCAGATCCGGCTGGATGTTCCTTTAAAAGAACGGAAGTACCTCTGGTTTACCAGCAGCGGCTTAGAAAAAGGCACATCAAGCGGCAGCCCGGCAGGAATGTTTGGGAAGATAAAGGATGGCACGGTTTACGTAACGGAAGGGATCTTAAAGGCAGAGATCGCATGGATGTGTACAGGAAATCCTTATATCGGAGTCCCTGGAGTTTCCAATCATAAAGGACTGGAAACTGTCTTGCGAAAACTGAAAGAGCAGGGGTTGAAAAGAGTTTACGAATGTTACGACATGGATAAAATGATGGAATTGTCCTGTAAGCACGATGAAAAAAGTGCGTGCCGGCAATGTGAACATGGAATCTATCTGTATCATGGAGAATGCCCCAAAAAGCGCAGAAAGCGGGACATGATCCGAAAAGGCTGTATAAAACTATATGAGATCTGTGAGGAACTGAATGTATCCTGCAAAAGAGTCACATGGGATACCGATGCATCCGGTACCTGGATGGAACACTACAAAGGCGTGGATGACTGGATCCTTCGAAAAGAGGAAAAAGGAAACTGGAAGACGGCATAAAATGTTTGGTCAGATAAAAGGGAAACTGGAATTTTTTTCAGTTTCCTTTTTATCTGGCTGAAAAAGCCGGAAGAAAGGAGAAAGCGATGCAGATAAGAGACGGACCAAAAGAAAACTGCAGGGAAAAAAGCGATCATGAAAGGAGAACGTGCACTTGGAAAAAAACTGGAAGAAAAGATGGATGGCGGGTGCGATGGCTTTTGCTCTGTGCTGCACTACGCTCTTGCAGACGGGAGCTTCTGCAGTATCCGCCGCTGAGGTGGGAGGCGTTTCCGCACAGAGCGAGACGCAGATCGAGGTACAGACAGAAACACAGACAGAAACGCAGACGGAGAAAAGCGAGGAGGAACTGATCGAGGAAACCGTTGCTGATCCGGAACTTGCGCTTATGGTTACCGAAGGGGAAGCCTTTGATATCCAGAATGATTTTACAGGACTGAAACTCTCTGACGGAGACCATGTGGAACTGAAAAAAGCAGCAATGGAAGACGGGACTGTATTTGATTATAACCATGCGGGGACCTATAAATGCGTATATCTTGTTACGCCCGCATCGGGGGAAGCCTATCTGGTTGCCAGAAACATTACTGTGACACCAAGGGAAGCAGAAACAGATGGATCCAATGGCGGCCAGGAACAGGAAAGCGGCGATGACGAACCGGAGGCAGACCCCGTCCTCCCGACTATAAGCCCGGAAGATGCCCCGGAAACTCTGGAAGAGCCGGAAGAAACGGAGGAGCCAGAAGAAGAGGAAGCAGAAGGATTTTCCGATGAGAAAACAGAGGATGGAAGCCATCAGGTTGACATCGTACAGGGAAATGAATTCAATATTGAACTGGACCACGAGGACGGACGTTACCAGACGGGGGAGACGGTCAACTTTTCCGGTGATATCCCGCAGGGAAGCCTGATCGCAGTGGGAACAAGTCTTGTCGAAGCAAACCAGACAGAGAATACCGAAGATCTTCTGTATGCAGAAGTAAGCTACGATGAGGGAACAAATTCCTTCAGCTTTGAGATGCCGGAAGATGATGTTGCATTAAATGTGCTATATGACCAGGCTGAGGGCGGTATTAGTACCGTGGCAGCTTCCGATGGAGACTTGTGGGATGATTCAACAGACATTGAAGCTAATACCTATTACTATTATTCAGATGGAAAACTGCATCCTTTTGATTCTGTTATGGGACAGGGCGGAAATGATTCCTATAAGTATATCCGTTACAAAGCAGGCGGAAAGACTTATACCGTCTATGCATACTGCATGCAGCACAGTAAACAGTCCCCGCCAAGTGGAACGACTTATAAAAATATGGTCGAACTGGATGAAGGCGGCGATGACCGTTATTTAAGGAAGGCCATGTTTTACGGATATGGCGGTCCCGGATGGGGCGGCACATTCAACGGCTATAATATCAAATCCATCATGGAAAAATACGGCTGTTCCTCCGAGACCCGTGCAATGCAGCATTATCTGGTCGATTATTTATATGACGGGGAATCCGGATTTGGCGGCTCCCTTTCGACAACTGCCAAAAACATGTTAAAAGAGATCAAGGCAGCCCTTGCAAAGATGCCGGATCCAACGACCATGGAGCTGACACCTGGGCTCAGTGCTTCTGCAAATGGAAACCAGAGCCCGACCTTCACATGGAAGGCAAACGCAGCTTTTGTGATCACAATCCATCTGGAAAACGGGGTCTCCCTTGTAAATGAGACGACAGGAAAAACCGGGACCGGAAATGTGAGCGTAAAGGGCGGTGAAAAATTCCATCTGGAAGCAACCACCCAGAATATTGGAAGCCTGAAAGGAAAATATGCGATCACATCCAACTATCCGCTTAATTTCCATGCCATGCTCTTAAAGCTGGCGAACAGCCAGGATATCGGCTTTGGATATTATACCGATACACTGGAGCTGAACCTGGAGGTAGACTGGCCGGATGAAGCAACGGTCAAGATCATCAAAAAAGATAAGGGAAGCAACGCGCTCCTTGCAGGTGCCGTTTACGGCATCTATGCAGATGAAGCCTGCACGAAACTTATCAAAAAAATGCCGGCAACAAATGCAAAAGGGGAATCCGAAGTAAAGATCACCAAAACACAGGATACCGTTTACCTTCGTGAGATTTCAGGCCCGTCCGGATATGTGCTGGATACCAAAGCCTATGGGGTAAAGCTGGTCGTGGGGCAGACCGCTTCCAAGAACTTAACGGATAAAGAGCAAAAGGGTGCACTCACCATTTATAAAGAAGGAGAAGTGCTCACCGGAGCTGCCGTCACGGAAAATGGTGTGACATTTACCTACGAAAAACGGAAATTGAAAGGAGCCGTTTACAGTGTTTATGCAGGTGCAGATATCAAGGCGGCAGATGGCACCCTCATCTATAAAAAAGGTGCGCTTGTCAAGGATAATCTGGTTACCGGAGATGACGGAAGCGTTACGTTAAAAGATCTCTATCTTGGCACCTACACAGTAACCGAGACGAAGGCTCCGGATAATTATGTATGCAAAGGAGAGTCCAAGACTGTTGAGCTTGTGTATGCAGGCCAGACCGTAGAAGTGCAGACTGGCAGTGCAACATTTTTAAATGAACGCCAGAAGGCAGCAGTCCGTGTGGAAAAACAGGACGAAGAGACCAAAAATCCGCTCTCTGGAGGTATTTACGGGCTGTATGCAGCAGAAGATATCAAAGTTGATGGTAAGACCGTTGTTCCCAAAGGAACACTGATTGAAAAAGCAACGACCGGAGCCGATGGAAAAGCTTCTTATAAAGCGGAACTTCCGATCAATTACAGCTACAGCATCCGGGAGATCCAGGCACCGGAACTTTACCTTAGAAACAGTGAGGATACTTACACCTTCACTTTTAAGTTTACCAATGATAAGGAAGAAAAGGTAAACTTTAGCCATACCTTTACAAATAAGCGTGTAAATGCAACGATCGACCTGGTAAAAGAAGACAGCGAGACAGGAAACAGCGCACAGGGAGATGCCGTATTTGAAGGAGCCATTTACGGGCTCTATGCAAGGGAAGACATTAACCATCCGGATGGCAGGAGCGGAGTCCTTTATAAAAAGGACGAGCAGGTAGCTACCCTGACGACCGATAAAGCGGGAAAAGCAAGCGTAAGCAACCTGTATCTTGGAAAGTATTATTTGAAGGAGATCACGCCTCCAGTAGGTTATCTTCTGGACGAAGAGGAGCATGATGTAAACTGTAACTACGAAGGAGACCAGGTAGAGACGGTAAAACGAAATACCGTTTCCAAAGAAAACGTGATCAAACAGCCATTCCAGTTGATCAAAGCAGCGGATAATGATAAGACCGATGCGGATCTTTTAAAAGGTGCCGGATTCTCTGCTTATCTGATCAGCAGCCTGACTGTAAAGGACGATGGAAGCTATGACTTTACAAATGCGACCCCGACCGTTCTTACGGAAGACGGAAAAACAGAAATGTTTACCGATGAACGCGGCTATGCGTGCAGCATCCCGATTCCTTATGGACGCTACATTGTCCGTGAGACTACAACACCGCATAATTTTATGCCGGTAGATGATTTTATCGTAACCGTAACCGAGAACAGCAGCACACCGCAGGTATGGAGAGTCCTTTTGGACGATGAGTTCAAAGCAAAGCTTAAGATCGTGAAACAGGATGATGAGACCAAACAGCCGGTCCTCCTTGCCAATACAGAATTCAAAGTGTATGACCTGGATGCGAAAAAGTATGTGGAACAGGTAACGACCTATCCAAATACGGTTGTCCATAAATCCTATTTTACGGACGAAAATGGTTACCTGATCCTTCCGGAATCCTTAAAATGCGGAAATTACAGGATCGAGGAAGTGAGCGCGCCGGATGGCTACACCCAGAATACCCAGTATGTGGAGATCAAAGTTGACAAGAATACAGCTTATCAGATGGATTCTGTCAGCGGGGATGCCATCATTACCGTGACCTATGAAAACCATCCGGTCAAAGGTAAACTGGTGATCCATAAATCCGGTGAAACCTTAAAATCCTTTAAAAAGGATTTTGTATACGAAGAAACTTCCCTGGAAGGGGCAGAATTTGAAATCTACGCAGCAGAAGATATTTTCACACCGGATCATCAGGTGGACGAGCAGGGAAACCGTCACGTGATTTATGCAAAGGATACCCTGGTAAAAACAGTGACCACTGATAAAAATGGGGAAGCTGTTATCAAAGATCTTCCGCTTGGAAAATACCGTGTGAAAGAAACAAAAACACCGGCCGGATTTGTCTTAAATCCAGACAGTCAGGAAGTATCCTTTATCTATAAGGATCAGAACACACCGGAGATCGAAGAAAAACTGGAATTTTCCAATGAACGCCAGAAAGTAGAGCTGAGTGTGGAAAAACAGGATGCCGAGACCGGAAAGACTTTAAAAGGTGCAACCTTTGGATTATACAATAAAGAAGCAATTTCTTCCGGCGACAAGGTAATCGTAAAAGCAGATACACTGCTTCAGGAGATCACAAGCAACGAAAAAGGTAAGGCAGCGTTTACGCTGGATCTTCCGCTTGGCAGATACTATGTGAAAGAACTGCAGGCGCCGGCGGGTTATGTATCTTCCGATGAGATCCTGGAATTTGATGCCACATACCAGGGCCAGGACGTAAAAACGATCAAATTAAAATCCGTGAAGAAAAACCAGCCGACAACGGTAGAAGTAACAAAAGCAGATATCACGACCGGAACAGAACTTGACGGGGCTTCCATGAGTGTACTGGATAAGGATGGCAACGTGATCGATTCCTGGACATCCGTAAAAGATTCCCCACATGTGATCAAGCGACTTCAGGTTGGAAAAACTTACATTCTGCGTGAGGAGCTTGCACCATACGGTTACTTACGTGCAACAGACGTAGAGTTTACGATCTCTGATACTGCAGAAGTACAGAAAGTCAAAATGGAGGATGAAGTCCCGGTAGCAAGACTTCTGGTAAACAAGAAAGGGGAATTCTTAGACAGCGTATCCCTTCTTGACAATGCAAAAGGCATGATCGAGCACCTGTTCAACTATGTGACCGGAAACCTGACTGATGTAACCTTCAATGTTTACGCGGCAGAAGCCATCCGGCAGATCTATTATAATGCAGGAAGTGGATATACGGTAGCTTCCTACATGACCAATGAAGATTTACCGGAGGAAGTAAAAAAACAAAAGAATGGAAATTATGGAATATTTCAGGCATTTGGAACCGAACTTCCGACAAACGAAGGCCTGGATGTGGAACTGACTGGAGACTGGAAACCCACAAAATATGGAATGCAGTATAGTGTGAGCAATTTTTCAGTAACCATGCCAACCACAAAAGAAGGTATTCGGACTTATTTGTCGTCATCCCTGATCAAAGGGATCGGACCGGCAATGGCAGCCCGCATCGTAGAAACGTTTGGGGAAGACACACTGAATGTTTTTAATGACAGCCCGGAGAAACTCCTTCAGGTAAAAGGAATTACGCAGAAACGCTTAGATGATATTCTGGAAGGATATCAAAAAAGCAGTTCCATCCGGGAACTGATGATGTATTTGTCCCCTTTTGGGGTGACTCCTGCAAAAGCTTCAAAAATACAGGAGAAATTTGGTCCTGCTGCAGTTATGATCGTGAAAGAGGAGCCTTTCCGGCTCTGTGAGGTTCATGGATTTGGATTTCTGACTGTTGACCAGATTGCAGTAAAGGCAAAACATTTCCGTGCAGATGATCCCCTTCGCATTAAGGCTGCTATTTTGCATATTATGTCAGAAGCAGAAGGCGAAGGACATTTGTATTTAAAAAGAGAGGACATTATAGAACGTGTCGAAAAACTTTTAAATCACAACAAAGATGTTTCACCGGTCTCTGAACGGGCAATCCGGGATACAGGCAATGATATGATCCATACAGATGGAAGCCTGGTCTGCCACGATGGAGGGTTTTATACACGCAAAAGCTTCCAGGCCGAACTGGGAGCTGCTGCCGCATTAGTCAGGCTCCATATGCAGACGGGAATGGCTGTAAATGTTGACCGTATTTTAAGAAAGATCCAGAAAGAACAGGATATTATTTTGAATGCGAAACAGCAGGTGGCAGTAAAAAATGTCTTTGAAAACCCGATATCCATCATTACAGGAGGACCCGGCAGAGGAAAGACTACGGTGATCCGTTTCATCATTGCTGTACAGGAAGCATTGGATAAAAATGCGGTGATCCTTTTATGTGCACCTACAGGCATCGCCAGAAGGCGAATGCGGGAATGTACAGAGTATCCAGCTCTGACGATCCATAAATCCATAGGGCTTACTGGAGAAGCTGGAGAGGAAGAATGGAAGAACGAGCAGCCAATTCCAGATGACCTGATCATAGCAGATGAGTTCAGCATGGTCGATATGTATCTGGCGGATAAACTGTTTTCCAGTATTAAATCCGGTGCCAGACTGGTCCTGGTGGGTGATAAAGATCAGATCGAATCCGTAGGGCCTGGAAAAGTATTTCAGGAGATCATTGATTCCGGCGTATTTCCGGTAACTGTCTTAGATGAATGTTTCCGACAGGAAGGGAATTCCACCATCAGCCAGAATGCCATTAAGATCAATAAGAATCAGCTGGATCTGGTGTTTGATGATACCTTTCAGTTTATTCCGGCTTCCACACCGGAGGAGGCTTCGCGAAAGATACAGAAAATCTATCGAAAAGAAGTACTGCAGAGAAACGGTTCTCTGGAAGAAGTGCAGGTGATGTCACCGCTTCGAAAAGATACGGAAGCAGGTACGGATGCATTGAATCTGGTATTGCGTGACATTGCGAATCCAAAGCGTTTCGGTTATCCGGAAATCACAAATGGCAGGAATACTTACCGGGAAGGTGACCGGGTCATGCAGACAAAAAACAACGATGAAGTAGCAAATGGCGACATTGGAGAAGTCATAGGGATTTTTCGGAAAGATCAAAAAATGGTCATGCGTGTAGATTTTGGGGATGGCCGGGTCATGGAATATCAGGAGGAAGACTATTGGCCGCTGACACTGGCATATGCGATTACGGTACATAAGGCTCAGGGCAGTGAATATCCGATGGCAATCCTTCCAATGCTTCCATGTTTCCGGTGGATGCTTCGCAGAAACATTTTCTATACAGCAGTAACAAGAGCCAGAGAAAGGTTTATAATTGTGGGAAGCAAACGTGCAATCGCACAGGCTATCCGGACGGATTACATCAGCCGGCGAAACACCATGTTTGGGTACCGTATCCGAAAAATATATGAAGCAATCCTGGAACAGGAAAAGAGCGCATAAAGAATGAATGACAGGCAGACGTTGGAAAAATCCAATGCTCTGCCTGTTTCTTTCCTTCGTATGCAGAAAATTACATAATGAAAGAGGAGGGAACAAAATGCCAGATCTTTGTTTTTATGCACCATGGATTATGAAAGAACCCATTCCGGACCCATTTCGGATGATGTTGGAAAAAGCAGGGAAAAAACGGATCAGCTATGATGAAGCGGATTGTTCCATGCGAAATATCAGGAAGCAGGGAAAAGTCTCCCGCCTTCATGGGCCTACGTTACATGCTCTTCTGACACTGATTCAGATCCGGAAAGAAAAAGACTCTGGTGCTGCCGGTATACAAAGGGGCAGGGATGCCATAAATTATTTCTGCATGGAATATCCTGGAAATCAGGGAAAGTATGTAATGACTTATAATTCGAAAAACGGACGTTTCAGTGGGATTTTAAAGACAGAAGAAAAAACGAGAAGCTTCCGGGAATCCGGGAGGGCAAAAACACAGGCGAGCAGTACCTGGCCCTTTTGGCTTATGCCAATCTGGTCCCGGATAATCCTTTATTTAACGAAGAGTTCCAAAAAAATTTCTACATACTTGAAGAACAGGAAAAAAAGGAATGGGAAGACATGGAAGCTGCACTGAGGGCGGCATTTATCTGTTGCGATGCCATGTACTGCGAAGTAATAGCAAATCCGCAGCAGGCGGTCCCGCTGGAAAAGAGCCAGTTCCGTGCAGAGGAACTGGAGGATGTGCTTCCGGAATATAAAATTGCGGCCGGGGTATATGCACCAAACGATGAAATCTATGGAAAGTTTCATGTGCTTTTGCCTGTAAATGAGAAGACAAAAAGAACACTTTTTGAATTAAAACAGATCTACTCTGGCAGATGGGATGTAAATGAAAGGACAAAAGAAAGGATCCCTTCGCTTCCAGAAGACTATCTGGTAAGTAAGGAAGCTGAAGAAATCCTGCAGATGGTGGATAAGACACCGGCAAGGCTGTTTATGATGACAGGCGATGCCGGTACTGGAAAGACAACGGATGCCAGAATGATCGCCCAGATCTTAGGGCTTCCATATTATGTGTTCACCTGTGGACCCGGAACGGATGAACTGGAACTTTTAGCGACCACCGTACCAAATATGGGAGGAACAGCGCATCTGGAAATGGAATTGCCACGTCTGGAAGACATTGAAATGGATCCGGCTTCAGCTCTTGCAACGGTAAATGGCATTTATGAAGAGGGGATCAGCCGGGAAAAAGCTTTTCAGGAGATCCTGAAAGCAGTTTATGAAAAAGGCTATGAAAAGTCGAAAAATGAAAAAGACTTCCTATTAAAAGAGTCAGAAATCGTAAAGGCATGCAGGGAACCATCTGTGATTGAAATTCAGGAGCCGGCCATGATTGAAAAACCTGGGACACTTACGAGATTAAACTCCCTGTTTGACGATGGAGCTGTAACCGATCTGGTAAATGGAGAACAGATACGGAGAAATCCGGATACGATTGTGATCATGACCACTAATCTGGATTATGTTGGCTGTCAGAACTTCAACCAGTCAGTTCTTTCCCGAATGAACCTGATTCAGCCAAAGGAAGCCCTGACAGAAGAGGAAATGGCAAAAAGGGCAATGAAAAGAACCGGGTTTAAAAACAAAGAACTTCTGTCCTTTATGGCTGCCACGGTCTGCAAGATCCATGAATATTTGATTGAACAGGACATTACGGATGGCGTATGCGGATACCGGGAATTGGAAAACTGGGTGTTAAGTTACATGGTTTCCAATGATCTCAGGAGGTCAGCATGGACAGCACTGCTCAGCAAAGCATCCATGGACAGGGAAGAACAGGGAACTATGGAACGCATCTTTCTTCTTCCTCATTGTGATGTGGATTAAAAACGGATGGAGGAAACGAATGAAAAAGGCTTTATACCGGAAACGGATATGTGCAGAGAAAGAAAAACTGACACCGGAAAAAGTATTTCATACGCCGCAGTATCGTGATCTTTTGACCTCGATCGGGCATGAAATCACGGGTGGAAAGTTGACTACATTACGGGTTATACGATGATAAAAATTCGGGGATTGCAGGATGGAATCAGGGAGAAACAGTTGCCGTAAATCTTGGAAACCAGATTACGTCAAGTTTTCTGACACTGGAATTAAAAAGTGACAGCCTGATCGGGATTCTGGGACATGAATGCGGACATTACCGGTATACGGATTCTGCACTTAGAAAAAGGTATGCCGAGCATATGTTAAATGGTAGCTGGTATCCAAAGGAGCCAGTACCGGAAAATGCACAGGAAAAAGAGGCATTGGATGCGATGAATGTCTACTTTGAAAGAAAAGATAAAGCAATCCTTTCTATCTTTCTGCAGACAGCATCTTATCTCAGCAATCTTTTGAATGATATGTACATAGAAGAGAAGATGTGCGCCCTTTTTCCGGGAAGCATCCGCAGGGGAATCCTTATGAATCGTGACCGAAATGTGGAATGGCTTCCAACACTTAGGGAAATGCTGGAAACGGAGAAAGACAGGTTATCTATTCTTATGAACCTGTGTGCACAGTATGCCTTGTCTTCAAGGGTCAATGCCTGGGATGGTGCGGATTACGAGCTTATTGATACACTAAAACTGCTTATGCCGGTCATTGATGAAGCGGGAAAGGCAGCAGATGACATGGAGAGATATCTTGCCACCAACCATATCCTTCTGATGATCTGGAAATATTTTGCGGAAATCATAGATGAAATAGAGAAGAACAGTACAGAAAATGAAGAGCAAAAGCCAGAACAGGAAGAGCGTGAAGGGCAAGAGGAAAACCCGAATGAATCCGAAGAAGAACCGGAGGAAGAAAAGCAGGGTAACACAGGGTCACAGACTGAGCAAAATGAAGATAAGATCAGAAAAGAGGATACGGAACAGGAGTCGGAAACAGAAGACAAAACAGAAAGAAACGGAAAGGATCAGGAAACGGAAGACCCTGAAAACGGGCGCACTGCAGAGCTTCAGAAATTTCTGCAGCAGCTGTGTGAAAATCTTCCGAAATGTGTCAGGGAGTCTGGTGGCTTCGAAGACAAACAGAATGAATGTGGCATCCCTGCCTCAGAAACGGAAGCATCCAGTGATAATGCCTTACAAAAAATCCTTTATGAAATGGCGAAAGAGACGCTTGATGAAAAGATACAGAAAGAAATTTTCGAACATCTTCAAAAGGAATTGATGGAGATACCGTTTGAAGAAGGCCATGACCTGGTACAGAAAAAACTTTGCCGTAAGACCGAGATATCAGATTTTTTAAAATTACTGACAGAAAAGTATGAGGGGCAGCTTGAACAGGTAAAAAAGAGACTTCGCCTGAAACTGCTTCCTATATTGAAAAATCAGAAAGAACGCACGGAACATAAGCTTTTTCTTGGACGTCGGGTAGATCTTCGAAACATAGCTGCACCGTCTGGGGCAGTATTTAAGAAACAACAGCCAGGAAAAAAGCTGGATATCTGTGTGGCTGTGCTGGTCGATAATTCTTTTTCCATGTGTGGGGAACGGATGGATCATGCCATTCTTGCAGCACTTTGCCTGTATGATTTTTGTATGGAATCAGAAATACCGGTTTTGGTGTGCGGACATCATACAGATGGATACCGGCATGAGAACCTGAAAGACGAAACGGTGTATCTGCATTGCTGCGCAGATTTTGAAACGGATGAAAAGGATCGGTTCCGGATCGCTGGTATGCAGCCTTATGGAAGCAACCGGGATGGAACTGCATTGTGGTATGCTGGCAGCCGTCTTTTGGAACGACCGGAAAAGCAGAAACTGCTGTTTGTGATCAGTGATGGTGCACCTAATGCAAACCAGTATGGAGGCACAGGGGCAAAAAGGGACCTTCAGAAGATTCGGAAAAAGCTGCTGCAGCAGGGAGTATTCTTTCAGGCGGCTGCGATCGGAAGCGACAAGGAAGCAATTCAGGAAATTTATGAGGAATCTTTTCTGGATATTACGGATCTTGAACAGCTTCCGGCTCTTCTGACAAAGAAACTGCTGCGTTTTATCAGGAGGTAAGGATGAACAGGAAAAACAGGAAAGAAAAAGAACAGAATACGGATGTATCAAAGCAGATCTGTGTTCATAAGACACAGAATACGTTACTGGAATTTAATAGCTTTTTGCGGATGGCAGAACCAAAGGATTTCTGGCATCTTCACGAAGACTTTGCCAGCGATTATTCCAGGATCCGGGCTGTTATGGTTGACTACAGCAAAGAAGACAGCATCAGCGTTTATGCAAATCTGAGTCCGGAAATCATAAAATACGTGTATTCCCGTATATGGAATAATGTACAGGAATTTAAATTCTTCCAGCAAAAGATCTTTTGCGAGGATAAAAATTCCAACACGGGAAGAGTTACAGTATTTTCCATACAGAGGAAGGTTCGCAACAACAAAGGAGAAGTTTTAAATTATCCGTGGGTTGTCAGGATACAGAATGGCACCGGTATAGCGATGCATAATGCCAATGGCGGGCAGTATTGTAAAAAAGACAGCTACCGGAAAGAAAAAGAGGTTACCATACAGCTGAAAGATGAGGAAATCTTCACACTGTTTGCAAGAACTTCTGCTGTGATCCGGGCATTTGAACAGGACTGCATGACACGCCGCAGACAGGCTGGAAATTTCCAGAACTTGTACAGAATGGTAGAAAAACTCATTGTGGGAACTGAGGAGGAAAAAGATAATGCTGCGTAAAATAATAAAGAAGAACACATTAAAATGGAAAAAAATCTATGCGGAACAGCTTCTTGATATGATGGACGAGGAAGAAAATGCTTTACAGAAGATTTATCTGACAGGGTATGTACTTGAACTGAAAAAGGACCGGTATTTTGCCGGATGGTACAAAGGCCGGATCGTTTGCCGTTCCCTGGAGTATGCACGTTATTTTCCGAGTGCTGAGGCAGCGGAAGAGTATGTACATAAGTATCTGGGATTTGCAGGCATGACCTGTTATATCTGCCATGTAAACTGGACGCTGGCTTCCTGCGAGAGTGAAAATATGGAAGATAACTTGTTAGAGGAAAATGGTAAGATCCTTTCGTTTGCAAATTATGCAGATGTAAAGCAATACCAGAAACAGCGAGGCATGGAACATTCTACAATGGCGATCACTTATGCAAGCCGGAAAAAGAAGATTATCCTGGCAGCATAAGAACAATTTTGGGGGACTGGCGAACAGTCCCCTTTTTATATGGGAAAACAGGAGGAAATTGGATGGAATGGAAGATTTATGAAGAATGGCTTGATATTACCCTGTACCGGCAGATGACGAACCTGATCTATAAGCTGTCATCTAATGAGGAAAAATATAAAATTTATATGCAATTAAAAGAAAATGATATGTTTCTGGAAAAGCCGAAAGTAGACATGGAAACCGCTTATGGACTGCACTATCCGGGAGAAGTCCTGGAGCGTATTGGAGAAGATCTGACCTGGACAAAGCGGACATACCGTGCCCTCGGACTTGCCCTGGCGAGGATGATGCCTTTACAGGAGACCTGTATGTTCAATGGAACTCAAAAGAACCTGTTTTGGAAAAAGATGAAACAGATTCTTGGAGAGAAAGACCTGTTTTTGATCAGTATCAGTTATATCTGTGAGGAAAAGGAAAAGAATCGGTGGAAACAGGCCATGCATGCGTATCCATTTGAGCGAGCAGAAGAAATGTTGTTTGCCATGTCCATCCTTCCGGATGATGAAACACTGTGGGAAGGCATAAAACAGAAACTTGCTGACAGCTTTTCAAAGAACCGGAAGATATCCGTATTTACTGAATGGAATCTTTTCGTGTGGATGGTAGGCAAAGTAATGACAAAGCTTAAAGGGTATCGCAAAAAGGATCTGGATATCCTGAAACTGCTGGTAAAGTTAACAGGCACAAATGCTAAAAACGCGGATGCCGTTTTGGAAAAACGTATGCGTATGTTTGGATATTCCGACAAAGAGACCGCTTTTTTAAATTTTGTACTGATGTATTTTGTAGAGAGACCCGATCGGATAAGCCTTTCCGGGTTGACAGCAGAAAAAATTGGTCTGAATGTATTAGAGGCATTTTTGCCTGGAAAAGAGACATATCCAGAAGAGGCTTATGTACTTTGTTCACGGATTTTAAGAACATATGGGAAACTTTCTGTCCGTATCGACGGTAAAGAACGGCTGGAAAAATGCATGAATGAAACGTTCAGGGTGGAAAATGTAAAAACGTTTCTTACGCTGTTTCCATTTAGAAGTAATGAACCGGAAGAGTGGCATTACATTGATCTGACAGAAGAAAAATGGGATCCTCTGGTAAAAGAACTCTCTTCGGAAGAATTTGAAGCGTGTGTTACAGATACTCTGAAAGGCAAAACATACAGTACGAAAAGTTTGCTGAAGTATCTGGAACGTTATGAAAACTTTACAGGAAGTAGATACCAGGATGTTTTCTGGAAAAAGAGTGAGCCGGAACTTTACGCGGTTTTCAACCGGCTGATCCTGCATGGGATTTTGGATGGAAAAAAGTATCTGGAAGAGTTTGTAAAGGATTATAAAAATGAAGAGCCAGATTTGGAAAAGAAATGGGAATTTATGGCAGGATATTTAAAAAGTGAAATAAAGGGTCTTTGTAATGAGCATTCCTATCCTATGCTGAAATTTCTGATCAATGAGATTGGAATGGATGGATGCGAATTCTTAAGCCCCTGGAGGATTTTAAAGGAAACTTTCTCCTTGGGATACTATGCTATCCAACATAGAGAGTGCGAATTTTTTTCGCCAGTTCTGGGAAAAAAGGAACACCGGGAACTGTTTTCAATGGTAGAAAAGAAATTCTTTTATGAATATCCGGATATTTATCCAGAATACCTGACGGCCTTACTTTTAAAGGAAAGTACAGCACTTTGGCTGGAACAGTCCGAAGCATATGAGCTTTCCAAATTGCTTCTTCCATTTATAAGTGATTCTTATCGAAGAGAAACCCTGTATCAGAAATATATGACAGAAGAGGATCGGAAAAGATATCAGGAACGGAAAGAATGGCTAAAGGAACAGAAAAAACGGATAGATCACTGGAAAACAGAAAAAAACATCAAACAGCAGTTTAATCAGATATTACGGGAAAACAGAAAAACGGATAAGGAGATTCAGTCTATTTATGAGTTTTACAAGAATGGTCGTTATTCATATGGCCATAAAAAGCTCTACTGTAAGATCGTTTCCTCGTATTTAAAAGATAATTTTGCAGGAACAGCGAAAAAGCCGATGGCCAAAAAGGAAGCTCTGTATCTTCTTAAACTGGCAGAAAATATGTACCAGGACGAATGCATGGAGTTACCGGAGATTACTGAATTAATAGAAAGGGCAGAGGTAGCGTGATGATCGAAAGAATCTTAAAGCACATGAATATTTACAGGGAAATGAAAAAAGCAGCAATTCCCCTGAACCTGATAGGAAAGAAAGGGGAAGATTCCTGTATGAATGCGGCCAGACTGGTAAATCAGCAGGAACTTTCCAGTCTGATGGAGGGGTTAAATGAGGAGACGATTTCTTCTTTGATGGACGATCCGGAAATACTCAGCTATTTGGGTAAAATGAACAAAAAGGATTTTTCTATTTTAGAACCAGACCGCATCAGAATGGTCATAGAATGTGCGGGAAATGAAAAGCTGTCCGAATTTCCCTATGAAAAGATTGAGAAAGTACTGGCAGATAAAGAAATCCCGGACCGGATCGTATATGTTTATCTGAAATATTATGCTTTTCTGGAACCGAAAGAAGAGTTAAAGAAACAGCTAGTAGCAAGTCTTGAGACCTGCATTGGTGAGTTTGATGTTGCCTGTGCGGGAATAAAGATACGCATGCTTTTGATAAATCCGGCTTTTTCAACGGAGCTTCTTTATGAGCTGCTCAAGGATGAGGAATCATTGGCATTACTTTTGAAGCAGGATCTGATGGAACTTGTAAATTATTTATCCGAGTTTTGTGAAGAAACGGAAAGCTTACATAAGAAGCAGCTGGAAGAATTGAGCCGGCATCCAAAAGAAATCCGGAATGGACTGGAAGTGATTCTCACTCAGATACCAAAAGAATGGCAGGCCTCTTTTCTTCACTTGTGGCTCTGGAACGAATCATTATATGCAGACATTCCAAAGCTGATAAGATTTTTGACAGGTCCGGATGCAGATTTTGAAAAGATTTCAAATGGAAAGGCAGCCTATGTGAACACTCTGTATGGAAATCCGCTTCCAGATATGGATCTTTATGAGCTCACTTTGGAAAAGACAGAGCTTATCCTGTATGCCATTACGAAACGGAAGAAACATTTCCTGGAACTTTTGCGAAAGAATGGAGACTGGCTTATAAACCTTGACAGGAATTCGTTGATTCTGGATGAAGAGGTTTATAAAAGATGCCTGAATCTAAATACTTTAAACGAGCAAAATTTAAGGGATTGTGAATATATGGTAGTTCCCTGGAGAAAGAGTGAAGAATCACTGTTTTCGAAGCCTCGTGTATTTGAAGAATTGAAAGTCCTGTACAATGTGAAAGCAGTCTATATAGACCTGTATGATCGTTTAGCATACTCCAAAAGTGATGATCGTCTTCGGGTGATCCGTGAGTTGATAAAAAGAGACTGCCTGACAGATGCATTAGAGGAAAATCAGGTTGAGCGATTGGCAGAAGCTTTGTCAAAAAAGCCGCTTTCCAGATGGATGCAGGAGAATTTAAAAAACATTCTGGATCTCCGGCATGAAACAGCCATATGGATTTTGATTTTTTTAATGGATTTCCCGGAACTTTTAAAGGATCTTACAAAGGATAATCAGGTTTACTTCCTTTTGCATAATCAGAATCTTTTAAATGGCTGTTCCGGATTACCTGCATTGATGGACAAACTGCTGGCCCAGGATCCTTCCTGGAAGAATTTAAAGACAGAATTGAATATTTCGGATGCTTTTGTCGAGGAAAATAAATCCAATATCCAGAAGTTCATTTATGAAGGCGGCGCAGAGATCATGACTTCCTTTCTGAACAGGCAGCCGAAAAAGAAGGAAGAAATCCGAAGAATCGTAAATGCTGAGTTATTAGGAAAATTCATGGAGCTGAAATACCATGAAGGAGATCTGGGACGGGAAATTGCTTTTCCAATAAAAAGAGATACAGAAGAAATCTGGAAAGAAAAGCTGTTGCGCGTGGATTGTGGATGGGAAATCTGGGAAGAGGACAGCCTGCTTCCGGTTATGCAGATAGGAGAAGTACCGCTGCGCAGCTGCATTTCCTATCGGAATGGTCCAAATTGTGATTGTCTGTTATCCTGTTTTGATGCAAATAAAAAAATCATATTTATCAAACACAATGGTAAAATTGTATTTCGTGCAATTCTCCGTCTGACAAAAGGTTCTTTTGTAGCTGCGGATGAAAGGAAGACGCTTGAGTTTGTTGATGTGACTGCCAAAAGCGAACCACATGAAAATAAAGCAGAAGAACTGGTTTTGTTTTTGGAACGTTATTATCAAAGCGGACTTAGCGAACAGGAAATACGAAAAGCAGTAAATTTAACTGCTATGCTGGTAAAAGAAAAAGCAGAAAAACTTGGAGCAAGGCTTGTACTTAGCAGCAGTTATAAGAATGTTCTGGAAAATAAAAACTATGTTTTGACAAACTTTTATATGTACATTTCTGCATCTAAAAATGGAAGCCAGTATCTGGACAGCCTTGGAGGGGCCGCTGGTGTCAGTGCTTCCGGAAGCTACACCTGCAATACATTTTTGCTGGAAGCAGAAGAGAGGAGAGAAGAGAGCTTATGAATATACGAAGAGCAGGAAGAAAAGTAGTAAAAAACCTACATAAAGAGTATGGCATATATCGGATCGGTTTTGTAAATATTTATGGTGAAGAAGATGAAACAGAATTGGACGCCATGAACATCAATGATCTGGAAAGATTATGGCTGTCTCTTTGTCCGGAATTTGAGTGCAAGGGAAACAGTGTATGCTATGTGGAACGGGTAGGTTAAAAAACACCCGATGCAATTCGGGGAAAAAGTGTCTTGTAAAGGTCATTCATTGATGCTAAGATAAAATAAACAAAAGCTTTTTCGAAAATTTCTTCATAACATAAAAAGAATAAAGAGGGAGGTGACAGCGAACGTGGCAGATGAAAAAATTGTGCCAGAGAACGGATTGGAAGTACGTTACGAAAGATATAAAGGTATTATTAAGAATTTTACACTCATGAGTGACATATTTATGAGAAATGTTTTCAAACAGAGAGAATGCTTGGAATATGTTCTGCAGGTCATTATGGAAAAACAGGATCTGAAAGTAATTGATCAGATCATCCAGAAGGATTATAAGAATCTGCAGGGACGATCCGCAATCATGGACTGTGTTGCCAGAGATTCCGAAGGCAAACAGTTTGACGTGGAGATCCAGCAGGATAATGAAGGTGCATCACCTAAGAGGGCACGTTACCATAGTGGTTTGATGGACATGAACACTTTAAATCCGGGTCAGGATTTTGATGAATTACCGGAAAGCTATGTGATCTTTATTACCAGGGATGACATCCTTGGGTATGGCTTTCCTATTTACCATATTGACAGGCATATCAAAGAAGCCGATGATAGCTTTCAGGACGAAGCACATATTATATATGTGAATTCCAGAAAACAGGAAGACACAGAACTTGGGAGACTTATGCATGATCTGCATTGTAAGAATGCGGATGAAATGCACAGTCCAGTTCTTGCAAAGAGGGTACATGAATTAAAAGACACGCAGAAAGGGGTTGAGCTTATGTGCCATGAAATGGAGAAAATTTATAGCGAGGGAATGGAAAGCGGCGAAAAGCGCGGTGAATTAAAGGCTAAAAAGGAAACAGCCCTTTCACTTGCTGAAATGGGATTACCTGTTGAAAAAATCGCAAAAGCTGTAAACCATAATGTGAAAGACGTCCAGAAGTGGATTGACGAAACTTTGTGTGTAACAAAATAATTGAAAAATCATTATAAAAGGGCAGGTCTGATTAGACTTGCCTTTTTGCAATACAGTATATTTAGTTTTTTCAAAAAAGATGAAGGAGCAAATATGGGAAAAAGATCTGTTCGAATAAATACTTTCTTTGTCTATAATTTGTGATTTTTGTTGTTTTATTTCGTATTATTTTTTAAGAGTTAAAATTGTGTATTTAAAATTCAAGCTCTAATTGTAACAAAATAGTTCTAGCCCAAAATTAGAAGGAGAATATATGCATATGATCATCAAAAAAAGAAAAATGTCTATCTTTATTGCAAAGTCCTTACATTGCCCCATATTCAATCAAAAGTATAGATAATGAAGCGTTACATGAAGAAGAATTGGAAAAAAATAGTTGTTTCAGCCAATGAACTCACAGTCCATTCCGTTGAAAAAAATTGCAACAATATCGTATTCGTTGCCATAAGAATGGTAATATAGCTGCTTTTACAATAAAAAATTTTACAAAAGATCAATTATTTTTAACTGAATACCTGCAAAATAAACTGCATTCATTTAATGAATTGATATATTTCCCTAAAAATCAAGGTTTTTATAGGATTTTGAAACAAAAACAGGTAGTATTTGACACTACCTTTCAAAAATGGGAGGGGAACAATGAAAATAAACGGAGTTACCATACAGATGCTCCCTGCTGCTTCAGGAGACTGTATATATTTGGAATTTCCAGATTCCGATTTTAGAATGTTGATTGATGGAGGTTATGCCAAAACCTATCAAAAGTACTTGAAAAAATTTTTGCTCAAACTGGCTGCCGAAGGAAAACGATTAAATTTAATCGTAGTCACTCATATAGATGATGATCATATCAGTGGAATTAGGGCATTATTGAAAGAGAACGGGGATTCGAGAAACCCTAAAATCATAGAGATTGATGAAATCTGGTTTAACAGTTTGAATCAATGTATTACGTCTCGAAACGCAGAACAAGGGATGTCCTTTGCAGTCAAAATCATTTTAAAAAGTATGTGTTCAACAGACATTGATTTTGAATGTGAATATAAAAAGCAAAATATAAGTTATACCAACGGAAAAAATCTCGCAGAGCTCATTCAAGCCGGAGGATACCGTTGGAATGCATCAGTTGTAAATAATTTAGTGAGTAAGGGACAAATTGTCCAATTTGGAGATCTAAAAATCACAATATTAAATCCAGGTATCGAAACATTAACTAAGATGGGTAAAAAATGGCTTTATCATTTAAAACAAATAAACTCAAATAATATAGAAATCACTAGAGACCCATTGTTTGATGCTGCCTTTGAGGGGTTTTTATTAAATAATGAAAAAAATATAGAGTTTAAACAGGAAAATATTTCGTATTCCAGCGAGGATTTGGATTGGTTGGATAAATATGCGGAATATAAAGACATAGAAATGGATTCTAAAATAACAAACTGTTCCTCCATTGCAATTTTGATTGACTATAAAGATATAAAAATGCTTTTTCCGGGAGATAGTCCAATTCAGCTTTTTGAAAATGAATTGCCTAAGATACTTGATGTCATAAAACTTCCCCATCATGGTTCAGCTAAGAACATTTCCCTGGAATTTATAAAAAATACAAAGGTAAAATATTATTTGCTGTCAACTGATGGAAAGCGATATATTGATCATCCCGGAAAAGCAGTAATCGCAAATATAATAAAAAATACAGGCAATAATACAGAACTTATTAAAAACTACGAAATTAAATTTCTTAAAGGATTGGGAAAATTAGATGCAGAAGATTGATAGAGATAGATTAGATGAAAATACAGGTCAAATAGAATGTGGAGAAGAAATTGGAACCGTGTTCTTAATAGATAAAGAAACCGCAATAACAGTAAAACATTGTCTATTAATTGAAAAACCTGAAACTTATGCAAAAAATGCTGTTTTACACTTCTCTGTAAAAGATGAGGAAAAAACAGTCAAAGCAACCGTAATTTCTGAGGACAATGACAGCTCAGAGGATTTGGTTGTATTACGATGCGAAGAGAGTATTGATGTTCAGCCTCTTTATTTGTTTAGTGCAGAACTAGATGTTTTTGACGAATTACAAATGGTTGGATATGGTAAAAGTTTTGGCTTTGAAAAAAGGTGGATACAATTAAAAAATACTAATCTTTTAAAAAAAACTAATAAAAATATGATCTTAGATACAATAGATTCTGCTGCCATGGATTATGAAGGTTTTTCTGGAAGTCTCATAGCTGATTATAATAATTGTATTGTGGGAATTGCAAACATGCAAAATACGGAAAAAGGAAAAGCTAATTCTTTACTGGGAATTAGCGTAAAAAATCGAAAAAAGTTTTTTGAAAATAATAATATTCCAGTATATGATCGGGCAGCATTATTAAATGCACATTGTAAGGCTACAAAAGCAAAAGCTTTTCAAAATGGTATTGATCAAAATGTATATTTAAAAAATAAACAACTAGAAAACGATACTAATTCAAGAAACATTGAAGAGAATACAAATCCTTTACTAAATATGAGTAATGTATATTCTGAAGATTATAATTGGAATATTAAATATACAAGGATAGAAGGGTTATTGGGAAATACTAATAAACGTAGAAAAGAAAGAAAAGAGTTAACCAAGCAATGGGCCAAAGAATTTGAGCAGTATCCCGGATGGCTTATAGTTCCAGCAGATTTCAGGCAACAGGTAAAAAGTTATACCAATGGAAAAGAACTTTTACAATGTAGCGAAAAAGAATTAGAATCTAATTTTGACTACTGTAATGAATTACTGGATTTTGCTTATGAATATACAAGGAGATATAAAAAATCTTGTTTGCCTTTAGATAAAAATATTGAGAATAACTTATATAAAATATGGGATACTTTAAATTCTCACTCGGATTGGAAAGAGAAAAACAAGAATAAATGGTTTACAGTAGGGTTATATTTACTTGAAAACTATAGACAAAATATGGATGAAGAAAAGTGGAACAGCATTTGTGACCAGCTTAAACCTTGCACAAATTTTATAGTTGATGGCAAATATTATTTGAAACTTGAAGAAATTCTTATGAATTTATTCAAAATGGATCTGGAAAAAGTTCAGCTAGAACTGGTATCATGCTCTTTAGAAGAAATGCCTTATGAGGTACGCTTAAGATTCATTGGCGTAATGACTGAATGTGGTCTTAATGAGGAAGCACTGAAAGCAGTAGAAGAACTTACCAACGATATACAAAAGAATAATAATGAAATAGCAGAGAGCAGCCCCCAAAACGTATATTTGAAGTCTCTGCTGGTATGTGCATTGTATTTAAAAGAACATTTACTATTTTGTATGAATCCATATAAGGAAGAAACCAGAAAAAAATGCAATGAAATTAATAATGAGATTTCTAAATATAAAAAGTATTATAACTGGGATAAAGAAAAAATTCTGTTTACAGACGGTGCATTAACCTGGTTAAAAAAGGAATCTCCAGAACCGGAATTTGAGTTAAATCGGGAATCCATTACTTTGGTTAGATCTGAGAACAATTGTTGGGAGGCATATTCTGTTTTTAAAAGCATTGAATATAGTGGATTTCCATTATATCTTCGAAGTAAAAGTTTACTGAATAATCAGCAGGATATTTTAGTAAAAAGCTTGCTATCTTACTATCCTCAATATACATGGCAGCTTTTACTTCGTCTTGGAAAAACAGATGTGGTAAAAAAATGTATTACAAGAGAATATTTACGATCCGAGAATAGAAAAGAAATCGATGAACTTTTTGAATATGTATATAATGCGATAATGAATAATATAGGAAAATTTCAGAAATATGATCCATGGTATGATCAAAATGTTTATACCTCTATTGTAGCATCCGGAATTCCGATATTAGAAAGAATGTGTGCCGTATTGGATTCTGTGCAGCAGGGAAAAATGATAGACTTGATGATCCGATTGATCGAAGAAAATGCGGTGAAAGATCAAAGATTATTAAATAAATTCATTTCCTCTGTTATGAATCAAACCGCAGATTATATTAAAAGAACTAAAATAAATGCATTATTAACCTGCTCAATGAAAGAGAGAGAAAATATACTTGGAGTAGTACAGCTTGATCCTTTTGATGTGTTTACAGAGTATGAATTATCAAATCCATTATATAGAAAAGCTCATCTTGAACCCAAAATTATTAAAGCAATATTTAATATAGGAAAACAACAGAAAATAAATCGAACCTCCGTATTGGCCAGAATGGGGCAGTTATATACATGGGGAAAATTAACCAAAGAACAAGAAGTTGCCTTTGGAGAATTATTATGGAGTAAACTTAATGAAGATACGCAGTTGCCAGATCTAGAGCAATATTATTTTTTTGTATTTATGAAATGGCCACATCCAGAAGAAATAGATCCCTTAGAAAGAATAAAAAAGAGTTTTATCAGTGAAAAAGTATCTTCAAAATGGAAAGAGGATATAAGAGGCAGGAATTTTACTGAAATATCATATTGGGAACAACTGGCGGTTTGGAATAGGTACTATGTAGATGAATGGTCTGCGAAAGAAAAAGAATGGTTTTTGGAACTGTTCATCGGCTGTTGTTCAGATATGGTAAAATATTGGAAAGAAAGCAAATTCGATTTTCAATTTACTTTTTCAAAATGGCATATGAAAATGATGATTCGTGCGATTGCATCTTTTGGCAGAAATGGATGGAAGGGAGTTAATCCGGTTCAGTCAAAAAAACTATGTACTCTGCTAAAAGAATTCTATGACGAAGGAATTTATTCATGGGAAGTGGAAGCAATGTTTCTTGCAGATGAAAAAGTTCCAGCCTTTATGAACGAAATGTTGGAACTAATGTATGAAACTGAATCAGATATGGTATTTTCAGCTACAATGGCAGTTGAAAAGTGTCTGGAAACAATTATGGATAAGCAATTAAAAGAAAATACCCTGCTGGAATTGTTTAATTTAATTAAAGCACGAAAAGAACCCGGATTGGAGTATTTCTTGATGATTATACATAATATTTTTTACCGAACAAATTCGCGTTTTCCATCCAAAATCATGAAAGGAGTTTCACAAGTACTTAGGTTAGTAGAAAAATATACGCGAATCAATTTTCAAATTTCGACGCAAGAAGAGTTTAAAGAAAATATTAAAGTTAGAAAGCAATGTGCTACTCTTGCATTCTTGGTATATCGTTTTGAAAATACATTTTATGAAGGCCAACATTGCCCCGAAGTAGAAGAATGGAAAAATATATGCACTGGTGAGAAAGCAGAAAATGAATTTGCTGAAGTAAAAAATTGTTGGTTACTTCCTGAACTGTAAATATGTAAATGAATTGTCGGGAAAAGGGTACATGAATTGAAAGAGACACAGAAAGGGGCCACCGCTTATGTGCCATGAAATGGAAAAAATTTATAGCGAAGGAATGGAAAGCGGCGAACTAAAAAAAGCAAAAGAAACAGCTCTTTCTATGGCAGAAGAGGGGATGGATGTTAAGAAAATTGCCCGCCTGGTTAAAGTAAGCGAAGACGATATCCAGAAATGGATTGATGAAAACATGTGTGTGGCGAAGTAAATAAAAATCATATTATAGTGGGTAAGTCGGTTTTCGACTTACCCATTTATAATTAAAAGTTAGAAATTTTTAGCACTATGTCCAATAATTCTAAATAGCAATATACAATAAAAGCAAATACATAAGCTGTTCTTTTAATGAAAAATGCAGCAATCCGGGCTGCTCCCATGCTTTTGCCGGATATGCTTTTTCAAAAAAGTCTCCATCTTTCCAATAGAGTCCATAAATCAGAAGACGTTTCCCTTCCCGGATAGCTTCCGGCTCCATAATCAATTCCCAACGAACCTGATCCATAAGGTGAAGATAAAGTGATACACATAGAACCAGGTTACTGGTACGATTGTGTGCGAGAAACTTCTGTTCTAATAATGAAGGCATTTCAAAAGAAATCTTAAAATCATTAAAAATTTCTCTGTATTCTATATAAAACTCCCATAAAGTAGCAGGTGTGATTTTATATCTTGCAGTACGTGCAGATAAAAGAAATTGCCTCGGGCCAGAGGCCGCTGTTTGCTTAAGAAGAGCTTGTTTTACGGCAGATTTCACGGATTTTCCAATCAGTTCACCAAGTTTGGAATGTCCAGAAGCATCCGTAAGAGTTCTGGTACCACAAAGATTAGAAGCGATTACAATTCCATCAGTCCCAGAACCTGTTGCGATTTCTTCGGAATAGCAGCTTCCCAGTAATAACTGAGAAACAGCAGCAGCTTTCGATTCTCCACAAAGCATCAGTGCTCTGGACATTGCTGTATCAGTCAAATTCTGATTAATGAACAGAAAAATATTGATCGTTCCAGGAAGAGGCATTTCATAATTTCCGTCCTCTTCGTAGTAAGAAGCAGGATCGCTGGGATGTATGCCATTGGAGTCAATTCCACCGGTCACAACAGCAGTTACCGTAAGATCCCGGAAGCATACTTCTTCTATAGCACGTAATTCAGTCCAGGCTGCGGTACTTAAGGCAGTAGTGCAGGAGGGTGAAAGACCAAGGGCGTGGACATGTGCAGCTAGATCTTTTTCATAAGTATCTCCAAGCATTTTACATTCATAAGAACCATTCATACAATTGATATTTACAGCATGAGAAAGGTGCCTTGTAAGGCCTCCGTTTAAAGGACTTGTGCTAAGAACTTTTGCTTTTTGTGAAAAAGTGAAGATGGTATTCCCCAATTTTTGCTCGCAGGTAAAAAATGTATTCATTACGTTTCCTTCTTGTGTATGTTTTTTTATTTATTTTATTAATATCTTTTGATTACGTCAATTAAAAGTGTTATCTTCTATATACTTTCGGGCATCAAAGGATATTGACTGGATGAAAAGGGAGGTTGATAGAATATTTAATGAAAATCAGATATAAAAAATGTATGTACAAAAGGTGAGAAATTGTCGCTATAAAATGATATGTACCCCTTTTACTGGACATCCAGTGAAAGGGGTATTTTTATGCGTTATACTTACGAATTTAAGAAAAAAGCTGTTGAATTGTATCGCCAAGGAAAATGGATTGATGCACCCAATGATATAATAAATCTAAAAAATTTTCATGACATGATTGTCAGATGGCATCATTTGGAAGAATCAAATACTTCTGATTGTTTAAAACACTATGGTACAAATAAAAAGTGGTCTCCAGAGGAAAAATATGAACTTGTTGCACGAGTTATAGCTGGAGATACTATTACTTCAGTTGCTTATACTGTGGGTATAAACAGTGGATTACTTGCTCAATGGATTCGCAAATATAAAATATGGGGTTATAATGGACTTGTAGGCCGAAGAAAAGGGCGAAAACCAAAGGAGTCCGCAATGAAAAAAATGAACATAAATAATCCACGTAAATTAAATGAGTCTGAATATGAAGAACTGATTCGTTTACGAGCTGAAATTACTTATATTAAAGCAGAAAATGAAGCAATAAAAAAAGAGATCGCCTTGAGAGAAGAAAGGGAAGCTGCGCTACTCAAGGCGAAAAAGCAGCAATCATCAAAGAACTCAAAGAAAAAGGATATCTGTTAAAACACTTGTTAAAGGCTATGAATATGGCGCGTTCTACATACTATTTTGAAATTAATAAAACAGATCCAGTTGCTATACGAAATGAAGAATTACTTCTAGTTATTAAAAAAATATTCGTAGAAAACAAAGGCAGATATGGGGTACGCAGAGTTTATATGGAATTAAAAAATCGTGGCTACAACGTAAATCATAAGAGAGTTCAACGTCTTATGCATGACGCTGGATTATTTGGAAAACGTCCAAAAGAAAAATATCATTCTTATAAAGGTGAAGTTGGGAAAGTAGCCGACAATGTAATTAATAGAAATTTTTCAACTACTTTACCTCTGCAAAAGTGGACAACAGATGTATCCCAATTTAATTTTTCGTGGGGAAAATGCTATCTTTCTCCTATTTTGGATATGAATACAAATGAGATTATTTCATATGATTTAGCGCTAAGTCCTAATTTAGAACAAATAAAAAGAATGCTTGATAAAGCCTTTGATAAGTATTCTTCTGTAAACGGTTTAATTTTGCACTCTGATCAAGGATGGCAATATCAACATGCTTATTATCGAAATCGTTTGAAAGAACATGGAATAATTCAATCTATGTCTAGAAAGGGGAATTGCTACGATAATTGCATCATGGAAACATTCTTTGGAAGAATAAAAACAGAACTGTATTATGGTTTTGAAAAAGATTATACATCATTTGAAGAATTTGCAATTGCTATTGATGAATATATTGATTACTATAATAGCAAACGAATCCAGGCAAAAACAAAATGGATGCCTCCTGTAAAATACAGAGAAGCATCCATGATGTCCGCCTAACTTATAAATATGTGTCCAGAATTCTGGGTACATATCAAAACAATACTTTTATTTTCATAATCTAAAGATATCGAAACTGAACAGATTAATGTATATGAAAAAATATGAATTAATCTGTTTTTGTGTTATTATATAAAAATATGAATGCCCAATATCTACAAACAGTATAAGTTTTTAGGTCGTAAATCATTTTTAATTATAAAGGATTTTAATATGATAGATGAAATAACAATGAATGAATTAAGAAAATGAAAGATGAACTTCGTCGGCCAATGATGTTGCTTGTTAAAGCTCAAAAGAAATAAAAATATTATGAAGTAGGCAGTGCATAATTAAAAGAGAACTATAAATTATCGAGAGTTTTAGAAGCTTTTCTACAGGAAAATATAATTTTTACAAATTCTTAAAATTTATACCATAGTATCGTCATAAATATACTGTACATTAATAATTGCAGATGCTAATTAAGGTATCTCATTTTTAGATATTTTTCTTTTTCATATGCCGGTACGAAAGTATCGGTCTCCTTCCTTTTTAGGACGTATTATTATAATTTGCACAAATCTTAGCCCATAAGAGAGTGACGCTCTGCATATCCTCGGTAGAGCGTCCTTGTGCGTTTATGGATCTTATTTTTTATTGATTTGATAGACGCCAAACCTTTTATAAGTCCTCACAAATGTTTATAAACCAATGTGAAAATGGCTTAAAATCAAGGTTTTCCGCATATCTTCATTTTTCTTGTCATATCTCCGCATAAGGTGTTTTTGTAAGACCGGGCACCATTTTAGCACCACAGAATATAAGGAGGACGACATGAAAAACGAACTTTTGACTAAGGGTATTATACTTCCGTCCGGCGAAATCGGCAAGGATAAGATAAACCTTGTCGCCGGGGCAATCACGCAGCCGTTCGCGGAAATGGTATGGGTAACGACAGGCGGCGACATGGAAACAATCAACCGCCTTACCAACGTACTTGTAACCATGAACAACCCCACCGACCGGGGCAAGCTGTTCAAAATCATCAAACTGCTTTATGGGCTAATGGGCTTGCCTTTTTCAGAGGAAGCCGAGCCTATGGACGCAGACCCCGACGTTTTGGAATACTTCATCTTTTCTTTCATGGCAGACTTTGGAGAAGTCATGCAAGAACTGATAGCAGAAGAAATGAAATAGCGACCCGCACAGCGGCGTTTCTCACTCTCTCACTGGGAGAACAGGAACGCCGCTATTTTTATGCCCTCATGTTACGCAGTAGGGGCAAAAAAAGCCTTGATTTATCGGGCTTACAGAACGCAAAACAGAGGAAGCAAGGAAAAGATACCTTACCCCTCAAAATCCGCGTTCTACTGCGCAACAAATCTAAAGCAAAGGAGTGATGAAGCTATGGCAGTTTTCCGTGTGGAACGCAACACAGGCTACACCGTAATGAGCAACCACCACTTACGCAATAAGGAGCTTTCCTTAAAGGCAAAGGGGCTGTTATCTCAAATGCTGTCCCTGCCGGAGGATTGGGATTATACCCTTTCGGGGCTGTCCTACATCAACCGGGAAAGTATCGACGCTATCCGTACCGCCGTTTGGGAGCTTGAAAAAGCCGGATATATCACAAGGCGGCAGGGACGCGACGAGAAAGGCAAAATGACCGCTATCGAGTACACCATTTACGAACAGCCGCAGCCGCCGGAATTGGATTGCCCGGTATTGGAAAATCCAACAGCGGATAACCCGATATTGGAAAATCCGACAACGGATAATCCGACGTCGGAAAATCCAACGCAATTAAATAAAGATATACAAAGAACTAACTTACCAAAAAAAGAAAAATCAAATACGGATTTATCAAGTACCCATTCCATTCCTATCCATTCCCTAAATCCCTTGCCTTATGGCGAGGACGAAACGGCACAGCCGCCGGAACGGAAAAGAACGGAAAGGAACGACGCTTACAGAGTGTATGAGGAAATTATCAAAGACAATATCGCCTATGACATTCTCTTACAGGACAGAAGCCTTGACCGCGACCGTCTGAATGAAATTGTTGACCTCATGCTTGAAACCGTCTGTACGGCAAGAAAGAAAATCCGTATTGCCGGGGACGATTACCCCGCCGAGCTTGTGAAGTCAAAGTTTATGAAGCTGAACAGCGAACATATCCGCTTTGTGCTTGACTGTATGCAGGAGAACACCACGAAAATCCGCAACATCAAGCAGTACCTAAAGGCGGTGCTTTTCAATGCCCCGTCTACCATTGACAGCTACTATACTTCCCTTGTCGCTCACGATATGGCAAGCGGCGCGCTTGCACCGAGAAAGCCAAAGTACGGCGACCTGGACTATTACACCTACAACGAGGGCGAAAGCCTGTAAACGAAAAAAGGAGGATTTACCACATGGCACAGAAAACAGGAGCTTTGATTTTTGATGAAACCGCTGACCGCTACGACATTCGCTTTGACATTGCCGACTATTACGGCGGCTTGCATTGCGGCGAGTGCATGGACGTATTCACAGGCGGCAAATGGAAGCCGACCCGGATTGAGTACGGGGACAACTGGTATCTTGTAGGTATTCGCGCCGAGGACTTGAACGGGCTGCGGGTGAGGATTTAACGGGGCGGCGTGAACAACGGACGCCCTTTTTTCACGCCCAAAAGCGGCGTACCACCCTAACACTATCATTACTACCGGGAAAGGAGGACGGTAAACATTGCAGGACGAAATCAACGAAAAAGTGGTTGCGCTCTCGGTCAAGGGAGCAAAGCTGACCGCTGAAATGCTGCAAAAGGCAATCAAAGCCATGCTTGCACAGGCAAAAAAGTAGCAGGAAAAACAGCCCCACGGGAAGCAGACGCTAAAGCAGCTTGCGAAGCAGAACGCGGGGCTTTCCAACATTGAGATAACTGAGGGCAATATCAAAGCCTTTGAGCAGACGGCAAAAAAATACGGTATCGACTTTGCCCTAAAGAAAGACAGCACCGAAACGCCGCCCCGTTATCTTGTATTTTTCAAGGGGCGGGACGCGGACGCTCTGACCGCAGCCTTTAAGGAGTTTTCCGCAAAGAAGCTGACACAGGAGCAAAAGCCCTCTATCCGAAAGGCACTTGCCGCCTTTCTCCGGCACAAGGACGGACAAGCCGTTTTCCCGGCACAGCCTGTCGCTGATGTTGCGTATTCCGTAATAGGTGCGCTTGTTGGAAACATACTTGTGGTAGTCTACAAAGTTTACCGCACAAAAAATGATGTGGTTATGGATATGCCCTTTATCTATGTGAGTGGTAAGGACGTATTCATATTGCCCCTTTGTTACCGCGTCGGCAAGCTGTTTTCCGATTTCATGGGCTTTCTCATAATCGACTTCCCCCGGCTCAAAAGATTGTATCAAATGGTGTGCGAGGTTGTTTCCTCTGTCAAGAGCTTGCGACAATGTAAATCCGAACTCAATATCTGCCGTTTCATAGCTGCACCCGAACGAGGACACCAGCATTTTCCCGTCCGTCTTGTCCGGGTTTTGGATATAGTCAAGGGCTTTTTTTAACGTGCTTTTAATAGGCTTAATCTTTGTAACCGCCATATCTCCGCAAGCACCTCCTTGATTTCTTCTATATCCTCTTGGTAGACGCTGCCCGTCGCATTGACGCGCTTTGCAATCTGATTGACATTGACCCCGATTTTCTGTATCTCCGCTGTCATAGCTTTTATGTCGGCATGGTCTATCTGAATGATATACCCGTCGATTGCCATTTTCCGCAAGTAGGCTTCCATGTTCCGGGTAGGGACGAGCTGCATTTTCTGTTCAATGAACGCCCGTTCTTCCTCTGTTACTCTGAATTTAATTTGTACTGTCCGTTTCCTGCCGTTCATCGGCTCACACTCCTTTCCATTCCGAGGGTTTGGGACACTTCCCAACAAGCAATTTTCAACCGACGCGCCGCAGCGCAGGAGGGCGAAAATACGGAAAGGGTACCCCTTTCCTATGCTTGCTAAGAAACTTTCTCCCTTTATCCCTACTACATGGAAAATCTGATTTTGCCAAAGCAGGACAAAAGAAAAACGCCGCAAACTGCGACGTTTCAAACTGCTTTTTCTATGAAGAAACGAGGGAACTTTATTCCCCCGTTATTTCGTTGTTGGCTTCCTCAATCCCTTTTGCGGTAGCTGACAGGATTTTCAAATCCTTTTCGCTCATGCCGTTGAGCATGGTATCAAGCTGACGGCGGCGTGTGGACTTTTCCTGTTCCCGTTCCGGGAAAAAGAACTGGTCTACCGATACGTCAAGCAGGGTTACAAGCTCATACAAAATCTGCAAACTTGGGTGCTGCCCGCTGTTTTCAATGGACGCGATATATCGCGGCGCAATGTTCAGCTTATCCGCTAACTGGTTGCGGGAAATTCCCTTTGCTTTTCTTGCCGCTTTGATAGCCTGTCCGAAAGCCTTAAAATCAAACTTTTCTTTGCTCTGCTTCATAATCATTTCACCCAACTACATTGTATATTTCATCTCTCTTTCAAGATATGATTACACACATCATAGTATGGATAGAAATAGAGCATATCATGTACTTGCTATTATTCGGTTATCCGAGTATAATTATATTGATAATGTTTGAAGAAAGGACGGTTACGATATGGAATATATGTCTTGTCCCGAAGCAGCGGAAAAATGGGGTATTTCTGAACGGCGTGTGCAGATACTTTGTAAAGAAAATCGAATACCTGGTGTTTCAAAAATCGGTTATATGTGGTTGATACCCAAGAGCGCAGTAAAACCATTTGATAAAAGGATAAAAAGGAGTGTAGACAATGAATGAAAAAATTTTAGTTGTAGATGATGAAAAAGAGATAGCAGATTTACTTGAAGTTTATCTTAAAAACGATAATTATATAGTACACAAATATTACAATGGAATTGAAGCATTGGAATGTATTCAGAAAACGGAAATTGATTTGGCGATATTGGACGTTATGCTTCCTGATATAGACGGATTCCGTATTTGCCAAAAAATTAGAGAAAATTATTATTTCCCTGTTATTATGCTTACAGCTAAAATTGATGATGGCGATAAAATAATGGGGCTAACAATAGGTGCCGATGATTATATAACAAAACCTTTTAATCCCCTTGAAGTCATTGCAAGAGTGAAAACACAGTTAAGACGCTATCAGAAGTACAACAATCCAACAAAAAAGCAGTTTTTTCCAAAAAGTGAATATGACATTAGAGGATTGATTATCAATAAGGACACGCATAAATGCTTTTTGTTCGGAAAAGAAATATCTTTAACTCCTATCGAGTTTTCAATCCTTTGGTATTTATGTGAACATCAAGGCAAAGTTGTTTCAACTGAGGAACTATTTGAAAATATCTGGAAAGAAAAATATTTAGATAATAACAACACCGTAATGGCACATATAGGGCGGCTTAGAGAAAAATTAAATGAACCCGCCAAAAATCCAAAATTTATCAAAACAGTTTGGGGGGTAGGTTATGAAATTGAATAAAAATGAACAAAATTATCTGCTTACAATCCTGTTTAAAAGTTATATCTTACAGAGTGTAATTTGTTCGGGAATTATCTTAGTGTGTACGGTTTCGTTAGATATGGGACTTACTTGGGTACTGGATAGATATGTGGAACATTACTACCTGATATATAGGGGACTTTATGTTTATATGGTAGGGCTTATATTATGGGTAGTTTGCATTTTGTATTTGACTTATAAACTTTTGAAAAAGGTTGTTAATTATGTCTACGAGTTACAAGCTGCAACAGGAAAACTATTTGATAAATCAGTAGATTATATTGAACTCTCACCGGAACTAAGCGAAATTGCTATCAACATAAATCGCTTAAAGCAAGAAGCAGAAAACAATGCGCGACTTGCACAGGAAAATGAACAGCGCAAGAATGATTTGATTATGTACCTTGCACATGATTTGAAAACGCCGCTTTCTTCCGTCATTGGCTATCTAACACTACTGCATGATGATGAACAACAAATATCACAGGAGTTAAGAGAAAAGTATCTTTCTATTTCTCTTGATAAAGCAGAACGTCTTGAAGATTTGATAAACGAGTTTTTTGAAATCACACGATTTAACTTATCTAACATAACATTACAATACAGCAACATAAATTTGACCCGTTTATTAGAACAACTTATCTATGAATTTAAGCCCATATTAAAGGAAAAAAATTTGAAATGTACTCTCAATAGTACAAGCGACATTATGCTACATTGCGACGCAAACAAAATACAACGTGTGTTCGATAATCTCTTGCGTAATGCGGTAATTTACAGTTATACAGATACAGAAGTTGCAATAACCACAGAACTTCAAGAGAACACTATTGTAATTACTTTTGAAAATTTTGGGAATCCTATCGCAGAAGAAAAACTAAAACTAATATTTGAGCAGTTTTACCGAGTTGACACATCAAGAAATACTACAAGTGGTGGTGCCGGATTGGGACTTGCGATTGCGAAACATATTGTAGAACTACATAAGGGGACTATTGTTGCTCATAGTAAAGACGAGTGTATAAAATTTATAGTTACACTTCCACTTTCGTAGGAAAATCGTAAGAAATTCCGTAGCAAAAAAGAGGATTTTCTTGCGAACAATCATCAAAATTAAGGCTTTTATTTTGATATAATTATTGTATCAAGGTGAAAGCCTTTTATCTTTAAACGAAATATAATATACAATAACAAGGAGGTATGTTGGTGAAATACCAAAATCGAATTATGGCGTTACCTATGCTATGTATGATAATAATTGTGTTATCTGCCTGTTGTTTTGACGAGCAGAAAAATGAAACCAGTAACGTAAATCCAAAAGTACAATCCGTTGAAACGGTATCCGTTACTCGCGGTAATCTTACTCCAACGGTATCTGCTCACACAACTATTATTCCGGCTTTGGATTTTGTTTTATGTTCTTCTGTTGAGGGTACTTTTGAAGCCTGTTCCTCAGCCGGCAACAAAATTACTGAGGGTGGTGTGATTGGGAAAGTATCTGAAGAAGAAATAAAATCCCCAGTTGACGCAACGATTCTTTCTATTATCTCATCTAATGAGAGTGTTCCCAAAAATTATCCCTTAGCAACAGCTAAGTACACAGGTTTTGCTCTCAATATTGAAGCTGAAAATTTTTTGAAAATATTGCCGGAAAATGCAGCATTAAAAGCAAAGTTTCAAGTAGTTGATGGTGTGGGACCTACGGAAGCGATTGCAGTTGTAGTACCAGTATCAGAAAATGCAGAAAGCACATTGCAATGTTTAATTGGAAAAGATATTGATGTAAAACCCGGACAAAGTGCTACCGTTGTCATAACAGCCGAAACTAGAAAAGATGTGCTTTTGTTACCACTTTCAGTCATTGCGGGCAGACAAGGTAAGGGAATGGTAACCGTAATAAATGACGGAAAACAAATTCAAACAGAAGTTATGCTGGGTGCAACTGATGGTGCATATATAGAAATATTGTCGGGTGTAAATGAGGGCGATACAATTTCTTCTATTCCCCCAAACCTTGACCCAAGGAGTAAGGAGTAATTTGTAACATGGAAAAAACGAATGGAGGAAATTTAATTCAAATAAAAAACTTGGTAGCGACTGTTAATTTGAATAATGGTGATACCTTAGTAACTGTAAACAAAGCAAATATGGAACTAAAGCGAGGAAACAGCTATGCTATTGTAGGCAAATCGGGTTCAGGAAAAACAAGCCTTATATCAATTATAGGTTTACTCAACCACTCATATCAAGGCGAATTTCTTTATAATGGTATGTCTGTTTCCACTTTAACAGATAGCCAGCTATCTATGCTTCGAGCAAGTAATATCGGTTTTGTTTTTCAAAACTATTCTTTAATTAAACATTTAAGAGTTTGGGAAAATATTGAGCTTCCTTTACTTTATTCCAAAAAGAAAATGAATACAAGACAGCGGAAAGAAGCAATACGAAATCTTTTGCAAAGTGTTGGATTAGAAGGAAAAGAAAATGATTATCCATCTAATTTATCAGGAGGCGAACAACAAAGAGTGGCGATTGCCCGCGCACTTGCAGTATCGCCGGAAGCCATTTTATGTGATGAACCTACTGGTGCTTTAGATAAAAAAACCGGAAAACAAATTATGGACCTTTTACATCAAGTTGTGCTTAAAAATGGCATTATGCTTTTAATAGTAACTCATGACCTCGATATTGCAAAGACTTGTAATACAATTTTTGAAATGGACGGAGGGAGGCTTCAATGTGTTAAATATGATTCTTAAAGACCTTCGTATTTCTCCTCTAAGAAATATCTTAACAGGTATATCGATGTTTGTAGGAATTATTGCAATGATTAGTTCTGTCTTGGTGGGAACGCTTGGTAAAGAATATTTGATTTCTGTCAATGCACAGATGTATGGATGGAGTCCTACATATTCTTTTTCAATTACAGGATCAGATTTTCAAGATACCATTAAAATGGAGAATTTTTTTCGAGAAATTTACAATACTGATCATTTTGTGGCTGTTACCTTTTCCATGCTGGAAGAGATAACAGTTGCTCCAGTAGCGTCTGTCTCTTCTCTACAAGACATAAGTGACACTGTTTACAAAAAGACTGTACCCGTAGATGTTGTTTTTACTACAAGCACATATAACAAAATCTATAATTTGCCTATGTCATCAGGGGATTGGTTTGATTCTTCGGAAATAAATAAAACTCTGTGCATGGTAGTAAATAAAGCAGCACAGAATTATTTTGATACTTCATATGCTGTTGGAAATGTAGAAAGTAGTCTTTCATTAACACCATTTAATGTGGTAGGTACTGTGAATGACGGGACAGATATACCAACTGTATATCTTGACGCCCATTCAATAGAACTACTTGTTCCGAATATGTGGAAAGTAAAAAATGCAACTGTTCATTGGCATTCAGAAGCGGGAATTACCATGAGACAGATGTATTCGTCATTACATGACATTTTAGAAGATACAATAGGAGGAAATTTGGATATCATAGGGAAAAGTGATATTGGAGATACTTATAATTCCGTACTTTCTGTACTTCAATTAGGACTTTTGGTAACATCATTTTTATTGTTATTTGTTTCTGTATTAGGACAAATTAACATAGGGTTATCATCCTTGGAACAACGTACTCACGAATTACTAATTAGACGGGCGATTGGCGCTTCTCGTGCGAATATTGTTACTTTAGTGTTAGGCGCACAATTAACTATATCAGTGTTTGTTTGTATTGTTTCAATCCTGATATCCTTTTTCTTGGTTCAAGGCATGGGGTTATTTCTGCCTGTGGATTCTCCCGTAGCGGCACTGGAATATCCTATTCTTTCGGCAGTGGTAGCTGTTATAACATCCGTTGTTGTAGCGTTGCTTGGAGGACTATTGCCAGCGTTAAAAGCTGCAAAGCTTGAACCTGCATTGGCGCTTAGATAAAATAAATTTTATAAAATTGGAGGAAAAACATGAAAATATTATCTATGAAAACAACGATTTTTTTAGGAGCAATGCTTTCTTTATTGGTATGTCTGATGTTTACAGGTTGTTCAAATTCTGAAACAAATTCTACTTCAAGAGGACTCACGGATTTTGCACACATTGAAGAAGAATATCTTGCAACCATTGACAGTTTGAATTGGCCTGATGGCATTACACTTCCTGATAAACTGGAAGATGAAGATACAGGAGCTTCCTTTCAGGTTGGTTATGGAGAAACGAGAGCTTCTTATTTGTGGGAATATTCATGGATGAAAGAATGGCTTGATACTTATAATACAGATCCAGAGCGAGCCGAAAAAGCATTAGAAGAATTGGAAAAAGCCTTCGACATGCCATATATGGGAATAGACCGGTGTGATGACGCAACTCGTAATTATTTGCGCGAAAATATAGATAAAGCAAAATTAGGTGACCCCTCTGGATTTACAGAAAGTATAAGAGCAAATTATGCCAATTAGATTTACCTATTAAATCTGACTGATTACTGTCGGAGGTGCAATTTATGAAAAGAAAATACAAGAGAAGGACGTCTCGTTTCGGAATATTTTTTGTTTTCCTTACTGCTGTAACGATAGCAGGTGTATTTTTCATACCGTGGGCAATGAAACCTGACAATTTTCGCAATGAGAAGAATAAAATCAACTCTTGGCTGAATGGAATTTTCTTTCAAGATTTTTATAATGCAAAATCCCTCATATTAGTTGACCTTTCTAATGACAATATATTTATTTCAAAGCGAGAAAACGAGCAACAGCTTCCTGCCAGCTTAGCCAAATTATTTGTCATTGAATACGCAGCAACACTTGCGGATTTAGATAGTATTGTTCCTGCAAATTATGAAGCAATCCAATTAACTAAACCTGGTTCATCTGTTGCGAATATAGACGCGAAAAAATATTTTCTCCACAATTTGTTTGCTGCCATGTTGGTTCCATCTGGAAATGACGCTGCTTATGTAGTCGCGGATTATTGTGGTTCTATTCTTTCACCACAAGCTAAGAATAGTCAAGAACGTATTAATGTTTTTATGGAACATCTAAATAATTACTTACAAAATCAAGGGTATGAAAACACAATTTTATATGACCCAAGCGGATATGATGTCAATGCTCTCACTACCGTTTCAGACCTAAAATCAGTATCTACTCACCTTTTAGAGAAGCAATGGTTTAGAGATATTGTTTCAAAGAGTAATTATACAGCTACTTTACCTGACGGAAGTACGCAGACATGGAGGAATACTAATACTTTTCTTGACCAAACATCAGAATATTACAATGAAAATGTTAAAGGTATCAAGACAGGTTCCTTATCTAATGACTATAATTTAGTTGTTCTTTATCAACAACATGGAAAGGAATTTTTAATATGTAGTTTAGGCTCTCAATCGGATTCTTCAAGATATGATGATGTGAATTATATTCTTAAAACAATAGATGAATCTGACTATTTAACTAAATGATTTCATCTGCCGGACGACGGCAAAAGAAAAAAAGCCGTCGCAGAGCAGACACATTTTGATATGTACCCAGAATTCTGGACACATATTTATAAGTTAGGCGGACATCATGGATGCTTCTCTGTATTTTACAGGAGGCATCCATTTTGTTTTTGCCTGGATTCGTTTGCTATTATAGTAATCAATATATTCATCAATAGCAATTGCAAATTCTTCAAATGATGTATAATCTTTTTCAAAACCATAATACAGTTCTGTTTTTATTCTTCCAAAGAATGTTTCCATGATGCAATTATCGTAGCAATTCCCCTTTCTAGACATAGATTGAATTATTCCATGTTCTTTCAAACGATTTCGATAATAAGCATGTTGATATTGCCATCCTTGATCAGAGTGCAAAATTAAACCGTTTACAGAAGAATACTTATCAAAGGCTTTATCAAGCATTCTTTTTATTTGTTCTAAATTAGGACTTAGCGCTAAATCATATGAAATAATCTCATTTGTATTCATATCCAAAATAGGAGAAAGATAGCATTTTCCCCACGAAAAATTAAATTGGGATACATCTGTTGTCCACTTTTGCAGAGGTAAAGTAGTTGAAAAATTTCTATTAATTACATTGTCGGCTACTTTCCCAACTTCACCTTTATAAGAATGATATTTTTCTTTTGGACGTTTTCCAAATAATCCAGCGTCATGCATAAGACGTTGAACTCTCTTATGATTTACGTTGTAGCCACGATTTTTTAATTCCATATAAACTCTGCGTACCCCATATCTGCCTTTGTTTTCTACGAATATTTTTTTAATAACTAGAAGTAATTCTTCATTTCGTATAGCAACTGGATCTGTTTTATTAATTTCAAAATAGTATGTAGAACGCGCCATATTCATAGCCTTTAACAAGTGTTTTAACAGATATCCTTTTTCTTTGAGTTCTTTGATGATTGCTGCTTTTTCGCCTTGAGTAGCGCAGCTTCCCTTTCTTCTCTCAAGGCGATCTCTTTTTTTATTGCTTCATTTTCTGCTTTAATATAAGTAATTTCAGCTCGTAAACGAATCAGTTCTTCATATTCAGACTCATTTAATTTACGTGGATTATTTATGTTCATTTTTTTCATTGCGGACTCCTTTGGTTTTCGCCCTTTTCTTCGGCCTACAAGTCCATTATAACCCCATATTTTATATTTGCGAATCCATTGAGCAAGTAATCCACTGTTTATACCCACAGTATAAGCAACTGAAGTAATAGTATCTCCAGCTATAACTCGTGCAACAAGTTCATATTTTTCCTCTGGAGACCACTTTTTATTTGTACCATAGTGTTTTAAACAATCAGAAGTATTTGATTCTTCCAAATGATGCCATCTGACAATCATGTCATGAAAATTTTTTAGATTTATTATATCATTGGGTGCATCAATCCATTTTCCTTGGCGATACAATTCAACAGCTTTTTTCTTAAATTCGTAAGTATAACGCATAAAAATACCCCTTTCACTGGATGTCCAGTAAAAGGGGTACATATCATTTTCACGCGCCTACTCTATTTCGGCGGCTTTGATTATCAGAGCCGCCGTTTCTTTTTATCCATCTAAATTCCAACGACGACCCTCTACCATGTAAAGGCATGGCGGCTTTAGGAGGTAGCCGCCATGCACTTATCAACTTATCGACACAAATCGACATTCCCCCAATTATCAAAAAAAGTCTATCCCCTGCAACGGGGTATTTCGGGCATAAAGATGAACAATCACATCATCTAAATACTTTTTATGTTTGCGTTGGCGCAATGTGGATTTGGAGAACAACACCTTTGATGTTACCGAGCAGCTACCTTTCAAGGTACCGCCAAAAACAAAAGTCATTGAAGAAATGGCACCGCCGAAATCCAACGGCAGAAAGCTACCCATTACGGAGCTTGCCCGCCCGTTCTTCCTCAAACAGCTTGCCATGCAGGAAGTACAGAAAGAACAGGCAGCAAAAGACGGAAAGCCTTACTATGACAATGACCTTGTTGTAGCAAAGCCGGACGGCGCACCTATCGCCGCGTCGTGGGTGTCCTCTCAATTTGGAAAGCTGCTTGAAGATTTGGATATGCCGCACATTCGTTTTCACGATTTACGACATACGGCAGCGACCAATATGCACCAACTGACAGGCGACTTCTATACGGTTGGCGAAGTCTTGGGGCATACGCTTGCGGGTATCGGCGCGTCGCTTGGGCTTTCCATGAACTTTGAAGCTGTTACCGCCCGTTATGTGGACGTGCGGCTTGAACGAAAAAAAGAAGTTTTGGACGCTTACCATAGCGCGGTGGAAAAAGCAGCCCCGGAGAAACCAAAGGAAGCCGAGCCGAAAAAAGGAAAACGGGCAGCAAAGAAAAAACACAGCGAAATAGACCTTTAACCGCTGTATCTCTTTACTGCTCTTTACAACCTTTTATATGCCCGCGTGGAATTTGGGCACCATTTACGGAAAAAGCACCATGAAAACAGAGGGTAAAAGAAACGCCGACAACTCACAAAAACGTAGTGTTCATGCGGGTTTTCGGCGTTTTCCTATCCCTTAACGGGCTTCTATTCATCTTGTGCGAGAGAGAAAAATTCTACTATTTTTTATAGTATATTTCAATATATGACTCCTTGGAAATTTTCCTGATGAACGTAGAAATGACAGAGAAGTAAAAATGGTAAGCGTACTTGAAAAATGGCAGAATAACAAGATATAGCATTCTATGCGCTGTATTTTATTGACGAATTCAATATATTGTGTTACCATATAAATGGATTATTTTTTATGCATGGTTTGCCACGCAGTAAAGTTTTTTGTTCCGGATATGCTGTTCCGGGAGCAACATTTAGGCGAAGGCCTTTTATCAATAGGAAGACATCAAAAATCAAAAGAAGATTTTTGGTGTCTTTTTTTGTTGCCCAAAAACGAAATGTGGGGTGTACAAAAAACAGGAAGGGAGGAAATATAAAATAATCCATAAAAGATGAACAGGAAAATCAAAAAAGGAGGCAGAATATGGGACAGGATATATGCATTCGAAAAGATGAAAAGTAAGCGTCAAATAAAACAGTGTATAGAAAAATAACCGTCAGCCTTTTATACTAAAAGGTCAACGGTTATCGACAGAATTCTTTTACAAGAGGATTCCAAGGCAGATAATCATCCAGATATTCAGGATGTTCAAGAAAAGCACTCCCCGGCATGTCGGACAGGATATATTTTATATATTTCATCGGGGCAAGCCCATTCGCTTTCGCTGTCTCTACCAGTGTATGGATTCCTGCACTGGCTTCCGCCCCTTTCGGACTGCCGGAGAACAGCCAGTTCTTTCTGCCGATCACAAAGGGACGGATACAGTTTTCCGCAAGCGAATTACTGATGGAACAATTCCCGTCTTCCAGATAATTCCAAAAACCTTCACGGTTATTTAAGGCGTAATGAAAAGCTTTTGAAAGTTTGGATTTCGGCAGCTCTCCGATGGCACTTTTTTCTGCCCATGACCAAAAAGCCTCGAGAAGCGGTTTCTCGCGGATAAGACGTTCTTTTTTCTTCTGATCAGGAGGGAGCGCCTCCAACTCTGACTCTATGTTAAAGAGTTGATTCAGACGGAGGATTGCTTCCGCAGGTTTTGATGCTTCCGAATTATGGATGTCTTTTGGGAGCGCATCCACGAAAGCCCGGCGCAGATGCGTATAGCAAAGACATCTTTTTACTCCTGAAACTGCATTGTATCCGGAGTAAGCGTCTGTATGGATATAACCTTCATATTCCCTCAGAAACGCTTCCGGATATTTCCCGCTTCGTCCCGGCTGGTACTCGAAGTAGCGGATGGGATTTACAGCATCTCTGATGCTGCAGTAAACCCACATATAGGAATCGGACGTATTTTTCCGTCCCGGTTCTTTCAGCACCTGTACATGTGTTTCATCGATATGAAGGTATCTCTGTTTCAGAAGTTCCAGCTTCAGACGGTGGACGATGTGTACAAGCCAGTCCCGATAGACAATCAGAAGCCAGTTTGACATAGTCGCTCTGCTTAAACGTAATCCCAAAGCCTCCCATTCTTTTTCCTGTCTGTACAGCGGGATGCTTAATTCAAACTTCTGGTGGATGAGCCAGGTGATGGTAGATGCAGATGCCAGAGAATGCAGGACGGGAGGATATGGCACCGGAGCCTTCTCCATATAAGGAGTTCCGTTTTTCCGGCACGACCTGCATTCATACGTTTCCCGGTAATGGTCAATCACCTTGAGTTTTGCAGGGATAAACTGTACTTCCGTGCGGACGAATTCTTCCCCTACTTTCACCATCGTACTCCCGCAGTTATCGCATATCTGTTCCCTTTCATCTATGGTATGGAGTACTTTGCTGTGAGGGAGATTTTTTACCAGTTCTTCCCGCTGACCGGTGTACTTCCTTTTACGTAGGTGCTTCTCTATCTCAACAAGCTCCGGTTCGTGTGCATCAGGATCCGCACAGGTTTCGATTTCATTAAAAAGAGACACCTGCCCCTCGATTTCGAGAGTAGATGTCTTCTCGGATTTTGTTCCATAAAGTTTACGGGTCAGGAAATCAACCTGCTCTTTCAGGAGCCGGACCTGCTGTTCCAGTTCTTTGATATGATTTTTATACTCCTGTTCCGTAGCTGACATAACCTGAAAACCCTTTCGTTTCGATAGGATTATTATACCATAGAATCGTCAGATTTCCCAGCATTTCTAAGGATTTTCAGTATTTTCAGACTTATGCGGGAGCCATTTCTGAACCGCCTTTGGCTGCTCCGGGTTCAAACCTTCCAGAAGCCAGCGCAGCTGCTGATCAGAAATCTGTTTTGCTTCTTCGCCGGTCCGCGGCCATTGGAGACGTCCGTTTTCGTACCGTTTGTATAAAAGGCAGAAACCGTCTCCCTCGTAATGGACTGCTTTGATCCGGTCAGCCCTCTTTCCACAGAACAGGAATAAGGAATTGCTGTAAGGATCCAGTTTGAAGTTGTACTGGATGATATCCAGCAAGCCATTGAGCTGCTTCCTCATATCGGTGTAGCCGCATCGGATATAGATTTTCTCCACATGGGAAAGATCTCCTAACATGACTGCACGGCTTTCAGAATGTTTTCCAGCATCTGGGCAGATGTGCCTTCATAAAGTTCCACTGTTATGGATCCGATATGAAGTATGGCTGCAGGAGTGGAACGGGAAATGTTTCTGTCCGGAAGTGAAAGCTCCGCAAACTCAGCCGGGGATTCCGTTAAAGCAGTTGACTGTTGGTCTGTACACATGTGGATGCCGTTTTTCTTGCGGGGCAGTTCTTCCAGGGCAAGCTTTCGAATTTTGGAAAGCCAGTAATAATAACTTTTCAAAGAGATATCGTGTTGTTCACACCAGATCTGATTTGTCAGTCCGGAGGCCCTGCATTGCCGTATTACATCCAGCCAGTATTGAAGTTTCACCTGTTTGTCTGGAGTCAAAGAAGAAAGATCCATAAGCCTGCTCCTTAGATTAGATTTAGAGTTTTTAGAGTCAACTCCCAAAACTCTAATCAATAGTTTACATGCAACAGCCAGAAATTTCGATACACCCTCTTATTGGACGCTTACGATGAAAAACCATTGGGATATGACTGGGAATGTGGACATGAGGAATTATATGTCAGAGTGAATATGTACTACAACGGATCCCTGTATGTCGGATTATGGCAAAAGCAAAAGGAATGTGAGAAAAAGCTGGAATTATTCGGAGACCTTACAATTGGAGTTATGGGATTCCTAAGACCGGGGCAGGCAATAATCTCGGATTGCGGAGCAAAAGCAAAGGTTGCGTTTATTGAGAAGTATAAACTCGGAAAAGTTGTAGGTAAGAGGAAAATCAATTATGGCAGCTATTATGTTGCAGAGTTTAATCTTGCACGACTTGCACAGCTCGATCCAGAAGGTACGGAAAGATATCTGCTCGAAAATGGTCTTGATCAAAAAGAATTTAAAGCAGATTAGGGTAAAGAGGTACATTTGAAAACCAGGCAATAAAGGTGGTGCGGCATGAAAGACGACGAATATAAGGGATATTACTGTCTGCTGATTGCAATCCTGTGCAATTTGAATGCAGCGGAAGCCAGCACAATGTACGAATACGGACCAGATCATCCGCTTTGCCGGAAAATCCTGAAAAAGAAAGTTCGGAAACCGTCCATAAAAAAGCTCAAGGAATCAGAAATGGCAGCGGCTATGAAGGCTCTTCTTGATCAGGGATACAGCCAGGATGCAGTATCGGAAGCATTTCAGTGTTTTCCATCTACGGTCAGGCGCAGAGTAAGAAAATTAACAGAAAGGAAGGAAACGAATGACAGATCAGAAATTGATTGCAGGAATATTTAATGATTTTTTAGGACTTTATACGGGTAAAATTCAGACCGGTATCCGTCCTTTGATTGAAAAATATAAAAACCATCCCATGCTGATGGGACTCCTCTCCAATTTGGATGAAGCGGCAAAGATTCAGGCACCGAAAGCCATGAAAGAAATCTATTCTTTCTATAAAGAATATCGTGGCAGGGATCTGGAAGATGCTGATTGGAAGGAACTGACGGAAAAAGCCCGTCAGATCTGTGCAGGATGGGAGGAAAATGAATGGGTTCGCCGTATTGTACTGGAAATGATCAGCCTTTTAGATTCTGATGATGCAGAGAGACGCAGGATTGCATTGGAAGTAGAAAAAGAAATGGAAGCGGCTGAACAGAAAATGAATGCGGCATAAAAAGCAGGCAGAGGCAGGAGATTTTTTCTTCTGCCTCATGTTTTTATCAGGAAAGAAGGGATCGATTATGTTAAATGAGATCATAAAAACTGCAGAAGAATTAAATACAGCAGCATTGTATTACCGCCAGAGCGGGAATATGGATGGTGTGCGGGAACTTGCCAAAGCACATGCAGTTTCCAAAAAACAGACAGAGGAATTTATTCAGGGCAGCCGCTACCGGCTGGTTGATATACCGATTGAGGAAAGAACGTTTGCGAATGCGTCTGAAAAACTGCGTGCAGAAATGTTTGCCTTAAAGGATGCAGGCTTTGCAGACATCATAGGACAGTATCTCGTAAATCTTGCCAAAACGGATTCTGCTTTAGATGCACAGGTGTTAAAAAAACATAAGATGCTTCAGAGATGTTTGGATTACGTGACGCAAAAAGCCTACAACATTGCACTGGAGGGAGCGAAAAAAAAGGGAGAGAACGGCATTCGAGCCAATACAGGCCTGGCACTCTCCGGCGACCAGGTTTTTCCTTGGGTACTTGAATATTATGCGAAAGATGATGAAAAAGAAATAGCAGAAAAAGAGCAGGAAGAAAAGAAAAAGATTCAAAAGGAATGGGATTCGGTAAATAAGAGAACGAAAACAATACCGAAAAACCAGGGGACAAAGAAAGATTCCGAGGTGCATCCCAAAGAAGCAGCGGAGCAGGAAGAAAAGTATATTAGCAAGAAAAAATCAAAAGATTCCGGGCAGATGTCCTTGTTTGACATGATGCAGCAGAAAGAGAGTTAAAGGAGAAGGATATGATCGCATATAAAGGATTTCAAAAGGATTTGAAATGTCGGGGCTTTCAGTTTCAGGAGTATGGCATAAATGAAACGGAAAAAGCAAACTGTAGACAAAATGGATTTCATTGTGCAGAAAACCCACTGGATTGTCTCTGCTATTATCCGAATTGGAAAAATTCCGTGTATTACATAGTAGATGCATCAGGGGATTTGGATGAAGATGGAGAAGATTCAAAAATCTCCTGCACAAAGATGCGCCTATTAAAGAAAATTGAATTGAGAAGCCTGTTATTACATGGAGCTGCTTACATGGCGAAATATCCAAACCGAAAATGGAACTCCCATGTTGCAAAAGAAAGCGGGACCAGCTGCAACGGATTTTGTATTGTACGTGGAAAAGCCCCCAAAGCCAAAGGACAAAAGGGCGATTTACTGTTACTTTTAAAGGAGCAGCCTGGCAACAGCCAGATCCTGGAAATTGGGGTCATCTGTATCGATGGTCAGAAATATCCGGAGGAAGCATGGATTGATGTGACTGGAAAGCTGGTGGAGTTATGAGAAAAAAGGGGTTGATGGAATTAAAACCATTAAAAGTGATGAACAGACATATCGCCGATGCAAAGAAAACGGAAATATCTTTGAGTACACTGGAGAATCAAAGGGGTGAACCCGGAAAATATCGGATGTATTGTCGGGCAGCAGTAGAAAAAGGAATTTTAAAAGTGTATCTGTTTGCCGTAACGGATATTGAGGAGAATATAAACTTTCCAAGGTACCGTCTGTTTATCAGCAGAAAAGAGAGACGGTTTATAACCTATGATGAAAAATTAAAAAAATGGAAAAAGGCACTTCTTGAAAGTATCTTATGGGATGTAAGGATTAATCTTGGCAACATCTATGTAAATGACTGTGATACAAAGGTCATCCAAAAATATTTAAAGACAATGCAGCCTGCAATCCGGTCACTGGAAGAGTTTCAGGCGAATATCCGTAAAGAACAAAGGATACGTCATGATAAAAAACTTACAGATTCATGGGACCAGGTGATGAAAACTGTATCTGGACTGCCTAAGAACTGGATCGGATGGGTTTCAAAATATGGAATTACGGAACACTATATCTTCTACAAGTATCAGAAAAATGGTGCTACAGAAGGATATTGTACATATTGCAAAAAATATGTTCCAATCCGCTCACCCAAATATAACCAGAAAGGACAGTGCAATGTGTGTGGACAACCGATTACTTTTCGTTCTGTGGGAAAGTCTGGAAGATTTTGTACAAAGTGGTACAGAGTCTATCTTATCCAGAGGAGACGCAAAACTTCTGGTTTTGTGCTCCGGATCTTTCATGCCAGAACGTGGTATAAAAAGGGCGGCTATACAGATTGCGAAACTACCTGCCATGAAGAGCAGAGAAGAATCTTCTCTGCAAATGGAAAGGAAATTTCAAATTTTGTTTATGGCCTGTTTAAACAGCGGGAAATGCGATGGATTTCATATGGGGAACCTTGGTATTATACTTGCTGCGGTATTCAGTATAAAGGGATGGTCTATCCTTACACCCTGTCGGATCTGTCCAGGCATGAATTAAAAGAAACAGGTCTGCGTGAGTACGCCCTTGGTCAGAAAAAGATAGATCCTGGAAAATATCTTTACCTGTGGAAGACGTCTCCGGTACTGGAACAGATTGTAAAGACAGGGCTTTTTCAGTTAGTTGATGATGTACTGGACCACAGGGCAACAAATGCAATAAAAAGAAAAGGTAGAAAACCAACAGAATTCCTATCCGTGAATAAGAAAGAGTTTCGAAGGCTCCGAGATATGAATGGCGGGGTAAAAGAACTTAAATGGCTGCAACTTGAAAAGAGTACAGGAAAAACAATCGGGGATGAAGAAATATGCTGGATGGTAAAAGAAGGATTTGAACCAAACGACCTGAAGTTTGTTCTGGACCAGATGAGCATCTGCCAGATTCGACATTATCTTGTGAAACAATCAGAAAAATCCGGGGATGATATCAGCCATGTGCTGCAGGTGTGGAACGATTATCTTTCTATGGCAAAAAGACTGGGAATGGATATACATGATTCCATTATTTACCGTACCAGAGATCTTCAACTGCGCCATAAAGAGGCGGTTTTGAAGATAGAAGAAATGAAACGCGGAATCCGACGCAGGGAGCTGGAAGAAAAGTATGTCGGATTTCAGAAACATCTCATTGATTTGAAAGAAAAATATGAGTTCAGTGACGGTGAATATCAGGTTATTGCGCCAAAGAGTATCGATGACATTCTATATGAAGGTGATACGCTTCATCACTGTGTAAATAAGACGGATACTTATTTTGACCGGATCGTTTCAAAGGAAAGCTATATCCTGTTTTTGCGGGAAAAAGAGAATCCGAAAGTACCGTTTTATACACTGGAAGTTGAACCAGATGGAACTATCCGGCAAAAACGTGCGGAATTTAATCGTCAAAATAAGGACATTGATAAGGTGACTTCTTTTTTAACATTGTGGCAGAAGGAAATTCAGAAACGATTAACCCAAAAAGATCGTAAGAGCACAGAAGAAAGCAGGAAGCTCAGGCAGCAGAACTATCAGGAGATACGTGATAAGCATGTAGTTGTCCATGGCGGAACATTTGCTGGGGAACTTCTGGCTGATCTTTTAGAGAAAGACTTAATGGACCTACCAATGGAATCGGCAGAAAACGAAGAAAGCCCTACTGAAATAGCGGCGTAAATAAAAGGATAAAGTGGATGCGGCAGGGAGTTCCCCTGCTGCATTTGAGCAGAAAAGAGAAAATGACATTATATGCAGCAGAAAATGAAGGAGAGGACGGAAATGAATAAAAAAGAATTGCATAACATGAAATTGCTGGAAGCTACGGATGAACTGATAAAACTTGCAAAAGAAGATGTGCCAGTAAGAGATAAAGGATACTATACGGAGCAGCTGATTTATCAGAGGGGGCTATATTTACGTGCAGAAGTAGAAAACAATATTTTAAAAGTAGCATTTTATCTGGCAGAATATCTTTCCATGGAGTGTCGGAAACCTGTATATACATTATATATTGATAAAAAGAACGATGTTTTTAAAGGGTATGATTACCGGACAAAGAAATGGTCAGATAGTATGCTGGATAAGACCATTTTCTCCAAATGGTTATATCAGGAAAATTCTTATATGAAAGAGGCAGATACAGCGTTGATCCAAAAGTATCTTGAAAGTGAATATGACGATGCTTTTTATGCACTGTATGTATATCAACGTGAGCAGAGACACCGGAGACTGGGAATGAAATATGAAAAAATTCTGACAAGCTGGGATCAGTGTATGGATAGACTTCCAAAAATTCCGAAAGACTGGCTGAGATGGCAGAAAAAAGTTGGAATTACCCAGAATTTTATTTTTTATCATTACAGCCGCAGGAAAGATCAGACAGGATATTGTAGTTGGTGTGAAAGCGAAGTTCCAATCAGCCATCCTCACCATAATACAGTGGGGCATTGCCCAAAATGCAGACATCAGATTCAATATAAAGCATTAGGCCGGGCCAAAAATATAGAAACCCAAAAAGAGACTGCATACCTGCTTCAGACCTGTGGAAATAATGAGTTTGTTTTGAGAGAATTCCAGCTTCAGATGCTCATAGTAAGCAGCTCATATAAAAAACCAGTATATTCTTTCTTTGAGCGCCGGAGAATCCTGTATGATGAAGAATTAAATACGAAAGAATATTATTTCGGCCGTCATCATTGGACAAAAGAAAACCGATGGATCCAGGGTAAATTACAGGTTCCACTGTATCCAGGTTACGGTGGCTATATGACATATGAAAAATATAATATGGGAAATATTTATGGAAAATCACTGTATGGCATTAAAAACAGGACATTCCGTAGGACAGGATTCTACGAATATGCAAAAGCCAAAAGGTTTTTAGATCCGGTAAGTTTTTTTGAAATGGTTAGAGAAAGGCCCTACCTGGAACGGCTCATTAAAGCAGGACTTTATCATCTGGCAGAGGACATTATGGATAATAAAGCACAGATCTATTGTGAAGATTCCGGAGACCTTGGAAAAGCACTGGGAATTGACAGGTTCCGCTTAAAAAGGCTGCGTACAAACAATGGGGGAGAGATTTTTCTTCAATGGCTATTACTTGAAAAAGCCCAAAACAAGTTGATCCGTGACGATGTGATTTCGTGGATGTGCCGGGAAAAGTTTAAACCAGCGGATCTTATGTTCATTATGGATCGTATGGCCCCTTTACAGATCAAAAATTATCTGGAAAAGCAGGCAGCAGAAAGTGGGGAATCCGTGAAAGACCTGATCAAAACATGGAAGGATTATCTTAATATGGCAATTCGGGTCGGAGTGAATGTGCAGGATTCTGTTATCTACCGTGCACGAAAGCTCATGCAGAGACATAATGAAATGATAAAAGAGATAGAAGCAAAAGATTTGATTTTAAGAGCCGGAGAGCTGGAAAAGAAGTATCCGGGTCTGAATCGTATATGCAGGGATTTGAAAAAATATGAATATGCGGACAAAGAGTATCAGATCGTTGTGCCGGAAAAAGTGGATGACATTTTGTATGAAGCAAAACTGATGCATCACTGCGTAAATAATACAGAAACCTATTATGAACGAATGAGCCAGCAGGAATCCTATATCCTGTTTTTGAGAAAGGCAGAACAACCAACGGAGGCGTACTATACGCTTGAAGTGGAACCGGATGGGACCATAAGGCAGACACGTACTTTTTATAACCAGCAGAATGAAGATATTGAGCTTGCAAGGGATTTTCTTATAAAATGGCAGAAACAATTAAAAAAGAAACTGGCAAAAGAAGATTATAAACTGGCTGTAAAAAGTCAGAGTCTCAGGAAAAAAGAGATTGACGAGCTCCGCAACAAAGGCGTTCGTGTAAACGGTATTGGGTATTGCAACAAATTGCTTGCTGAAATTCTGGAGGAAGATTTAATGGAGGCTGGGAATCGAGAACTGGAAGAACAGGCCGCATAATAGCAGATTGATATATCACAAAAGTAACTTTAACAATAAAATGAAATTCCTGTGAAAATTTGGGGATATTTACAGAAACAGCTCTGAAATTCTCTTTTATTTAAGTATAAGGGATTTTATGGAATTCCTTAAATATACTCGAAACGGAGGATGAGGTTTGGAGGAAAAATTAAAGTTGCTTTGGCTGATATTGATCTTTGTTGATTTTGGGCTCATGTTTGTTTCATTTCCAATCTTGATTTATGTGATTTTTTGTATGACATGAATACAAAAAGCCTTCTGTAAGTGCCCTTTTCCGGTGAAAAGACCGGAGGGGCATTTGCATGTATGCAACAGTTTATGCATGTATTCGCAGGAATACGAGTAAAATACTACCCAGCTGCTACTGTTTAAAGCCTGTAGTGAAATTGACATTAAGTATCTGGAATGATACGATAAAATTGAACATTTTGCAAGGCAGATTGCACAAATTTTATTCTGATACGAGGTCAGAATTTTATACTTTATACCGCGTCTGCGGATCAACCGATAAAGACACAAAAAGAGTAAAATGGACTCTTGGAGTGTCTTTTTTTGTTTGGCAAAATGTTTTGACATGTATCAGATCCAATCACGATAAAAGGAGGAAAGAAGTTTTTATGCCACGTAAAATCAGATCAAATTACATGGAGAAATTCAAATTTGTGTACAATGGCAGAACTTTTGAAAGTAAGCATAAATGCTGTAATTTTTATGGAATATGTTACCGTAGTGTAATGGCGTATCAGAATCAATATAAATGTAGAACTGAAGAAGCGATTACACATTTTATTGAATTGAAAAAAAGTAAAGAGATCATATTCCGAAATCGAAAATGGGCCAGCATTAAGACCTGCTGCGAATTTTATGATTTAAACGAAGATTCTGTCAAGACCGATATGTGGAATCGAAAATGCACACCACAGGAAGCGATTGAACGGGCAATAGAATGGAAAAAGGCACATGAAATCACATATCATGGTGTGAAATACCCATCACTGCCTCAATGTTGTGAAGACCTGGAGATAAATCCTATATCAGTACGTTTGTATATGGAAAAAAATGGGGTTTCTTCTACACGTGCGATTACACATTATATCAAATCTAAAGAGAAAAGAGCCTTTGAATTCCGTGGAAAAGAATACAAAAATTTTACGGAATGTTGTCTTGCGTATGGATTAAAGCCAAAGTCAGTAAGTTCAGCAGTATTTAAAGCGAAACGTCCTCACGCGGATGTTATGGAAGAAATTATCTCTCATATGGAAGGCTGTGTGCCAAAAGAAGTAACGAAAAAAGAAGAAATTCCTGAAAATCAGGTGATGTCTAAAGAAAGGCATCGTGCGAAAGAGGCTTTTTTTTATGAGGGAAATAAATATATCTCACTTGGACAATGTTGTGAATTCTATGGAATTAATGAATCTAGTGTACGCAGTAGAACTTGGCGAAAAAAGTGTACATGGGAAGAAGCTGTGAAATATTATATTCAAAAAAAGGAAACAGAAACACCGAAAATGCAATTCTTTTATAAAGGGAAAAGGTATAAAAGTGTTTCAGCATGTTGTGCTGAATACGGCGTTAATGCTTCCAGTGTGCGTAACCGTGCCAAAACAACAGAATGCAGCATTGAAGAATCTTTGGATCATTTCATAAAGAAAGTCAGAATGGAAACACAGCCGTCGGTATTTATTTTTAGAGACAAAACCTATAGGTCTTTGGAAGAATGCTGTCTGGAATATGGAGTCAACGCTGACAGTGTATCTTCAAGAAAATATAGATTGAATTGTACTATGGAAGAATCATTGGAGCATTTTATTGAAAATAAAGATATGATTGCCGAAAGAATACAAAAATTTACATTTAAAGGAATAGAATATCGAAGTCTCCGGGCATGTTGTCAAAAATATGGTATTGATGATATATGTGTGAGACAAAGAGCACGAGATAAGAATTGTTCTCTTGAAGAATCGTTTACACATTTTATGACGAGAAAAAGGAAAAAAATGTTAAGTAACCCGGAATTTGAATATCATGGAACTGTTTATCCATCGCTTAAAGTATGCTGTGAGGAATTAGGAATAAATAAAAGCAGTGTAATAAGTCGAAGCCATAGGGCCGGATGCAGTTTACAGGAAGCAGTGGAGTATTATGTCAGCCAACAGGAACGTAGAACATTGGATTAATCTATAAGGCCAGCAGGCAGCCTTTTTTAGAATTTATATAATAGTAGAGAGGAGGAACGGTCAATATCATCTGCCTGCAGATATTGACCGGTTATATATGTTGCGAAAAAAAACACAGCCGGAAGCAAACAACGATAAAATTCTTATATCCGTTAAAGAAGCCTGTGAGCTTACAGGACTTTCTGAGAAAACAATGAGATCATTGATGAATGAAAACTGTTTCATGGTACGGATTGGGCGCAGAACACTGATTGATAAGAAAAAATTTCAAAAATGGATAGATCGGCAGTCTTGAAAGCTTTTTTTTGTTGTGCTAAAATATATATCCAGTGCCATGCATTATCATCAGAAAGGATGGTGGTGTTATGGGCAAAAACTTAAAGGGTAAAGAATTAGGAAAAGGATTATATCAAAGAAAAGATGGACGATATGAGGCCAGAATTTTCGTTCGCGGTACAGGAAAAACGTTTTCAATTTATGGTACAAATTTACAACATCTAAAAAAAGAAAGAAATGCCTACCTTGCTAATGTTTCCCCCGGAATTGCAGGATATGATCCTAGAATTTCTGTTTCAAAGTGGTATGAAAAATGGATGCTTATTTATGTGGTGCATTCTGTTAAAGCAACCACTTTAAGTAACTATGTAAATGGTTTTGAGCGAGTAAGAGAATATATTGGTTACATGAGGTTAATAGAGGTCCGTCCAACACATATTCTTGACATGATAAAGGGACTCGAAGAAGAAGGATATGCACGTACAACGGTAATACAATCATTAAGTGTAGTCCGTCAGCTTTTCAAAAAGGCATATGGTGGAAAAATGATACCCATAGATCCCGTAGCCGATATTAAACTGCCTAAAGAAGAACCGGGTGAAATACCTGATGAGAAGATAATGCAGGAACAAGAAGATGAAAAATGTCTTAGTATATATGACACTCATCGTTTCCTTGAGAGCTGCAAGAATACCCGGTATTATGAACTCTTTTTTATTCTTCTTCATACAGGATTACGTATAGGGGAAGCACTTGCCCTAGAATGGTGTGATCTTGACTTTAAGCATGAAAAGCTTCGTGTATATAAAACCTTAAACAGAGTTACAAAATATTATGATTTGAAAGGAAATGAACTTCCTGAAAGGTATTCTACTATTCAGATTACAACACCAAAGAAAAGTGCCAGCAATAGAAAGGTTCCATTAACGGATGCAGTGATTGCTGCTTTTATGAGCTGGAAGGAAAAACAGGATCGTGATAAAGAAAAACTGGGGAAAAACTGGGGAAAACCAAATATACTTTTAAAAAAATATCCCGGTCTGATTTTTACAACATCTTCAGGAAGAAGTTATCTTCCATCATCAGCTCAAACAGAATGCAGGCGGATTGTTGGGATTGTTAATAAACATGAAATTGCTCTGGCAGAAAAAGAGAACAGAGACCCGAATTTAATGGATGTTCATCCTCATATTTTCCGTCATACTTTTGTAACAAGATGCATTCAATCGGGAATGGATGCCGCTACAGTAAAGAAAATAGCTGGACACTCTGATGAAAAAATGACTAATTATTATACACACATTGAAGAAGAACATATAGATGACGAATACGAACTGTATATTCAAAAATACGGAACAGAAACCTGATTTTGCAAATGGAGATAAAATTTTAAAGAGAGGTTTAAATACTTGAGTATAGACAAAAACACTAACGAGGGAAAAAACTATCGTAATAATGTGGTCAAATCAACATCTGGGACTTCTAAAAGCCGCATAAATACTGGGTTTCCGGAGGATATTAGTGTATTATCACCGATGATGAGGGAATATTGTAAAACAAAAGAAAATTACAAGGACTGCATCCTGTTCTATCGACTTGGCGACTTTTATGAGATGTTTTTTGATGATGCAATCCTTGTATCCAAAGAACTGGAACTGACGCTTACCGGTAAGGACTGCGGATTGGAAGAACGTGCTCCGATGTGCGGAATTCCATTTCATGCAGCCGAGACATATATCAAACGACTGATCGAGAAAGGCCACAAAGTGGCAATCTGTGAGCAGGTGGAAGACCCTAAGAAAGCAAAAGGTCTTGTTAAGAGAGAAGTTATCCGTGTAGTTACACCGGGAACAACTCTGGATGCCACATCTTTGGATGAATCCAGAAACAATTATCTGATGTCGATTGTTTCTCTGGAGGATCATTTTGGATGTGCCATTGCAGATATCACCACAGGTGACTGTTTTCTTACAGAAGTAGATAAACCTCAGAAACTTCTGGATGAGATCAATAAATTTGTCCCTGCGGAAATTATCTGTAATGACGCTTTTTTTATGAGCGGAGTTGATACAGAAGATTTGAAGGACCGTCTGCGGATATGCATTTTTCCATTAGATAACTGGTATTTTGATGACAGTCTCTGCCAACGCACTTTGAAGGAACATTTTCATGTAAATACATTGGAAGGTCTTGGACTTCAGGACTATGACAGTGGAGTGATCGCAGCAGGAGCACTTTTTCAATATTTGAATGAAACTCAGAAAACAGCTTTGTCTCATATGGCAACGATTCATCCCTACACAGCAGATAAATTTATGTTGATTGACAGTTCCAGTCGTCGTAATCTGGAACTGGTCGAAACACTCCGTGAAAAACAGAAACGAGGTTCTCTTCTCTGGGTATTGGATAAGACAAAGACAGCAATGGGTGCACGTACACTTCGAGGTTATGTGGAACAGCCCCTGATCGATGCAGAAGAGATCAATCTCAGACTGGGAGCAGTAGAAGAACTGACTCAGAAGCCGATGCTTCGTGATGAGATCCGAGAGTATCTGAATCCAATCTATGATCTGGAACGTCTGATCAGCCGTATCAGCTATCAGTCAGCGAATCCGAGAGATATGGTTGCATTTGCATCTTCACTGGAGATGATTCCATATATCCGACAGATCCTTCAGGAATTTGAAGCACCGATCCTGAAACAGATTTTTGAGGATATGGATCCGCTGGAAGATGTGACGGATCTGATCAAACGTGCGATCACAGATGAGCCACCGCTTGCACAGAAAGACGGCGGAATCATCCGCGAAGGTTACAACGCAGATGTCGATAAATATCGTCACTCAAGAACTGATGGCAAAAAGTGGCTTGCTGAACTGGAAGCAAGAGAAAAAGAACGTACCGGCATTAAGACACTGAAGATCAAATACAGTCGTGTATTTGGTTATGCACTGGAAGTGACGAATTCTTTCAAAGATCAGGTTCCGGATAATTATGTTCGCAAACAGACACTGACCAATGCCGAACGTTATATTACACAGGAGCTGAAGGATCTTGAGGATCTGATCCTTGGAGCTGAAGATCGTCTGTATGCGCTGGAATATGAATTGTTTGCAGATGTCCGTGACAAAGTTGGCAAAGAAGTCGTACGTATCCAGAAAACTGCCAAGGCGATTGCAGCACTGGATGTGTTTGCCTCTCTTGCGCTTGTGGCAGAACGAAACAATTTTGTAAGACCGAAGATCAATGAAAATGGTGTTCTGGATATCAAAAATGGTCGTCATCCGGTTGTAGAGCAGATGATTGAAAACGATATGTTTATTGCAAATGATACATATCTGGACAATCAGAAAAAAAGAGTTTCCATTATCACCGGTCCGAATATGGCTGGTAAATCCACTTATATGCGTCAGACAGCATTGATCGTTCTGATGGCGCAGATCGGAAGTTTTGTTCCGGCAGAGAAAGCAAATATTGGCATTGTGGATCGAATCTTTACACGTGTCGGTGCATCCGATGACCTTGCAAGCGGACAGAGTACTTTCATGGTGGAAATGACAGAAGTAGCAAATATTCTTCGAAATGCCACATCCAGGAGCCTGTTGATTCTGGATGAGATTGGACGAGGCACAAGTACCTTTGACGGACTTGCAATTGCATGGTCCGTGATCGAACATATCAGTAATACGAAACTCTGTGGCGCAAAGACTTTATTTGCCACACATTATCATGAACTTACAGAGCTGGAAGGTAAGATTCCGGGAGTCAATAATTATTGTATCGCGGTTAAAGAAAAAGGCGATGATATTGTATTTCTTCGTAAGATTGTCAAGGGCGGTGCAGACAAGAGCTATGGTATTCAGGTTGCCAAACTTGCCGGTGTGCCGGATTCCGTTATTAATCGTGCAAAGGAACTGGTAGAAGAACTCAGTGATGCAGATATCACGGCTGCGGTCAAGGATCTGACGGCTCCGAAGAAAAAACAGAAAATTGTTTATGATCAGGTGGATATGGCTCAGATGTCTCTTTTTGATACGGTACAGGACAATGATATCGTGGACGAGATCCGTGATCTGGATATGACCCATTTGACACCGATGGAAGCTATGAATATTTTGTATAATTTGCAGAACAAGATTAAAAACCGCTGGTAAAAATGATAAAACGTGGTTTGGTAATGGGAGGTTGCTTTGAGAAAAATTGCAGTTTTAGACCAGAACACAATTGATAAGATTGCAGCCGGAGAGGTTGTAGAAAGACCTTCTTCTGTCGTAAAAGAGCTTGTGGAAAATGCGATAGACGCAGGAGCAACTGCGGTAACAGTAGAAATTACAGATGGTGGTAAGAAACTGATCCGAATTACGGATAATGGATCAGGAATGGAAGCAGAGCAGATTCCGCTTGCATTTCTCCGTCATGCAACAAGTAAGATTGAAAAGGTGGAAGATCTGGAACATATTGCTTCTCTTGGATTTCGTGGTGAGGCACTTTCCAGTATCGCTGCTGTTTCTCAGGTAGAACTGATCACAAAAACTCCGTCTTCTGTCAGCGGCTCCCGTTATGTGATCGAAGGTGGACAGGAGCATTCATTGGAAGAACTGGGAGCACCGGAGGGAACTACATTTCTTGTTCGGAACCTTTTTTATAACACACCGGCGAGAAGCAAGTTCCTGAAGTCGGATATGACTGAGGCGAATTATATTCATACGCTGATGGAGCAGCTTGCACTGTCCCATCCGGAGATTTCTTTTAAATATATTCAGAATAAGCAGGTGAAACTGCATACATCCGGGAACTACAGTGTGAAGGATGTTATTTACAGCGTGTATGGCAGAGAGATCGCCAGAGCACTTCTGGAGGTATCACAGGAAAATTCCTTTATGAAAATTGAGGGATTTGTTGGTAAACCGGAAATTGCCAGAGGCAATCGTTCTTTTGAGAACTATTATATCAATGGACGATATGTTAAAAATAATATTATTACAAAAGCAATCGAAAATGCTTACAGGGGTTTCCTGATGCAGCATAAATTTCCATTTGTTTCTCTTCGTATGGAAATGGAGGGGAACGATCTGGATGTTAATGTGCACCCGGCAAAAAGAGAGGTACGATTTGCGAGAGAACAGGAAGTTTACGATGCAGTTTATGATACTGTACGTGCAGCCCTGACCAGAAGAGAAATGATTCCGAAAGTATCTGTAGACAGTTCTTCTGTTAAAGAGGATAAAGAAGAAAAAGTTACGCGTGCAGCTGTACCGGAACCATTTGAGCAGAAACGTCGTGAAGAACTGTACGGAGCACAAAAACCAGTCTATTCTGTTGTACGAGAGCCGGCAGCATCTTATCGTCCGGCATTTTCAAAAGATGAAGAAGAAATGTTCAGTGGTACACTGCGAGAGAATCAGAAACTGGACGAAGTGAAGAAACTGACAGAGAGGCAGACAGTGCCAGAGTCATTTCAGAATTCTTCGAAGAAAACAAATACTGTGCCTGAGAAGGTTGATACACAGGTTAAACAGAAAATTGTACAGAAGTCTGTACAAGATTATGAACAAGACTATGTGCAGAAAACGGAAGCAGAAGAACTAAAAATACAGGAAGCAGTATCGAGAGAGACTGAAAAACAGACTCCACCACAGCAGCTTGAACTCTTTGAGGAGAAACTGCTTGCACCAGAATCCAGAAGTCGGATTGACCTGATCGGACAGATCTTTGATACGTACTGGCTGGTACAGTTTGAGGACAATTTTTATATAATCGATCAGCATGCTGCACACGAAAAGGTATATTATGAGCGTATGGTAAAACAGTTCCGGGAACATTCGATTGATTCACAGTATCTGAATCCTCCATTGATCGTGGCATTGAGCATGCAGGAAGAAGAAGTACTGAAAGCAAATATGAATTATTTTGAACAGTTTGGCTTTGAGATCGAGAATTTCGGCGGCAGAGAATACCGCATCAGTGCGGTACCATCGAATCTGTACGGACTGACAGAGGAAGAACTGTTTCTGGAAATGTTGGATAATCTGGCATCTAATAACAGTAAAGATACATTGGATATTTTTGCTGCCAGACTTGCAACGATGGCATGCAAAGCGGCAGTTAAGGGAAACCATGCTATGTCGCAGCAGGAGGCAGAAAAACTGATCGATGAACTTCTGACTCTGGAAAATCCGTATCATTGTCCGCATGGACGCCCGACGATCATTGCAATGACCAGAACAGAACTGGAAAAGAAGTTTAAACGAATCGTGTAAGAATTATACAGGAGTGATTATGAAAAGACCTTTGATCGTTCTTACCGGGCCGACAGCAGTTGGCAAAACAAGTCTTTCTATTTCATTGGCAAAGGCGGTAAACGGTGAGATTATTTCTGCAGATTCCATGCAGGTATATAAAAAAATGGATATCGGTTCTGCGAAGATCCGTCCGGAGGAAATGCAGGGAGTAAAGCATTATCTGGTGGATGTTCTGGAACCGGAAGAAGAATTTCATATCGTAAAATTCCAGCAGATGGCAAAAGAAGCTATGGAGGAAATCTATGAAAAAAGAAAGATACCGATTCTGGTCGGAGGAACCGGATTTTATATTCAGGCGGTAACCAGAGATATTGATTTTACAGAGGCGCAGCAGGAAAACACTTACCGTGCAGAGCTGGAAAAACTGGCGGAAACAGAAGGTGCTGAGTATCTTCATGATAGGCTGAAAGAAGTAGATCCGGCAAGTGCGGATACAATCCATGCAAACAATGTAAAACGTGTGATCCGTGCACTGGAATTTTATCATCAGAATGGTACGCCTATATCTGCACATAATGAAGAACAGAAAAAACAGACAAGTCCGTATAATCTGGCATATTTTGTTTTAAATGCGCCAAGAGATATTCTCTATGAGCGGATAGACAAACGAGTGGATCAGATGCTGGAAGAGGGACTGGTAAAAGAGGTGGAAGGACTGAAACGTGAGGGCTGCCATCGTGGTATGGTATCCATGCAGGGACTGGGATATAAGGAAATCCTGGCTTATCTGGAGGGGGAATATCCACTGGAAGAGGCGGTACGTATCCTGAAACGAGATACCAGACATTTTGCAAAGCGGCAGCTGACCTGGTTTCGACGGGAGTCGGATGTGATCTGGGTTGATAAAGACAAATTTCATTGGGATGAAAAAGAAATTCTGGAATATATGCTGAGTGTTCTTAAAGAACATGATATTTTGGGATAGTCAGTTAGAAGACGCAATAAATCAGATACAATTGGAAAGGATCATAAAATAACCATGAAGGAATTATATGAACAGCTTGGAATCTCATCCAAAGTCTATGATTTTGGAGCAGAGATCGAAGCATCTCTGAAGGAACGATTTGAACAGTTTGACAAGACTGCGGAATATAACCAGCTTAAAGTACTGATGGCCATGCAGAAAAACAAAGTAAGTGCAGAATGTTTCCAGTCATCATCAGGCTACGGCTATGATGATTTTGGACGAGATACTCTGGAAAAAGTATATGCAGATACTTTTCATACGGAGGCATGTCTGATTCGTTCCCAGATCACCTGCGGAACTCATGCACTGGCAATTGCTTTATTTGGAAATCTTCGTCCGGGAGATGAGCTTCTTGCACCGGCAGGAAAGCCATACGATACACTTGAAGAAGTAATTGGTATCCGCCCGTCCAGAGGCTCTCTGGCAGAATATGGAGTAACTTACAGACAGGTAGATCTCAAAGAAGACGGAACCTTTGATTATGATGCGATTCGTGCGGCAATCAATGAAAAAACGAAACTTGTTGAGATTCAGCGTTCTAAGGGATATCAGACCAGACCTTCCTATTCTGTAAAACAGATTGGAGAACTGATCGCATTTGTCAAGAGCATCAAACCGGACGTTATCTGTATGGTGGATAACTGTTACGGAGAGTTTGTAGATACGATAGAACCAAGTGATGTCGGAGCAGATATGATCGTCGGATCTCTGATCAAGAATCCGGGTGGCGGACTTGCACCGATTGGCGGTTATATTGCGGGTACGAAGGAATGTGTCGAAAATGCGGCAACGCGTATGACATGTCCGGGACTTGGCATGGAGGTCGGTGCCTCCCTTGGTGTAAACCGTTCGTTCTATCAGGGCTTTTTCCTTGCACCAATGGTGACCAAAGGCGCATTAAAAGGAGCTGTTTTTGCAGCAAATATTTATGAAAAACTTGGTTTTTCTGTTGTTCCGAATGGCAGCGAGCCACGTCAGGATATTATTCAGGCTGTGACACTTGGAACTCCGGAGGGGCTGATCGCATTTTGTAAGGGAATCCAGGCAGCGGCGCCGGTGGACAGTTATGTGGATCCAGAACCGTGGGACATGCCGGGATATGACAGCCAGGTTATCATGGCGGCGGGGGCTTTTGTACAGGGCTCATCTATTGAACTTTCGGCAGATGGTCCGGTAAAACCACCATATGCGGTATATTTTCAGGGAGGTCTTACATGGGAGCACGCAAAACTGGGCGTACTGATGTCTTTGCAGAAACTGGTAGATGCGAATATTGTGACACTTCCGTAAAGATAGAAGGAAGAATTGTTGCAGGCGGCAGCAGATGAAGGAGACGATATGGGTGAAAAAACACAGGTGATCGTTGTAGGGGGAGGTGCTTCCGGACTGGCCGCTGCAATTGCAGCGGCAGAGAATGGTGCGGCAGTTACGCTCCTTGAACAGAATGAGAATCCGGGCCGGAAAATCTGTGTGACAGGGAATGGCAGATGTAATCTTACGAACAGAGACATGCGTCCCGATATTTTCAGAGGCCAGCATCCGGAATTTGTGGAAGAAATTCTGGCACAGTTTACGCTGGAGGATACACTTGCTTTTTTTGAAAAACTTGGGGTGGCTTTTACAGAACGTAATGGATGGCTGTATCCCAGAAGCAATCAGGCGAAATGTATTCCGGAACTCTTGATATTGAAAGCAAGAGCTTTAAAGGTCAAAATCAAAACAAGGGAACATGCAGAATCTGTTTCATGGGAGAATGGACGATGGAAGGTAGAGACTTCCGGATGGACTTATGAAGGAGATAAGGTAATCCTTGCCAATGGCTCTAAAGCTTCACAGGTCCCAGGCTCGGATGGCAGCGGCTATGAGCTTGCAGCAAATCTCGGACATCATATTATCCGCCCCCTGCCTGCACTTACAGGACTTCGATGTAAAGGAAATGTTTTTTCTGCATGGGCAGGTGTTCGTACGGACGCAAAAGTTACATTATTGATTGATGGAAAGAGATTTGTAGAAGAGAGTGGGGAAGTACAGCTGACGGATTATGGAATTTCCGGCATACCGGTGTTTCAGTTGAGCAGCTATGCAATCCGTGCACTGGATGAAGGAAAAAAAGTAACGCTGTCTGTGAACTTTCTTCCGGAATATACAAAAGCTTCTTTACAGGAATATTTGAAAAAAAGGCAGGAAATCTGTCCATATCAGTCAGCTGCAGAGCTGCTTTTGGGACTGCTGCCTGATAAACTGATCAAAATGTTCCGAAAACAAAAAAAAGATCTTTGTGACACGATTACGTCATATGAGCTGGAAGTAAAGGACAGTTCCGGATTTGAACAGGCACAGGTCTGCTCCGGAGGGGTGGATACTTCACAGGTCAATCCAGAAACACTGGAGTCCGTATTGCATAAGGGACTCTATTTTGCCGGAGAGCTGTTGGATATAGATGGTCCCTGTGGAGGTTATAATCTTCAATGGGCATGGTCAAGCGGTGTTGTGGCAGGGCGCAGCAGCGCAAAGGAGAATTTATGATACGAATTACACAGTTGAAGCTTCCGGTGGAGCACACTCCGGAACAGCTGAAGAAGAAAATTGCAAAGACACTTAAATGTGCGGAAGATACATTTTCCTATGAGATTGTCCGTCAGTCTCTGGATGCAAGACATAAGGATGACAAAAAATTTGTTTATACAGTAGATGTGAAAACAGCTGCTGAACAAAAAATTTTGCGAAGAGTTCACAATAATAACATTATGTCAATCAATAAAAAGGATTATCAGTTTCCTTTGCCGGGAACAGAGAAACTGGAGCATGTGCCGGTTATTGTTGGAAGTGGACCGGCAGGACTTTTCTGCGCCTGGTATCTGGCAAGAGCCGGTTATCGTCCACTGGTTCTGGAACGCGGTCAGGAGGCGCAGAAACGTAAAGAAACAGTAGATCGCTTCTGGAAAGATGGAGTGCTGGATCTGGATTCCAACGTGCAGTTCGGGGAAGGCGGTGCCGGAACTTTTTCAGATGGAAAGCTTAACACACTGGTAAAAGATCCGAATGGACGTAACCATGAGGTTCTGAAACGTTTTGTAGAGGCAGGCGCACCGGAGGAAATCGTTTATCAACAGAAACCGCATCTTGGAACAGATGTACTGATTGGCATTGTTGAAACGATGCGTCATCAGATTGAAGAGATGGGAGGTTCTTTTTGCTTTGAAACAAAGGTGACAGATCTTTGCATCGAAAACGGTCATCTGACTGCAGTTGAAGTCAATAATGAAGAAAAGATACCGGCAGATGCCTGTGTGCTTGCACTGGGACATAGTGCCCGGGATACGTTTGATATGCTTCACAGACGTGGTGTTTATATGGAACCGAAATCTTTTGCGGTCGGACTTCGTATGGAACATCCACAGAAAATGATCAATTACGATCTTTATGGAGAAGAGGAAAATGAATTTCTGGGAGCTGCAAGTTATAAAGTGACACATACCTGTGAAAATGGCAGAGGCGTTTATTCATTCTGCATGTGTCCGGGCGGTTATGTGGTTAACGCATCCTCTGAACAGGGAATGCTGGCAGTCAATGGAATGAGTTATCAGGCGCGTGACAGCAAAAATGCAAACAGTGCGCTGATCGTAACGGTCACTCCAGAGGATTTCCCGGAAGAAGGTCCACTTGGAGGGATTGCATTTCAGAGAAACCTGGAAAAGAGAGCATGGGAAATTGGAAAAGGAAAAATTCCGGTTCAGTTATTTGGCGATTACAAGTTACATCAGAAGAGTTCTGCATTTGGAGAAATCGAACCTCAGATGAAAGGTGCTCATGTATTTGCTGATGTACGCTCAATCCTGCCGAAAGAAATCGGTGATTCGATTGAAGAAGGTGTTCTTGCATTTGGAAAGAAACTGAAGGGATTTGACCGGAACGACGCGATTCTGAGTGGTGTGGAGAGCCGTACTTCTTCGCCGGTAAGAATCGTACGAAATCGTGAGGGATATTCTAATATAGAGGGAATATATCCGTGCGGGGAAGGTGCAGGGTATGCAGGAGGCATCACGTCAGCTGCTATGGATGGTATCAAAACGGCTGAGTTTATATGTGAAAAATTTAGAAATTTTATAAGTTTTAAAATTAAATGCGATAAGAGGTATTAAACCTCTGCCGCATTTATTTTTTTACACAAAAAGCAGAATGCGGTAGAGCTTAAAAACTCTTACCGCATTTTTTATTTACAAAGGAAAGGAGAATGAGAACGTGGCAAGGAAATATAAAAGATTGAATTATGAAGACCGAAAAGCCATTGAAGCGATGTGCAAACAGGGAAAGCGTGCAGAAGAGATAGCGGAAGCAATGGACGTTCACAGAGCCACCATCTACCACGAACTGAAAAGGGGTGGCGCAGAAAATGGAAACCGAAAGCAGTACAGCGCAGACATGGCACAGAAGGCAATATAATTTATTCCCCGAAAAGGATCGGGGAAGTACATATGAAAGGCGGAAGAATATGAAGCTGAATATTAAAAAATTTATGATGACAGAAATGGGCGGAGAACTGGAAGAAACGATCAAAGCGTGGGATCAGGCACTGGAAGAAAGAAGAAAAGCGACGCCGGGAATTGGCGATCCAGATCAGGGGCTGGGCTTCGGATACTGGGATCGTACCTGTAAAAGCTGTCAGGACAGATGGGAAGTTTTCAAGTTAGCAATCAGACAGTTTTATGGAATTGAATTCAACTTTACACGGACAGATGAATACTTCGGAATTTGCAACGATGATGAAACTATCTGGCTGATGAAAGAGAACAGAGAGGAGGAACGACAGTGACAAAGAAAAGATCGACTGACATCCGGACATGTCCCGTGTGCAGACATCCGGTGAAACGAAGTGACATGCAGTTCACACGGGACTGCAACGGGATCACGTTCAGACTGGTTTGCCGGGACTGCTACGATCAGCTAATGGCGAAAGGCTATGACGGGGAATATTACACAGAAGCAGATGAAAATATTGATTATGACTATTAAGAAGGTGAAGGGATGTACATTTTATCACAGGACAAAACACGGATTTATAACATGTCCGGTCACATAGAAGGAATCGGATACGAAGAATCAAAAGACTACAAGCAAAGAAAAACTGAAAATATCAGACATACGATTCAGGTGTTTGACGGATGTGCAGAGGAGATCGCGGAGTTCAAAACGAAAGAAGATTGTATGCTGGTGATATATGCAATCTTTAAGGGAATGGAACAGGATAGCAAGGCAGTAGAGATTCCGACACAGGAAGAAATGGAAAAACAAAAAGATCTGATCAAACAGCTTGCGGAAGCGGGGCAGGAAGTGGCAGCAGGCATCGAAGATCTTCTGAAAGAAATGTTCAACGGGGAGTAAAGCCGAAACGGGGTGCAAGCCCCGTCCGGTCACGATGGCAACGTGATCGCTGACGATGGCAAGCTGATAGCCGTCCGATGAACACTGTGGAAAAATAGCGGCGGGCATAGACTGCCAGAATTCTATGCGGATGTTCAACAGGTTTTCAGATGCTTTTTAATGTGAAAAGCATCAACGCAGCGTCAGATGTTGCCGGAAGGGATGTGGTGATATATATGACTGCGCTGGATGGGCGCAGATTTGATTATACCGGAAGGCAGTACATAGAAAGGATTTAAGAATGGGAAAAAGAAAAATCGAATGCAATAACAAATCATGCAAACATCATGTTTATGACGGGAAGCGTGACACTTGTATTGTACTTGATGAAGCAGGAAAGTGTCAGTCATTTGAAAAAGGGTTTGCATATTATTTTCACATTGTATGGAATGCATTGGGAAACAAAAATTTTATTGATGCAATAGAAGTGAAACAAAAACCAGATCTGAAGATAGGCATGTATTATGTGATGGAATGTTATGGGTTGGGATTTTCTGAAATGGAATGGGGAACATGTCGAATGCTACTTCTGAAAGATGGAGAAGAAGGGAAACCGTTGAATTACGAAGAAATTGTTAAACGGGAAATCGACATGGAGAAATTCAGAAAACATCTTGCAGACTTTAATGCTGGAATAATGCCGGGGCAAGGAGAAGATCAAAGCAAGCAGAGGGAAAGCAAAGTACAACATAAGGAATTCGGGTGGCTATCGCCTGAAGGAACCTTTACAGAATCACCATTCGGAACGCATGAAGAGTCAGCGGAAATGATATGCGAAAGAAAAGGCTTTGTCGATGAATACTGGAAATGGGTAAAAGAAAATGGAGATAACGAAATCGGACATTTGATGCGCGATTTTTTATCGGAAGTAAAAGGATACTGCTTGATTCATAACCCCACAGGATGCGGAGGGTATATCGTGACAAATATGAAAAGTTTGACCAAAAGACAAAAAGAATTTTTGTACGGATACTTTATGGACATGGGTGACAGATTCAAAACAGAACAATTTATCAAGGAGTAATGACATGACAGTGAGCGTCAGGAAGGCGATGCAGGACGTTAGAAAAGTAGGGTAATATAAAAAGCCCTCTGGTATGCTTGGCGGCACCAGAAGGCTTCACAGTGGCTTCAGGACGATGCCCGAAAACCATAGTACACATCAAAAATATTGTACACCGGACAGCCTGAAAAGTCAATGAATCCGCGCTTTTCTGGACTTCCTAAAACGACCTTGTAATGGATACTAACAATTCAACTAAAGGAAGTAAAGGGAATGAGAAAGAAAAGAAGGAAGGCTGTATATGTCCCTTACGACTATGAAGCAGCATACATGAATAGTCTGGATAAGATGGAGGAAGCAAACGAAGAAAGGATCCTGAAGGAAGGCAAGGTGAAAAGCATCTATGCAACGAAGGAGATCCGATCAGGTGATCAGCTGGAAGTGGAAATCTATCCAGAATTTACAAAGGGACAGAAAGATCAGATCCCGGATGAAGGGAAGAGAAAAAGACAAAGACAAGCACAGAAGAATCTGAATGATAAAAACAGTAAAAAGATGTGCGAAAGGGTGATCGGTGAGAACTTCACAGATAGAGATATATGGGCGACATTCACATACACGGATGACAATATGCCTGCTTCGATGGAAGTGGCAACGAAGAACATGCAGAACTATATCAGGCGACTGAATTATCAGCGGAAGAAGCAGGGATTGAGTAATGCAAGATATGTGTATGTCACAGAATGCAGTGAAAAAGGACGCTGGCATCATCACATCGTTATGGATGGCGATGTGGATATGGACACGGTTGAAGCGGTCTGGAATCTTGGAAAAAGAAATGAAATCAGAAGGCTTCAGAGGGATGAAAACGGTCTGGTCGGAATGGCAAGGTACATCACGAAAGAGAAAAGCAAGAAAGGCAAGTATCAAAAGACATGGTGTGCATCAAAGGGACTGCGGAAACCGAAAGAAAAAGTCAATCATTACAAAACAAAACAGAAGGATGTGGACAGGATCGTAAAAGGAGATCTGAACGTCTGCGATTATTTGATGAAATGGTATGGCGATAAATATGATTTTGCTGAAGCAGAAGTGAAATATAACACGTTCAACGGCAGGTTCTACATATACGGGCGGATGCGGTTGAGGAAAGGAACGGCACATGACAAGGGCAAGAAGTAGGAGAACGGCACGAAGAAAGATCAAAAGACTGATCAGGAAGACTTTGAAGATCGTATGTGCTGTATGGGATTTCATTGCAAGGCATCCGGCAATGCTTGCGATGCCGCTGATCATTTTCCTGCTGGTGTTGACAATACAAATGCACGAATTTGAAAAGCAGGTGCAGGCGTGGGATCAGGAGATCCGGCAGCAGCAGGAACAGATCGAAGAATTGTATGATCGGCAGGATCCAGTGGAGCAGACAGACATGACGGATGTATATGGATGCAAAAGTCTGTACGGTACATATGATTTTCCGTGGAATACAATGTCGCAGGACTGGGGGAGCGATCAAGTGACAGGATTTTACTATCATGAAATATCTGAAGAATGCAAGGCGGCAGGCGGAGAGTTACCGACGATCATTCAGGTATACACATACATTGTATGCGAACAGAATGGCGTCGATTATGAAATGGTTTTTGCATTGATCGAACAGGAATCCCGATGCAGATGGGACGCTGAAGGCGACAATGGAACGTCAATCGGTTTGATGCAGGTGTCGGAAAAATGGCATATGCAAAGGATGGAAGAACTGGGAGCGTATGACTTGAAGAATCCATATCAGAATGTGCTGGTTGGCGTGAATTATCTGTCAGAAATCCAGAACGATCTTCGTGGAACAGTACCAGATGAAGATCTTCCGTACTATACACTGGCAGTTTACAACTACGGGAAGCAGGGCGCAAAAGCGAATCTGTGGGATCAGGGCGTTGTGAAGTATACATACAACACGAAGATTATGGATCGAGCGCAGCAGCTGAAGGAAGAGAAAAAGAAAGCAGAGGAGGGATGCGGATGATCAGGAACATCACGAAGAAGATCAGGCACATGATCCGTATGATCATGATCCGGCAATGTCATCACTGCTGCCTGTTCTGCAAATATTGGAACATATGCAAGGAGGAAGAAGAGTGAATCGAAGATATGCAAGAAGAAGCGAGGATACAGAGCAGATGAGCGTCATGGACTGGGCGCGATGGAATCAAAACGCGCATCCGGAACTGGAACTGCTGCATCATTGTCCGAATGGGGGGAGCCGCAACAAAGCGGAAGCAGTGAAGTTGAAACAGATGGGCGTGAAAACTGGAATTCCGGATCTATGTCTTCCGGTTCCGATGGGGATGTACAGCGGTTTGTATATTGAAATGAAATACGACGCCGGAAGACTGGAAGACAGCCAGAAGAAGATGCTGAAGGCACTGGCGGCAGCAGGACATTACTGCACAGTTTGTTATGGGGCAGAAGAAGCGATCCGGGTGCTGCAAGAATATATCAACCTGAAGAAAATTGATACTGGAAACAGAGAAGATACAATGTCAGAACAGAACTTGATGGTCAGAAAGAACGGGAAAGTGAAATGTATTATTTTCAAAGAGTAGAAGAAAGATCAAAACAGGCAAGGAAAGCACTGAAGAACTGCGAACTGGCACAAAGGCAGAAAAAATTCGGATTCAAGGAAGCAGTGATCAGCAGCCGCGGAGAATGTACCGGGTGCAGAAATCCGGATGACGGAACGCTGGATCGGAAGTGCAAGCGTTGCCAGTATAACGAATACTATGAAGCGAAGTGATTATGCTTTTCCTTGCGGCGGCTGCATCTGCAATCACTGCGCGAACAATTTATACAGCGAAGATAAAACGGCAGGGGAAGCAAAGATATTTTGCGATGCCTGCGAGTGGTGCAGATGGTATGACGGAGATACGAAGAATCCGGATAAATGGAAACAGGAATGCGATGAATATATCATCACGGAGGAACAGGCAAAAAGAAACAGAAAAAAATTCAAAATTGTGAAATAGGAGGTACACATCATGAAAACAATCGCAATTATGAACCAGAAGGGCGGAATCGGCAAAACAATGACGGCGGCTTCGATCGCCTACCTGCTGGGAGAAGAACAGGGAAAGAAGGTGCTGTTGGTTGATGCGGATCAGCAGGGCAATGTATCAATGTTGTATGACAGATACAAACCGGAAGGGATCGGGATGTCCGAATTACTGGAAAGACACAGAAGCGTAGGGGGATCTTACAAGACAACAGATCTGATCCAGACAACACCGTATCACAATGTTGACATCATCACAGCGAATGGGTATTTGATGCGGACTAACATGAACCTGTTGCTGAACGAAAAAGAAGATCAGATCCTTCGCTTTGCGGCTGCAATGCTGGAAGTACAGGATGTATATGATTATTGCGTGGTTGATTGTGGGTTGCTGCTGGATATGACCGTGACGAATGTTCTGGTGGCGACAGATCTTGTGATCCTTCCGGTTAAGATCGGCGGATTTGAAATTGAAGCAATCGCAAACATGGATGAACAGCTGGAAGATCTGCGAAGCCTGAATAACAGGATTCGCATGAAGATTTTAATGACTATGCGGCAGAAGAACCAGACAAGCCTTCAGGTGGAAGCGTGGCTGAAAGAATCATCTGGACAGGATTGCTTCGTGACGGCTGTTAGAAGATCCATCATTGCGGAAAAGGCAACCATGCAGCGCGTGCCGCTTCCGAAGTTTTCTAAAAATTGCATTGTTACGCAGGACTATCGAAACGTTGTGACGGAACTGCTGAAAGATATGGAGGGATAGACATGGAAATTGATGGACAGGTAACGATCAGCCTGAAGACATTTAACCAGCTTCAGAACAGGGCAAAGCAGGCGGACGAACTGAAAAAGAAAATGCAGGATCTGCAAGAGGAGATCACAGACATTATTGATCAGATTGACGAATCGGAAGCGGAACCGATCTTTCGTGAAATTGATGATAGTAATATGACGGATAAACAGATACAGAAAAGGTTCGATGAAGCGATTGCGAAGTTTAGGATCATTCTGGATCCGGAGAAGACAAAGCGTTTGATTCAGAAGTACATAGAAAAAGACAGAAGTGATTCACACGCGGATGTGAAGAACGCAAGCCGGAATGTGCTGGAACAGATAACGATCACGATGAAAGCAGAGGAGGAATAAACATGGCAGCAGGATGGAGCGTAATGGATGCCTTAAATAAAAACAGCAAGGCAGCAGCAGAAGAGAAACCGAAAGCAAGATTCCGGACACGGGACATTAGCATCCGGAAGATTTACAGCAATGACAGAAATTTTTATTCGATGCCGGGAATTGAACAGCTGGCACAGGAGATCTTGGCGGTTGGTCTGATGGAAAATATGACAGTGGCATATGCACCGTGTGAACGCGGAGAATATAAGATCATCGCCGGGGAAAGAAGATGGCGCGCATTGAATTTGTTACTGGAAAAGGGATATGAAGATTTTGAAACGGTGACATGCCAGATCAAAAGCGCAGCTGAAGAGAATGAAGAAATGGTACAGCTGATCATTGCGAATGCGTATCGTGACAAGACGATCGTGGACATGTTGGAAGAGGAAAAACGCCTGAAGGAATCGCTTCAGTACATGAAAGATAATGGATTGACGCTTCAGGGGTACAAACTGGACAGCGGACGTCTGCGTGATGTGATCGCTTCAATCATGAACACGACAGGAACGAAGATTGCACAGATTGAAAGTATTAACAAGCATTTGATTCCGGAATTTTCGGCAGAACTGAAAGAAGGTCGCCTGACCTTCTCAGCAGCATATGAAATTAGCGGAATGGCAGAGGATAAGCAGATGGAACTGCTGGAAAAGTACAAAGAAGGCGGACTGTCATTAAAAGAAGTGAAACAGGCAAAGAAAGAGATCGAAGAAGCAGCAGAGAAAGCAGAAATTCCGGGACAGATGAATTTGCCGGAAGATCCGGAGGAATGGGAGCAGGAGGAAGCAGAAGAGGAGCAGGAAGAAGAATGGCAGCAGGCACATCCGGAAAGCATCACATCACTTTGCTATTCATGCCAGCGATATTCAGAATGCAACGTGAAAACAGGGACATGTCAGGACTGTGATCGTTATGTTGATAAGGCGGAAGCTGAAAAGACGCCGGAACAGCGATATGACGAGGAACAGGCGGCAATCGACAGGAAAACGGCGAAAAAGCTGACTGAAATGGAGCAGGAAGAAAAGATGCAGAACCTGCCTTCGGATGAAAAGAAAGCGCGGATGATGCGAGTGTCAGCGGAATTATTAAAAGACATCAAAGAAGGAAAGATCCGCCACATGATTGTGAAAGAGGATCAGGCAGGATACAAAGAAAAGGACATTTTGACACTGCTTGCATTCCGTGATGGAAGATCAACAGGTGAACAGATGCGTGTATGCATCACATGCGCCGACGATGCACAGACATCCAGTGCGATCATTGAAGGATATGCTGTCATCGGGATTATGGATGTCTACGATGCGGAAGCATTGGGGCTGATTGACTTGGAGGATGAAGACTGATGGCAGATAAAAACAAATTTGTAAAACCGGAATTAAAGAAATACAGCGCGAAGAAGCTGTTGACACAGGATAGATTGATGAATGCCATGATCGGTATCAGAGAAATTCAGACAAAGCTATGGGAAACGATGCCGGATGATCAGTACGAAAAGCTGGAACCGGAATTTGACACAGCGATCGCTGCAATGATGGCGCATATGTGCGGGGTGATGCCTGCACACGCGCAGCCGGATCAGGAAAACAGTCAAGATATCCTGATGCCTGCAACATAGGAAAGGAGAACGACATGGAAAAGAAATTCAATGAAGAAGTGTACAGAAACGGATCAGAAGTTGTTTGCGACGCCTGCGGATCTGTAATTAAACACATAAATGTGAAAGCAAGGATCATCGCAAGACAGGCGGAAGGATTTAACGTGACAGAACAGTATTTTGCCTGCCAGGAATGCGGGAAGAAATACACAGTGCTGATTGTAGATCATGAAATGCAGTTCTTGATTCAGAAGCGGCAGCAGGTGGAACGACAGATCAAACTGCATAGACAGATCCGAAGTCGGGCGCAGACGATCCAGCGTCTGGTCACAAAGATTGAAAAGATCAAGAAGCAGCAGGAAGAAAGAATGATTATGCTGAAGGAACAATACAAGGAGGAAATCGGATCATGATGCAGATGAACATCGAAAGAATGATAAATGCAACAGGATCGTTGCTGATCTGGCTTGTGATGATACTGGCAGCAGTGATTCTTGCAGGTCTGATCATAATTGCAGCAAAGGCAATCAGTCAGGGTATTAAAGATATGGACAGGAAAGGAGAAAGGAAAGATGCAGATAACAACACTTCCGAAAGATGATGTAAAAAGAGGAGAAATCTATTATATAAGCCGGGGAGGATACAACACAGGAAGCGAACAGCAGGCAGACAGACCGGGCGTGATCGTCAGTAATGATAAAAATAATAAAAATAGTCAGACATTGGAAGTTGTATATTTGACAACGCAGCCGAAGAATGAACTTCCGACACATTGCACGATTCGATCAACAGGGCGCGTCAGCACTGTTTTGTGTGAACAGATCCACACAGTCGCTGTGGAACACATTGGGAAATACATCGGAGTGTGTACAGCGCAGGAGATGCAGAACATCGACATAGGGCTGATGATCTCGATCGGTTTAGGCGATGGGGGGGCGACAAAGGACAAAACAGTTGTCGCTGATCAGAAAGAAGAGAAAAAAGCAGAGGAGAAAAAGACGGAAACGAAAGTCCAGATGGAAACAAACGAAGAACTGATCAAGGCAAGGACGGAAAGAGATATATTCAAGAAGCTGTATGAACAGATGACCGAAAGGCTGTTAGAAAGGCGAGAATGAGCAAAACACAGATTGTACTTGCGACAGGGGAAGTATACGACGTTGAAGACAAAGGAGAAAGAAGAATACTAATTCCGGTGGGATGCATAAAGCAGGAGGAAGAAAAGCATGAACAAAGTGATTTTAATGGGACGTTTAACACGGGATCCGCAGGTGAGATACACACAGGGGCAGGATTCAATGGCGATTGCAAGGTTTACACTTGCGGTCGATAGAAGAGGAAGAAAACAGGAAGGTCAGCAAGATGTTGACTTTCCTTCTTGCGTTGCTTTTGGGAAAAGTGCGGAATTTGTGGAAAAGTATGTGCATCAGGGAACGAAGATTGTATTGACTGGGCGGATCCAGACGGGAAGCTACACAAATAAAGACAATATCAAAGTATACACGACGGAAGTGATCGCGGAAGACATTGAATTCGCAGAAAGCAAAGCGGCAGCAGAGGGATCCGGCGGAGCAGGAGGACATCAAAAACCGGAGCAGACGGAAAACGATGGATTTATGAATATACCGGAAGGCATCGACGAAGAATTGCCTTTCAATTAGGCAAAAAGGAAGGATGTGACGATATGGGGCTGAAAGAAGCGTTTAGAAAAGTGGGACAGGTGATCGAAGAAACAAAAATGAAGATCGGAATGAAAAAATACAAAAAAGGCGGAATTCAGGTCGAAGAAAAAGACCAGAAGCCGGAAATGGTAATTCCTATAAATGATATTCCGCTACCGGAAGAAAAAAGGGAAACAGAAGATGCAGAAATCCGAAAAATCGAAGATCTTCCGGCATATGAAGACAGAAAATTTTATATTGCGGCTAAAATGCAGGTTGAACCGGAGGAAGTGGAAAAAGTGATCAGAAAAACGGAAGCAGAATGGAATCTGTCGCCAGATAAGGCGGCAGAAACATTGAAAATGATCAGTGATGCAGCCGTGAAGCTGAATATGGCATTTGCAGAAATGATGGAGAATATACGGCGGGTGGCTGACAAAATATCAGAGGTTTTCAGACGTATACATGAAAATAATACGATGACAGAAACACAGATCAGAAAAAGAGAATTATGGCGGCGATATTATGAGGAGAAAAGCCGGATGTCAAACAATGAGCGCAGAAGGCGAGGAATACCGATGGTAAAACGACCAAAACGGCAGCAGTATAGACCGCCGAAAAAGAAGACGACAAAAGGATAATAAAGGAAGGATGGTGTGGCAAATATGGAGCAGGAAAAGGAAAAGAATGAAGAAACCTTCGTGAAGAAGGTGGTGCAGACAGCACTGGAAGCGGAAAGACAGATCCGCAGGCAGCAGGTACTACACAACACACGGATGCTGATGGAAGAATACATCGAAATGAAAAGACATATTGAAAGCGCAGTATCAGAGGAAGAAGAACTGAAGGAAGAACAGTATGATATATTCAGAGGAGAAGGCGCACATCTTGGAAGTGTTCGCAGATCAAAAATGAAGACAGCGATGATGATTGCGAATATTGACAGAGCAATGGAAGAACTGCGGGCAGAATATGAAACGAAAGAAATGACATACAAATACGATGCCTTTAAGATGCATTATATTGATGGGGCATCGTATGAAGAGATTGCAGACATCCAGAACTGCGGAAAGAACACACCGTCCAGATGGTCAAAAGAATTGATCAGGAAAATGTCAGTGAAGTTATTCGGGATAGATGGCGTTGAAAAATATTAAAAAGAAATCCTTTTTGCTTTTCTTTTTGGGGAAAAGTTGGGGAAAAGCTGGGGTTTTAATGGTGGGATGAAAGATGTAAACTGATAGCGTGGAAAGTTGCAAGAAGCGATTGTACAGAAATGTGCAGTCGCTTTTTTATTGCCATTTCCACACCCTTCTGAACACTGCGACGGGCATCTGCAAAGATGCCTGCGTGCAGTGTGTATATAGCACGAAAGAAGGTGATACATAGTGCTATTACACAGATGTAAATGCGGGGCATTGATACCGCAGGAATTACGCCTGTGTCCGGACTGTGAAGCAAAGGAAAGCGACAAGATGTCAAGGCATATGGAATACAATCTGCGCCGAAGAAATAAGAAAGCAGCGGCTTTCTATGTGTCGGCGGAATGGCGCAAAGTACGGGCGTTTGCACTGTCTTTATATGACAGCTTGGACATGTATGCGTACTATGTTCAACACAAGATTGTTGTGGCTGACATGGTACACCACATCACGGAGATAGAAGAAGACTGGACACAACGCTTGAACGTGGAAAACCTATTCCCGTTAAGCAATGGAAACCACGGGATCATCAGTGCGCTGTACAAGAAGGATGAAGCAACGAAAAGACAGACACAGGAGTTGCTGCGGAACATTATCCAGCAGCACTGGAAAGGGGTAGGGGGTATCGAAAAAGTTTTGACCGGGCTGGATTAGTCGCGCCCCCTCTATTCTGTGGAGAAAACTCCCCACGGAAATTTCAGATATAAGGGCAAACGGTCATGTGTCAGATTCTGACACAATCCGCAAGGAAAAGCAGCGGGAAAGGAGGTCGATATAATGGCAGGACAACGACAGCCGATCGCGCTGGTACAAGCAAAAGGGAAGAAACATCTGACAAAGGCAGAGATCGCAGAAAGAGAACAGACGGAAGTGAAAGCACCGTCGGACAGAGTGACGCCGCCGTCATACCTGACAGCTACGCAGAAAAAGGCATTCAGAAAAACGGTGAAAGAACTGCGGGCGATCGACCTGATTTCAAACTTGGACGTGGAAGCACTGGCGCGGTTAGTGATCGCACAGGAGAAATACAGAGAAGTGACAGAAACGATCGCAAAGCAGCCACTGATGGTAACTGTGGCATACGACACAGGGAAAAAAGATGCAGAAGGCTATCCGATCATGGCAGAACATGAGGTTGTGAACAGTCAGGTGGAACGTCTGGCGATCATTCAGGACAGGTATTTCAAACAGTGCCGACAGGGTGCAGCAGATTTTGGACTGACAGTATCGTCAAGATGCCGCCTGATTATTCCAAAAGCACCGGAAGCACCGAAGACAAACAAATTTAAAGACAAGTTTGCGTGATGATGCGATGCAGGACAGAACGACACAGTACGCTGCGGATGTCCTTGCGGGAAAAATAATTGCCGGGGATCTGGTAAAACTTGCCTGCAAGCGTCATCTGGACGACATCGAAAAGTCAAAGGCTGCGCCATATAAATACTATTTTGATGTGGAGCAGGCGGAAAGAATCATTGAATTCGCTGAAACATTGACCATCGCAGAAGGCGAAGAGGAAGAACAGGTCGAATGTTACGCATTCCAGTGTTTTATTCTCGGAAATCTGAACGGATGGCGGACAAAAACAGGCGGACACAGAAGATTCCGAACATCATATGTGCAACTTGGAAGACAGAACGGTAAATCTTTTCTGAATGGAATTCTGGCTGCATATTACGGAAATTTTGAGAAGTACAAATACGGTCAGATATACTGCACAGCAACGAAAAAAGATCAGTCGCTGATCGTATTCAATGAAATTGTGAAGTTTATCCGGTCGGATCATGATCTGGATGAGTGTTTCAACATACACGAACACAACAGCACAATAGATTGTTTACTGACACATAGCAAAATAAAGGCGCTTTCAGGAGATACGAAGTCAATCGACGGATTCCGCCCGTATCTTGGAATTGTCGATGAATACCATGCACACAAAAACGACCAGATGTACAAACTTCTGGAAGGCGGAATCAAGAAGATGAAATCTGCGCTGATCAGTGTGATCACGACAGCAGGGTTCGATCTGAAGTCACCATGTTATGCATTGTATGAATATTGCGTGAAGGTGCTGAAAGGCATTGCACACAATGATTCACAGTTCATATACATCGCACAAATGGATGAAACAGACGACATGTGGACGCCGAAGAACTGGATCAAGGCGAATCCGATCCTGCAATATGATCTGGAAGCACTTGAAAACATGATTCCGATTGCTGAAACAGCGAAAGAAATGGGCGGATCCAGTTTGCGCGATTTCATTGTGAAACAGCTGAACATGTGGATTCAATGGACGAATGATGTCTATCTGAAAGACATGGAATTGTGGCAAAATGGCGCGACAAAGAAGACACTAGAGGATTTTCGGGGACAGAAGTGCTATGTGGGGCTGGATCTTTCTGCTGGTGGAGATTTGACATCACTGGCGATCGTATTTCCATTCTTGAAAGATGATGTCAGAAAATATTTTGTTCATGCACACAGTTTCATACCGAAAAGAAGGGTTGAAGAACATATCAAAACAGACCGGACGGAATATGACTTATGGATCCGCGACGGACTTGTGACGGTAACAGAAACGATGGGCGGGGTAAAAACTGACTATCGGTATATTTTAACCTACTTGGAAAAAATCATCACCGATTATGAACTGGATGTGCAATTTATTCTTTACGATCCGCATAATGCGTCAGCTTTCTTGACGGATCTGGAAGCGTTGGGATTCGACAGCGTGGCTGTAACACAGTCAGCAAAAGCACTGAATGATGCAACGGTTGACTTCAGACTTGAAATTGAATCAGGAAATGTGGAACACGATGGAAACGCGATGATCAAATGGTCGATCGCGAATGCAAAGACAACTTCCAACAGTTTCGGAGAAATCAAGATCGACAAAGAGTATCAGACAGAACGAATCGACGTGATAGATGCGATCATTGACGCATGGACAGCTGCAATGAAAGGCGAAGTGAAACAGAATACAGCAGAATCGGTCGAAGAATGGCTGAAACTATATGAAGCAAGTAAGAAAAAACAGGCGAGGGGGTGATGCGGGTTGAATGTATGGCAGAAGTTCAAAGGATGGATTGCAAAAAAAATGAACTTCACCGTGGAAACATCACCAGCGATGAAGGAAGAATCATTTCTTGAATGGCTTGGTGTGAAAAGAAAAAACAAGGATGTGATGGCGGAAGTAACGTACTTCACATGTTTGAAAATGATGTCTGAAACGCTGGCAAAAATACCGTGGAAATATTATCAAAAAACTGAAAAAGGGATCATTGAACCAGAACTGTCGGATGTTGCGAAACTGCTGAAAAACAGACCGAATCCGTTTATGACGCCCACAGCTTTCTGGAATGCCGTGGAAATGAACCGAAATCACTTCGGAAATGCGTATGTATATGTCAGGTCGAAGTTCAAAAGAAAAAAATACGGCGGAGAATACAAAGTCATGGACTTGTGGATTATGCCGTCGAACTGCGTGCAGATTGTAGTGGATGATGAAGGATACTTCGGAGGAAGAGGAAAGATCTGGTATGTCTACAACGATAAATACAGCGGGCAGCAATATGTGTTCGGGACAGATGAAGTTCTGCATTTCAAGACATCACACAGCTTGGATGGTATTACGGGGCTTCCTGTGCAGGCGATATTGAAGACGACTGTGGAGGGCGCAGCGGCATCACAGGACTATCTGAACAGCTTATATGAAAGCGGACTGACTGGGAAAGCAACACTGGAATACACAGGAGATCTGAACAAAGATTTAAAAGAAAAACTGGTGCAGGCATTTGAAGAATTCGGATCAGGCGCAAAAAATGCAGGAAAAATCATTCCGGTTCCGCTTGGGATGAAGCTGACGCCACTGGATATTAAACTTTCGGACAGTCAGTTCATCGAACTAAAGAAATATTCAGCACTTCAGATCGCAGCTGCATTCGGAATCAAGCCGAATCAGATCAATGATTACACAAAATCTTCGTACAGCAACAGCGAAATGCAGCAGTTGTCATTCCTAACAGACACGATGCTTTTTGTATTAAAGCAGTACGAAGAAGAGGTCAATTATAAGTTATTGACAGATGAAGAAGCCTTCAGCGAAGGAAAATATTACAAACTGAATGAAAAAGTTCTGCTAAGAACTGACAGCAAGACACAGATGGAGATTTTCGCAACAGGTGTCCAGAATGGAATTCAAAAAGTGAATGAATGCCGACGAAAACTGGATCTGATGGATGCAGAAGGCGGTGATCAGCTGATCGTGAACGGAAATTATATTCCGATCACAGAAGTTGGAAAGCAGTACGAAAAAGCGGGAAATGCACAGCAGCAAAGCGTGCTTCCTATACAGCCGGAAACGGATCAGAAAACGCAGAAGGATCTGGAAGAAGGAGATCAGGCAGACACGACCGGAACAGAACCTGATGAAAAAGAATCGCAGGAAGGAGGGAAAAACGATGAAGAATAAATTCAATTTTTCACGGAGAAATCCAAAAACAAAGAAGATTGAAAATACTGGATTTATGGAATTCAGAAATGTATCGAATAATGCAGCAGACCTGTATATATACGGTGACATTGTTTCTTCAACATGGGAAGCATGGTGCGATGAAGATACATGCCCGCAGGATATATCGGATTTTATGAATCAGATTGAACCGGGGGCTGAACTGACGGTGTACATCAACAGTGGCGGTGGTGACGTATTTGCCGGGATAGCGATTCACAGCATTTTATCACGGCATACCGGACATAAAACAGGCATCGTGGACGGAATGGCTGCGTCGATCGCATCCGTGATCCTGATGGCTTGTGATTCGATTGTAATGTCATCGGGAGCGCAGATCATGATTCACAAACCGCTGTCATGGGCATATGGAAATGCGGATGATTTTCAGCGGCTGATCAGTGAACTGGATAAATGTCAGAAAAGCATCACGGACATATATATGGGACGAGTGAAAGAAGGCGTGACAGAAGAACAAGTCACAGATCTGATCAATGCCGAAACATGGATGACGGCAGAGGAAGCAAAGGAAATCTTCGATGTGCAGATCGAAGAACGTCCAGCGGTCGCCGCCTGTGTTGGCTGGATGATGGAGAATTTCAAAAAAGCACCAGAAGGCATTAAAACACAAAGCGCAGATGATGTGACGGCGAAGATTACAGCCGAAGAAGAAGCAATCATCGAAGAAATGGAACTTTTCGGAATCTAAGGAGGAAAACAGAATGAGCAAAGCAGCAAGGGCATTGCTGAAGAAGATCAATGACAAGAAAAATGCGATCAGAGGTCTTCAGGGGCAGGGAAAAACACAGGAAATGAAGGATCAGATGGCGGAACTTCGTGAGATGCAGGAAGAATTCGACATGCTGATGGAAATGGAAGAAGACGATGACGATGGTATCAAGGATTCTTTGCACAATGGGAAGGTGAAGGAAATTGAAGATGGTCAGAAGTCTAAAAAGTACAGCAAAGCGCAGGTGTGCAAAGCGTTTGTAAACAGGATCGTATGTGGTCTTCGTAAACGTGCTATGCCGGAAGAAGATCAGGAGATCATGGACAGCTTCAAAAACATGATGAAGGAAGGCGTAGACGAGGATGGAGGTTTTACGGTTCCGGAGGATGTAAGCACAGACATCATTGAACTGCGCCGTACAGAAAACGATCTGGAACAGTACGTCAATGTCGAAAAGGTAGCGACAATGAGTGGATCCCGTGTGATCGAAGTTGATGCAGACAGTACACCTTGGGGCGACGTGGATGAAGGTGGAGAATTCGGAGAGGAAGAAACACCGAACCTGAAACAGATCAAGTATGCAATCAAGAAAAAGGGCGGAATTCTGAAGACAACACGCGAACTGCTTCAGGACACTGCTACGAATATCCTTGCATATCTGAATAAGTGGATCGCAAAGAAGTCAAGAGCGACAAGAAATGCTGCAATTCTGAATGTGATTAACACAATCACAAAAGGAAAAGAAGTTGCGGTTGCGACTTTTGATGATTTCAAAGATGTATTCAACGTGAAGCTGGATCCGGCGATTGCAGTAAGTTCTATTGTATTGACGAATCAGGATGGCTTTAACTACATGGACAAGCTGAAGGATAAGGATGGCAAGTACATCATGCAGCCGGATCCGGCAGATGCAACAAAGACACTTCTTTTTGGCAAGTATCCGGTAAAGGTTGTGAGCAATAAGACACTGAAAAGCACAAATGTATTAAAAGGCGGAACAGGATCTGACAAAAACGATGTGACTGGCTACAAATATCCGGTATACATGGGAGATCTGAAGGAAGCTGTTACCTTGTTTGACCGTGAGAAAATGACGATCGAACTTTCTACTGAAGCGGGAGATCTGTGGGCGAAGGATCTGACGGGAATCAAGGTTCGTGACAGATTTGACGTTCAGCCTGTCGATGAAACTGCGGTTGTTAAAGGAGAAATCAGCGTTGCTGTGGCTGGCTAACAAAAAAGGGGCGTGATGATATGAGCCTAAAGGAATTGAAACAGTATCTGCGCGTCGATTATACAGACGATGACAGCATGATCGAACTAATGCATGATGCTGTCATCGACGAAATGAAGGAACTGATTCCGTCATTCGATCCGGAAAAGCCAACAAATAGGCAGAAAATACTGATCTGTTCGTATGTGAAGGAATTATACGATCACAGGGATCGAATGTACAACAACGGGAAAATCACATCTGATTCAACGGAACGCATCAGGTACGCGATTCAGTCAATGATGCTGAAAGAAACGTTAAGGGGATAGCATGGCAACAGCAAGGATCAAATTTTATAAGCGAAACAAAAGTCTGGAAAACGGACGGCAGCAGGAAAAAGAACCGACACTGTTTTATGAAGCATGGTGTGAGATCAGAAACCTTTACGGGCAGGAATTGTACGAAGCACTGGATGTCAGGCTGGAAAATGCAATCGTATTTGAAGTGAGATATTGCAGACGTATAAAAGAGATTAAAGTACATGCAAAAGATTTCTTGATCGAATTTGAAGGCGACAGATATGACATTTATGCAACGGATTTCAAACAAAATGACAGGCAGTATGTGCAACTGAAAGCCAACAGACACGACTGACAGGAGGAAATAGAGATGGAAATATCGTTCCGATTTGAAGGATTTGAGGAAGTACAGCGTGGTGTGGAAGCCCTGTCGTCAAGTGCTGAAATCGGAGCGATCAATAAAAAAATATTTCAGAGATCCGCCGATATTACAGAACCGAAGATGAAGGCACACATGGCAAGATCTGCTGACAATTCGAAGTCAGGACGGAATGGATACAGACCGCCGGGACATGCGCGGGACAACATTCCTAAGAAGGTAACGACCAAAAAAGGCGAAGTCGGATGGGAATTGAATGGCGACGCGCAAAACTGGTTTTACATGAAGTTTGTGGAGTGGGGGACATCGAAAATGCCGCCGCGGGACTTCCTGAACAATACGAAATCGGAGTGTGAAAGTGAATATCACATGATAGCTGATCAAGAGTACCAGAAAGCATTAAACGAAAAACTGGGAGGATAAAACAGTGGATGTTATTGGATTGGCAGCGGAAGCATTGAAGCCGATTTCGGATGAAGGAACAATCGTACAGCAAGGATGGTATGACGAAAGCCTGAAACGGCTTCATGTGACACTGTGGAAGCTACGAGACACAGAAGATGCACATTCAGATGATGAATGTGAAATTGAAGCAGCAAGCATACAAGTGAATATCTGGTCGCGGAGCGATCAGCAGACGCTTGTGAAAAGAATAAAAAGACTGATGAAGAAAAACGGATTTCTATTTCAGGAAGGAAATGATCAGACTGAAACAGATACGGGGATCTTTATCAATGCGATGCGATTTTTGATTTTGAAAGAAGCAGAGGAAACGGAGGAATAAACATGGCAGGAGAAAAAGAAAAGATCGTGCGAAGCAGGACTGTATCGTTCAGAGATATTCATATCGCAAAAGTTACAACGAATACAGAAACAGAATACACGGCAGAAACACCGTCAAAGCTGGCACGCGCGATCACGGGAAAGATCAGCGATGAATTTGAAACTGAAAAAATTTACAGTGATGATTCGGTTGAAGATGTAAACATGTCATATAAAGGGACAAGCGTGGAACTGGAAGTGAACAGTTTGGCACCGCAGGATAAGTCGCAGGTGTTCGGGCATCTGTATGAAAAAGGCTTCCTGATTAAGACGAAGGATGACAAAGCACCGGAACTTGCGCTTGGATGGCGTGCGAAGAAGCTGAATGGCAAGTATGAATTCAAATGGCTGTACTGTGGAAGATTCGGTCAGGGATTTGAAGATAATTACGAAACAGAAGGGGAAACAAAAACAACGCAGACAGCAACATTGAAGGGCGATTTTTATGCCCGTCAGATGGATGGAAGATATGAATGCAGCGTTGATGAAAGCAATCTTCTTGCGGAACATACAGAAGCAGCGGCAGCGATCAAAGACTGGTTTTCAAAAGTTCAGGAAAAACCGGATGCAGCATAAAACAGGAGGGAAAAGAAATGGCAGCAGCTAAAACAAAGAAAAGATCAATTATCATCGGCAACAAAGAATATACGATGCCGCAGAAGATGTCCACGATGGCATATTTGCGCTATCTGGAAGTGCGCGACAGCATTATGGACACAGAAGCGAAACAGGCGTTGTACACAAGACAGCAGTTCATGGATATGATGGACGTTATTGTTGAAATGTACGGAAACCAGTTCACAACAGATGACATGCTGGATGCTGAAACCGGAATGACACCGGATTCGATCGTGATGGAATTTGCATTGATGGATGTATCAGTGGGTGAAAAGGTTGATAAAAGAACGGAAGACTTCGCGAAAAATTTTACAAATGGCAAGTGATGCCGGAACTGATCTTGTCGTGTGGACACAAAGAATATGTCTGCACGACGATTTCAGTGGAAATGTATCGCAGATATACGGAAATCATGGAACGGAATGACAGTGATTCGATCAGTGATGCTTTTGAAGCGAATACGAAGATCTTAATGACAGTATTCGGAGCAAGACAGCGGGAGGTGGAAGAAGCCGATCCGGAAGATGTATTGTCAGCTGTGAAAGAAATCCATTTCATGATGCAGGATGTGATCACGAAGAAATTTCTGGATCTTAATCCAGAACATCCTGAAAAGATACAGAAAGAAAAATCTGCTTTCGACGAATATGACGAAGAAAATGGATATAACGATGAAGATCCGGGTGAAAACCTGTGGAAGATATGCAGGGAAAATGTGGATCGGATAGTGAAGATCTGTATCAATCTTATGAAAAACTCATATCAGCAGTGCATAGAAGCGGACATCATGAGCCTTTTAGATCATGCGGCATTCGAGATTAGGACGGTCGATGAGAAGTAAAGAAAGGAACGCGAAACATGGCTAAGACCTTAATTGAGATTAGGGCAGAAACGTCGCAGTATCAGCAGGCGATGCGTCAGGCAGCAGCAGAGATGAAAAACCTGACAGCACAGCATTCGCTGGCTGCGGCACAAGCAAAGTTAAGCGGATCCGCGCAGGACGCCCTGCGTGCAAGAGTGACCGAACTGACATCGAAGATAGATGTTCAAAAGGGGATCGTGCAACAGAATGGACAACAGTATGACAACTTAAAACAGAAGTTGGAACTGCAAAAAACAGCGCACGATCAGCTGAAGACAAAGGTTGAAGCGGCAAAAAAAGCATATGAAGATAGTGCGAAAGCGACAGGCGAAGACAGCGAAGAAACACAGAAGCTGAAGGCAGAATATGAAAAGTTGTCTTCGCAGCTGTCCACCAGTGAAAGCCAGATCACAAAAACAGAAACAGCGATCACGAAGCAGGAAGCGGCAGTGAATCAGTCGAAAGCTGCACTGACTGAAATGGAAGCGGAATTGAAAAATGTGAACGCAGAACTTGCGCGTGCGCCGTTTGATGAATATGCAGCAAAAGCAGAAAAGGTTGGCGGCACATTAACGAGTGTGGGGCAGAAACTTCTTCCGTTATCGACCGGTATTGCAGGGCTTGGAGTTGCGGCTGTTAAGACGACAGCGGATTTTGACAGTGAAATGTCGAAAGTATCAGCAATTTCCGGAGCAACAGGAACGGATCTTGATAAACTGCGAGGAAAAGCCCGTGAAATGGGCGCAAAAACAAAGTTCAGCGCATCAGAAGCTGCACAGGGGATGCAGTACATGGCGATGGCTGGATGGAAGACGCAGGACATGATGGACGGCTTGGAGGGCATCATGAATCTTGCGGCAGCATCAGGAGAAGATCTTGCATCGACATCCGACATCGTAACAGATGCCCTGACCGCCTTCGGACTTTCGGCAAAAGATTCCAGTCATTTTTCTGATATTTTGGCGGCAGCATCATCGAATGCAAATACCAACGTGTCGATGATGGGTGAAACGTTTAAATACGCAGCCCCGGTTCTCGGATCGTTAGGATACACAGCAGAAGATGCTGCGCTTGCGATCGGATTGATGGCAAATGCAGGTATCAAGTCCAGCCAGGCGGGAACAACTTTGCGAGGAGCCATCACGAACCTTGCGAAGCCAACAGATACTGTCGCGGCTGCGATGGATAAGTATGGAATATCATTGACAGATAGTTCCGGTAAGATGCTTTCGCTGCGTGAACTGATGGAACAGCTGCGGCAGAAGCTGGGTGGACTGTCAGAAGCGGAACAGGCACAGGCAGCAGCGGCATTATTCGGAAAGGAAGCAATGTCCGGAATGCTGGCGATCATAAACGGATCAGATAAAGATTTTGAGAAGCTGGCAGGAGCGATCGACAACTGCGATGGATCATCTGAAAAGATGGCAAACACAATGAATGACAATCTTCAGGGACAGATCACGATCCTGATGTCACAGCTTCAGGAACTTGCTATCAGCTTCGGGGAAATTCTGATGCCAAAAATCCGTGATATTGTGACACATATTCAGAACTTTGTGGACAAACTGAATGCAATGGACGAAGGACAAAAAGAAACAATTCTTCGCATCGGAATGTTTGTGGCAGCACTTGCACCGATGCTGATGGGATTGGGGAAAGTGATCACGTTCAGCGCAAATGTATCACGCGCACTTGGAACGCTGTCAGCCGGACTTGTAAAAGCAGGCGGATTTTCAGGAGTATTCACGAAAGCACTGGGATTGATTACATCACCAGCGGCGATTGTAGTGGGAGTGATTGCAGCAATTACAGCAGTCATTATTCATTTATGGAATACGAATGAGGATTTCAGAAATACGATCACGGCGATCTGGCAGAAAATCAAAGATGCATTCACAACATTTGCAGCAGGAATCAGTGAAAGACTGTCAGCGTTAGGAATTACATTCAGCGACGTGACGTCAGCAATAAAAACAATCTGGGACGGATTCTGTAATTTGCTTGCACCAGTGTTGGAAGCTGCCTTCAGTACGATTGCAATCGCATTACAAACAGCTTTCAATGTCATTCTTGGAATATGGGATGTATTTTCTGCTGTATTCAGTGGCGACTGGTCTGGTGCGTGGGAAGCTATAAAAGGAATTTTTTCAAGCATCTGGGATGGTCTGAAAGAATATTTTTCAACAATAATCGGAGCAGTCAAAGGTGTAGCGGATGTTTTTCTTGGATGGTTTGGAACTAACTGGGAAACTGTCTGGAATGGAGTGAAAACCTTTTTTGAAGGAATCTGGAACGGAATTTCTTCGTTTTTTGAAGGAATCTGGAATGGGATTTCAACATTCTGCACAACGGTGTGGAATGGAATTGTTACAAACGTGACGGCGTTCTGCACGACCGTACACGATACGATCAGCACAATCTTTAATGCTGTGAAAGATGTCGTGTCTAATGTGTGGGAAACAATAAAGAATGTGGTTCAGGTTGCGATCATGTTCATAGTGGAAGTTGTCAAAGCAGCATTTGAATTGATAACCGTACCGTTCCGGTTTATCTGGGAAAATTGTCGAGATACGATCATAAGCGTATGGGAAACAATCAAAAGCGCGGTACAGACAGCAATCAATTTTGTGAAAGATAATATCATCACGCCAGTGATGAATGCGATCAGCGCAACGATCACGACGGTATGGAATGCGATTCAGACGACATTCACGACAGTGATAAATGCAATAAAGTCTGCGGTACAGACGGCATGGAATTTCATGAAGGATAATGTGGTCACACCAGTGATGAATGCGATCAGCACAACGATCTCGACGGTGTGGAACACCATTAAAACAACATTCACGACAGTGATAAATGCAATAAAGTCCGCGGTACAGACGGCATGGAATTTCATGAAAAACAGCGTGATCACGCCAGTAATGAACGGAATAAAAACAGTCATCACAACAGTGTGGAATGCGATCAAAACGGCGGTGCAGACTGTCGTAAATGCGATCAAAACGACGGTGCAGACTGTATTCAACGCAGTAAAGACAACAGTGACAACAATCTGGAATGCGATCAAAACAGGAACATCGACGGCATGGAATGCAGTGAAGACTGCGGTGACAACACCGATCAATGCCGCAAAGTCAGCAGTGACATCTGCGATTAACGGGATTAAGTCAACGATAAGTTCTGTATGGAATAGCGTGAAATCAGCAACGTCTTCGACATGGAATGCAATCAAGAGAGCGATCACAACACCGATCAATGCTGCAAAAACTGCGGTAGGAAATGCGATCAGTGCGATCCGATCAAAATTCAACTTCAGCTGGTCATTACCGCATTTGAGACTGCCTCATCCGTCTATCAGCGGATCATTCAGCTTGAATCCGCCATCAGTTCCACATTTCAGCATTAGCTGGTATAAGAACGGCGGTATTATGACGAAACCGACCGCATTCGGGGCGGCAGGCGACACATTGCTGGCAGGAGGAGAAGCGGGAGCAGAAGCAATCCTTCCATTGAAACAGTTCTATGACAGGCTGGGCGACATGCTGGATAAAAAGTTGGATGCAATTATGACAGGAACAACGGTATATGTCTATGTAACAATGGACGGCGAAGTCGTGGCAACGAAAGTATATTCAAAAGTGGAAGAAAAATTCACAGATGAAATAAAACGGAGGAGGTAAAGCATGATCATAAACGGGATTGACGTCAGAAGATACGGGGCGACATTACTGACGGCAGAAACAAAGCCCCCGAAGATGACGGCAAACTATGAAATGATGTCAAAAGCACTTCTTCCGACAGAGTACGACACAGATATTCCACTGGGTTCTATGACAATGACCATATACTTCAGGGGAAAGAACAGGGCGACACTGGAAAGAACAATGTCATCTTTTATGCAGAATTTCAGGTCATCCTGCATTATGGAAGAAATCAGAGGATTCAAAGGAAAATACAAAGGTTTTCTGGCTGGCGATGATTACGAAAAAACGCTTGAAAAGGAAAAAAGAATTCTGACATTAGAATTTGATGGATTCTTTTTTGACGATGAAGCAGAAGGGATATTTGATCAGGAACTGGAAGGAAAGCTGTACGCAGAAGGAAGCCGGGATACACCTTGCATTATTGAAGTGACAGCAAAAGCGGATCTGACAAACTATAAGATAACACTAAACGGGGAACCGTACACTATTGAAAGCCTGATGGATGGCGAAACGATTGTGATTAACGGGAAGACCGGAAAAATAACAAAGGAAGGGGATAACGCTTTCGGATCCGTGGATCTGTGGGCGTTCCCTAAACTGAAAACGGGAAGAAATGACCTTGCGTTTTCAACGAATGGCGCAAGGGTAACAGTTAGGTATTCCCCGATGTGGTTATAAAGGGGGGATGATATATGCTTCAGATATATGATGATCAGCACAGGAGAATTGCAGGAATAGATGATCCGGATGATCTAAAAATTGAAAAAACATTATCATCCGGAGATAAGCAGATTTCATTCAGTTATCCGAAAACAGGATCAGAAATTGAAAATTTGCGGGCTGAATATTATATCAGGACAAAAGATGATGAATATGTTCTGAAGGAAATAAACACAGGAGAAAATAAAAACAGTTATGTAGCACAGCTGAATATAGAAGAACTGGAATCACAGGAATTTCTGTACGGATTTGAGAGTGTAACACAGACGGCGCGCGCCTGCTTGGAATTCGCTTTTGATGGAACGGGTTGGACGGTTGGAATTTGTACAGTAACAAAGCGAAGAACAGTCAGCATTGATGAAACGTGCAATGCTTGGGATGTACTTCAGGAGGTTATGGACACATACAGATGCGAATGCAAGATCGACAACATCCAGAAGAGAATAGACCTATATGAAGCGATCGGAATGGATCGCGGAGCGTATTTCATAGAAGGATTAAACCTGCGGAAATTGACACTGAAATCAGATACATATGATTTCTATACAAGGATTTATCCAGTGGGAAAAGATGGGATCACACCGGAAATTATGCTGGGGGTTCCGTATATTGACAATCATCAGTATTCAGATAAAGTGATTCCGCGCTATTGGAAAGATGAACGATACACCATCACTGAAAATCTGATCGAAGATGCGACTGCGAAGCTGGACACAGCATCGAAGCCGTATACAGCATATACTGCTGACGTTGCGGATCTAGCATCACAGAAAAAGGAATACAGCATTCTGGAATATGACATCGGTGATACAGTGCATCTGATTTCAAAAACGGAAGCTACAAAAGAAAAACAGCGGATCGTGAAGATGACGGAATATCCGCAACATCCGGATAAAAACACCTGTGAACTTTCTAATGCGACAAAGAGTTTTGCACAGCTTCAGGAAGAAACAGAAGAAAAAATGAAGTCCGATGCAGTGGATCAGGCACAGGCAAGGACAAGGAAAACGCTGAATGAAGGATACTGGACAATCGAACAGGCACAGGCTGCAATTAAATCTTCAGAAAGCGGAATCATGACATCAGTTCAACAGGTTAGAACAGAACAAAGGGATCTGACCTATGCAGCAGAACAGGAAGCGAAAGACTATGCTTCACAGCTGAATGAAAAGACCATTGAAAGAATGACAAATGAATATTCAACAGCGCTGAATCAGACTGCAAATTCATTTGATATGTCTATTAAGTCGGTCGAAGAAACTGTGACATCGCAGGGCGACGAACTGGAAGAATTCAGAAAAGAGAATGAAACATATTTCCATTACACGGATGATGGAATGGAAATCGGAAAAAAGCAGGATGGCGGGGTGTTGCCGTTTTCAACATTGCTATCTAACAAAAGACTGGAATTCAGACAGGAAGGCGTTCCGGTGGCATATGTGCAGTACAACAAGCTGCACATTGAAAATGTCGAAGCGGTGCGAAGATGGTCAGTCGGAGCAGCAGACGACGGAGGATACTTTGATTTCATATCTACACAGTACGGGATGGGCGTGAAATGGAGAGAAGCGGAGCAGGTGGAAGAAACGGCAACACAGAGCGTCAAAAGGCAAAAACAGAAACAGGAATACAAACAGCTGATCGACGATGATGGAATATTCGAGGTAGTAAAAGTATGAGTACGACAAGAAGAGAAGTACCAGTCACAAGTATATATGCAAAGGCTGTCTTCACTGGGAACGTCAGCGGAGATGTGACAACAATCACATCCGTAACGTTCACGCAAAATGAAGACGACTGGCTGCTGGGCGTAAAAAAAGAAGATATGCCATCAGTCATGATCATTGATGGAAAACAATACAGATGGACAGTGCATTCCTACTTTACATTAAATACCATCGTAGCACAAGGAACATGGGTAAAAAAAGCAACACTGAACATTGGAACAAAGCTGACGATCAGAAAACCATTCTTCAAAATTGTATACGGTCAGAATCCGACACAAGAAGGAACAGAAATGACCTTTTCATTTTACGATCTGGGATCATTTGTGCCATACGGATTTGATCCGGGGGCTTCGGAATTTGAAATTGATGGAAAGACGGCAGTTCCTATCAATATAGAAAATGCAGATGAAGATTCACTGTTTTCTGTGAAACTGTCATCTGATGCAACGTACAGATTCAAGTGGGCGATTGGATCAAAGTCGTATACGCTGGACAAAAAAACGTCCGGAGCGACAAGGATCAATACAAGCTATACTATACCGAAAAGCTGGAATGAAGAGATAAAAAACAGTACAGCGGGTTCCTGTACACTTTCAGTTCAGGTACTGTTTGGATCGCAGGTATATCAATCAAGGGATACTGCGGTGAGGGCGACAGTCCCGGATGATTGTGTCCCGGTGATCAATTCCATATCCATCGCGGATACAAAAGGGCGCGTCCCTGCGGCGTGGGGGATGTTCGTGGAACATAACAGCAATATAGCCATTACAGCAGCGAATATCACAAAGTCATACGGTGCGGATATTGTATCAGTCAATATGGAACTGAATGACAGGACATATTATGGAACGCCTCCTGCATTGCCACAGTCATATATGTTGGAAGACTATGGGATCATGGACGTGACAGTGAAGATCCGTGATACAAGAGGACGGACGGCAGAAAAAACTGCAAAAGTGACAGTCGTGGAATATAATCCGCCGACGATTCAGGTGGATTCTATGAGGTGCGGACAGGATGGAACACTGGAAAATGAAGGCGTATATTTTTTAGCGACGACAGACAGCACATATTCAACCTGCAACGGAAAGAATAAAGCAACACTTCAGATGCAGTATAAACTTTCAAGTCAGGGCGCATATACGTCAGCAGTAAAAGAACTTCCGATCGGGGAAGCGACAACTGTTTGCGGCGGGGATCTGAATACAGAATTTTCATATGATGTTCGTTATGTGCTGAAAGATACATTCAATACAGTGACCGTCATTGACTTCGTATCAACAGCGGTATATGCAATGCATTTTTTGCATGGTGGGCGCGGTGTGGCTTTTGGATCGAAGGCAACCGTGGAAAACGCAGTGGATTTTACTTTTGATGCGATATTCAGGCATGGGGTGAAATTCATAAAATCAGATGGATCCGAAGTGACAATGCAGCAGATCCTGAACAAACTCGGATTATAGAAAGGAGGGAAGACAGTGGCACTTGGAAAAGTAATTCAGCGAATTGAAATCGAAATGTCGGGTGGGACAAAACAGTATATGGTGTCTGCAAAACAGGGAGATCGGGCAACAAGATATGTCGAAACCGTACTACTGAATCATGGGGAACCGTACACGATCCCGGCAGGATCCAGCGTCACAGCTTTCATCAGAAAACCAGATAGACACAGGGTATATACACCGTGTGAATTCACGGACAATGTTGTGATGGTGGAATTGGACAGTCAGGCACTGGCAGCAGCGGGAACGGCATTGTGTGAAGTGGAAGTGAAATCTTCAGATCTGATGCAGGTGGTAACATCGGTCACTTTTGAAATAGAGATTGAAGCAAAGGTGAAAGATGAAGATGCGATCGTTTCGGGCGATGAACTTTCTATCTTCGATAAGACAATGAAACAGTATGCTGATCAGGAAACGAAACGTGTGAACGCAGAAGAAGCCAGAGTGCAGGCAGAAACAGGTCGCGTGAAGGCAGAGGAAGCCAGAGTGCAGGCAGAAACAGGTCGCGTGAAGGCAGAGGAAGCCAGAGTGCAGGCAGAAACAGGTCGTGTGAACGCGGAAAAAAGCAGAGTGTCAGCAGAAAGTGATCGCGTCACGGCAGAACAGGAAAGACAGAAGCAGGCGAATGAAGTTCTGGATAAGGCAAATGAAGCTGTAAAAATTGCGGGGCAGATCAATGAAGCATCATATATGTTGGATAAAGATGAAAATATCAAATATGCATATGCAATTTATACAGAACGGGGGATCCCGCATCTGGCATTAACACCGATCAATGAGTAAACAGGAGGAAAAGAAGAATGGAAGGAATTGATTTATCATTTCCGTCTTATGCACAGCATGAGAGAATGGCGGCGGCACTGGAAGCGATTGCACTGAATGGCGGACAGAATTCGGCGGAAGCACTTGACGCTGCGTGCAGACAATTACTTGACGGAACAAATACAACACGGGTTTTCTGGTCATGGTATCCGCGTGCGCTGGCAGCAGGAGAAACAGACAAGTATAAATTGCTTTCACGATTTGCAACAGCAGCAGCGCAGGCATGGAATGGAAAGACATATACACTGCGAAGCTATGATCCGTCAGTATCAGGAATAACAAAAATGACACCGATGGATGATCTGGCAGATAAAGCGGCAGCACAGCTATGTACAGAAAATACTGAAGCGGTCGAGGACTGGGCGGATGAAGATCCGATGACATGGTATATCAGAGCAAACGCGCTGTCACTGGAAGACGGAACCATGAACATCACATATTTTGAAGGCGAAGACGGTTTTGACATCACTGGTGAAGATGCACCAGTATATACATTTGCGCTTGCATTATGGATTAAAGAATGGAATGACGGTGCATACGATTATATTTCATTCAGAACAACAAGGGGATCCGGCTATTATCCGGATGCGGGGGATGTGGATCCGAAAAATAAAAAGCGACTGATCACATGGCACGCAACATTCCCCGGTGGTCTGGACAGCAAAGGCGCGTTGACATCCGGCGCAGGGATCAAGGCATATAACTTCGCATCAGCAACGGCAGGGGTCCAGAAGGCACGACAGAAAACAATTTATGAAGGACTGTGGAATGACTGCGATACAAGATGGATTCTTCGTATGTGGCAGTTAAGGCATTTTGATCTGGAAAACTCAAACATTGCCGAAGGATGCACAAATTACAACTATCAGTACATGGCGGCGTTGCCGGAAGAAAATGTGAAAAGGGTTCTTCTGTCTGCAAGCCAGGCAGCAGGATTCATTGTCGGATCCACGGTATCGGTTGGTGATATGGGCGCACAGTCGAATAAAGACAGATGGAATGCATGGATGCGTAACCTTGCGGATCTGGTGAAAGTATCTTCAATCGAAAAAGTAACAGTAAACGGAACGGAATACACAGCGATCAATCTTGACATCAGCGGAACGATCACAACGACAGCAACAACGTGTATTTCAACTATGCCGTGGCATTCGGGCGCAACAGAAGCATTGCCGGGACATAAAGACGGATGCACATTCAGCCTGACAGCAGGAAAGACACCGCTTCGTGTTGCTGGTGTAGAAGTTTTGGATGGATCATATACGATCGGGCTGGATCCACTGTATGACACGACTGCAAACGAAGCAGGAGGATTTGATTATACTGTGTATCAGTGCCGCGACAGTCAGAAACTGTCAGGATCAATCACAGTGGACTATGAAGATACAGGCATTGTATATTCCGGTATGCCGTCCGGATGGAACTATGTGAAAGCATTTATCAAGTCAAAGTTGGGTGTGCTGTTTCCGAAGCTGATCGGCGGATCTTCAACGACTTATTTTAAGTCGGCTTTCTACGGTGCCCACTCCGCCGGGGTTCGCTGCCCGTGGCGTTTTGCGTACTTGAACTCTGGCGGGCATGCTGGTCTGGCTGCGGAGACTGGCGACAATGCGCCGGGTTCCTCGGACTGGTACGGTCGTCCGCGGCTTTGTGGCGCGGGTAAAAAGCGGGGTGAATGGTCTGCGTAAGCAGACCAGAGGGGCAAGACCACTCATACACACCTAACAGGAAAAGAAAATAAAAAGGGTATGCAGGCGCGGGATCGGCTTTCTACGGTACCAACTCCGCCGGGGTTCGCTGCCCGTGGCGTTTTGCGAACTTGAACAATGGCGGGAATGCTGGTCTGGCTGCGGAGAATGGCAACAATGCGCCGGGTAACTCGAACTGGAACAGTCGTCCGCGAATTTATGTATTTATGAAGGCAGGTGAAAACTTGCTAAAATGCGTCTGTATATCCGCGCATAAGCGAAAATCAGTAAAACCGGAAGCCGGGAAACTGGCATGTATAACCGTGGGTTATGCGTGCGGCAAGTAGTAACAAGACGAATCCTGATTCAAGGATCTGTCGCAACCGAAAGTCGCTTCACACATAAAGTAAAAATAAGATGGCACATAAAAAGAGATATAAAAAGTTAAGCAGGCAGCTGTGCGAACAGGCAGTTGTTGAATGTTTCAAAGGAAAATGGAGAAGAAACGATGTACTGACGTTTATTGAAAAGTATGCAGGAATTCCACGCGACGATATAAAAATAGATGATTTATCCGGATCGTGGAAGTATAAAAATGAAGCTGTTGAAGCGGTTGACTTGGCAATGCTTGGGATTGTGGAAGATCTGGTCGATCACGGAATAGAACCGGATGATATGGAACCAGTGACGATCCGGCAGCGTCCGGATGGAATGACAGGAAAGATCAGGGACATTGCACTGTTGTGCATTATGCATCAGCTGATCGGTCATATTACGAAATTGATGATAGAACCATTGATTCAGGCACGATTGCTTCCGACGCAACACGCAAGCATTCCGGGACACGGGCAGACAATGCTGAAAGATCAGATGTTGCGTTATTTCCTGAAGGAATCGCTGGGAATAGAATATGTGAGAAAAACAGATGTTGTACATGCATATGCTTCACTTCAATATGATGTATGTATAGATCTGGTGATGATGGAAATCCCGAAAGCAAGATATGCGATCGGACTGCTGAAATATTTAAAGAGCGTCGCACCGGGCGGACATCTGATCATCGGCGGGTATCTTGATGCATGGCTCTTTAATTTTACGATGTCGTATGCGATCCGCTATCTGTATACACTGGGATCGACGCGAAGAGGGAAAAAGATACCATATGTTATACGCTGCGGAACATTTATGGATGATTTTTCGATAGGATCCGGATCCATAAAAGGAGAACAGCGGGCAGTGAAAGCATTGGACAAGTGGATGACAAAGAATCAGCACTTGCAAATAAAAGAAACGACAGGAATTGTCAAGCTGTTGCCGATTGAAGAAGAAAAGCGAAGGCGGAACCTGCCACGTCCGGGGCAAAGGGGCGTACCGATGCTGGACATGGCAGGATACAGAATCAGCAGAACACACATCACGATCCGGCGTCGTGTATTCAAAAGGGCAAGACGACAGCTGATCCGTGGATATAGAAAGCTGAAGCGTGATGGAACACTGCGCCGTGAACGGGCGCAGAAGATAATATCGTATAACAGCTATATTGAACAATCTGATTCATTCCATTTACAAGAAAGATACCACACGGAAGAACTGCTTCAGGTGGCATATCGCGTAAATGGATTCTATGGACAACTGGAATATCAGAAAAGAATGGAGGAATTGCATGATTTACTTGAACGTAGATGCAGATCAGAAGCCGGAAAAGGTAATGATGGAAAATCTTCCGGGTGGCGCAATGACCGTCAGGATGGCGGACAATATCAAGGAATACCGTCAGGAAGACGCAAAGGATCGGAAGATGTACCGTTTTGATGAAGTAGTGTTTGAACTTCCGGCGGACAGCACGATCACGACAAAACAGATCGAAGATGACTTTGAAAAATACTGGGAGTACGGGAAGACTGATCAGGCTGGAAAAGACGAAGACATGAAAGATGATGAACCGGATCCGGAAAGTGGGGGAATGACGCGGGCAGAAATGACCGTTGAAATTCAGAAGCTTCAGGAAAAGAATGAAATGCTGGAATCCTGTCTGCTGGAAATGTCGGAGCTTGTATATGCTTAATTTTGTTAGGCATTCAATATACAAAATTTTATTCGGAAAGGAGGGCGAAACGATGATGGCTATGTTATGGGCGCAGAAGATCATGTATGCGGAAACAAAAGAAGAAGCGATTGCACTGTACAAAAGAGTGCCGCGCCTTCTGAAAGACAAGGTCGAACAGATCCTGATCGAAAGTGGATGCGAAGATCTGATCAAAGAGAGCGAAGAACAGTAAGGAGGGGCAGACATGGGCGAAGTGAAGGAACCGTATGAAGGCGGAACCGGAAGCCTGCTGGAAGTCGTCGACATGATGTGCGGCGTAACGGAAAAGCTGGCAGACATCGTCAGAAAACAGGCTGTCCTGATCGAGCAGGAGAGGATCGCGGGCGCGGTCTTCCCTGCCGATCTTTCGGAAGAAAGAAAACAGGCAGAAGATGATCTTGACAGGATCGAAATGAAACTAAGGAGGATATGACATGAAAGAAGGAATCTGCACTGCTGTTGGAGTAGTGGGAAGCGCGATTGCAGCTGCTTTCGGTGGATGGGATCAGGCACTTGTGACGTTGGTGATCTTTATGGTGATTGATTATTTATCGGGGCTGATTGTTGCGGGAATTTTTCACAACAGCAGAAAAACAGAAAACGGAGCGTTGGAAAGCAGAGCCGGATGGAAGGGGCTGTGCAGAAAAGGTGTGACATTGCTGTTTGTGTTGATCGCATACCGTCTGGATCTTGCGTTGGGTGTAAATTATATTCGCAATGCAGTGATCATTGGATTCATGGCAAATGAATTGATCAGCATCACGGAAAATGCCGGACTGATGGGAATTCCACTTCCGACAGTGATCCAGAATGCAATCGAAGTTTTGACACGAAAAGCATCTGTGTCAAAGGATGGTGAACAGTAATGAAAAAAGAATATCTGACAATTTTGACCAACATTATCGGCGGCGTGGAATCTGGCGGGCAGACATACGGAAAAAGAAAATATGGTGCGTATGCCGGAAAAGCAGCAAATGCAGACAATGAAAAAACGTGTACATTAGGCTGGGCGCAAAATTATGGGAATGAAGGCAGAAGATTGTGTCAGATGATCCTGAAGGCAGATCCGAAAGCCTTCAGGACTGCTGATACAGCAGGAATCGAAAAGAAACTGTCAGTAGACTGGGAAGCTACAAGATGGAATCCGACAGCAAAAGAAAAGGCTGCATTGATTGCGATTATCACAACGGATGCAGGAAAGAAGTGTCAGGATGATTTATTCAAGGAACTGATGGAAAAATACATCGCTGAAGCTGAAGCATATGGCGTTGATAATATACAGGCGCAGATGATGTGGTGCGAAGTAGAACATCTTGGTGGTTTGAAACCAGTAAAACGAATTTTTGCGAGAGCGAAAAAGCCATATACACCTGATACAGTGTATGCATCGTTGATCTTGGATCAGAAGGATACAAGCAATGATAATCAGGTGGGGGATAAAAAGTTTGAAAGCAGACATCAGTGTTGCGTGCGGTGGATTAAACAGTATGTTGTGGACAATGTGGATAAATCAGGGGAAGAAGGTGTAAAAATGTATTCAAGACAAGCAGTTGTGAATCTGGTAGAAAGCTGGATCGGAAAAAATGAAGCGGATGGATCATATAAATCAATTATTGATATTTACAATAGTTTCACAGGTGCATTCCCACGCGGGACAAAAATGGCGTATGAATGGGAGTGGTGCGCTTGCACTTGGTCGGCGCTTGCCGTTGCGTTAAAATATACGGCAATTATGCCGATTGAAATCAGCTGCTATTATCTGATTGAAAGAGCGAAGCAGATGGGCGTATGGGAAGAAAATGACGCACACGTTCCGAAGCTGGGCGAAGCGACGCTGTATGATTGGCAGGATAACGGTGTGGGCGACAATACCGGAACACCGCGTCATGTTGGAACGGTTACATACGTTAATCAAGCAGCAGGATATTTTGTCGTTACCGAAGGCAATTACAGCGACAGCGTGAAGAAAAGAACTGTATCACTGAATGGAAGATATATTCGAGGATTTATCACACCAAGATATGACAGTGATCAGGCGGAAAGCAAGCCAGTAAATACGCCGGGAAAGAGCGTGTCAACCGTAGCGCATGAAGTAATTGCGGGACAGTGGGGGAACGGAGAAGCAAGAAGAAAAGCACTTTCGGCAAGCGGTTATGATCCGGATACTATTCAGAAAGAAGTAAACAGAATTCTGAATGGATCAGCGGCAACAACTGCGAAGCCACAGCCAGCAGATCAGACCATCAGCAAAACAGTCAAGTCAACATGCTATGCGAGAGAGTACGACAAGAAGCTGGCGGGATCCTACGTCACAACAGCTGATCTGTATTGCAGAAACGACGCTGGAAAGAACAAAAAGGCTTTGTGCTGCATTCCGAAAGGAACCACAGTGCATAATTACGGCTATTATAATACATCGAATGGAACGAAATGGTTATACATTACTGTGACGCTTGATGGAGTGGAGTATATCGGATTCAGTTCAATCAGTTACCTGAAAGCAAAATAGGAAGGAGGGAAACAGATGTTTTATGTTGGAAACACTTTCGATAAAAAAGTAAATAAGGGATACAAAACAATCAAGAACGCAAAAAAGGAAGCAGAAAAGAATGGCTTGTCAGTATGGGATGAAGAAGGTGTAAAGCTGTATCCGTTGAAAGTTGAAGTGACAGATGACGTTCCTGATGATGCGGCATTGGAAGAAAAACCGGATGGATCTGTGAATGCATATGATGAAAACGGGGAAAAAGTTGGCGAAGTTCCGGCTGAAGAAGTGAAAGAAATAATGGATGAAATCACAGCAGAAGACATTGAAGCAGCGGCGGCAGCAGCAAGAAGCGAAGAAGAAGTACATGGAACGATCCGCAGAGTGTTTGATGGAAGGCTTCGCCTTCGCAGAAGACCTTCGCTTGAAGACGATGCAATTTGTGGCGTGACGATGTTTGATGAAAAGAATGTCGAGAAGAAAGCAAAGATCGGTGACAGGGTACTTTACAAGACGACAGACGGGTACTGGATTTCAGGAGATCCAGAACACACAGAATTTATTCCGGAGGAATAACGATGGTTCCGGTATCGTACATCGTCACAGCGATCGTGTCTGCGGCGTTTGGATCTGTGACAACTATTTTTATGTTATCAATAACAGCGGCAGCAAAGAAAGCGGACGAAGAGGAAGACAAGCTGTTTTGTGAGTATCTAAAAGGTAAGAAAATGGAATAATGAAAAGGCAGCGATCAAAGAACGGTCGCTGCCTTTTGTGCAATATCACGAAAACAGATCAAATACATGATACTGATCGGGATCTATGCGATGACAATATGTACAAAAAAAGAAGAAAATTATTTTTCTGTGATCTGTTTCAACAGGCGGATAATTTCTTCATTCTGACGCATAAGAATGAAATTCTGTTCAACCTGTGCGCGTGACATTTCAAGTGCGAAAGTTTCATTTGAATTTCCGCTTAAAAGACTTCCGAAAGAATACATTTTTGAACCTGCAAGACTGGATGCGATTTCTTTAAGGGATGCGACATTCTTTTCTTTGATGTCGTCCGAAGTGTAACTGTCGAAATCAACACCGAATTTTTCCATAGCCGCCTTGTCTTTTGCTTCCTGCTCCGCCTGTTTCTTGGCGATTTTGTCATCTGCTTTTTTACCAAACATAGGAAAAGCCCCCTTTGTTATATAATAATATTTGATCAGTTTTCCGTAATTCTGATCATTAACACAAATATAGGTGAAAAAAGTGCTAATGTCAAGAATGATGCTGAACATTAACACAAGGGATTGAGAATGAAGGATGAAGATATACACCTATAAAGGCAAAAAGAATCTATGCGGTGACAGGATTCGGATTGAACGATTGAAAAAGCGAATGACGCAGATGGAACTGGCTGCGAAAATTCAGTTGCAAGGGATAACACTGGAACGCGACAGTATAAGTAGAATTGAAATAGGGACAAGGTTTGTGACCGATTACGAATTGAAGCTATTTGCAAAGGTTCTGAATGTGACGGTTGATGATCTGCTGGAAGAAGATGACACTATGGAATCATAGTGTTTTTTTCTTTGCAAAAAAGTAGCTCAATGAGTAAAAAAAGATTGACATATAGGCTCAATGGGTATATAATATAATTGTAACAAGGGAACAGCAGGAAAGGAGAAAACAATGGAGAACGAAGAAATGAGCAAAGCCGATTTAATAGCGATGTTGGTATCAATTAGAGAAGTAGCAAGGACAAACGGAGAAATACATACCGTGGAACATATTGATAAAATACTTGAAGAAATAAGAAAATAAAATAGAATAAGGGATCACACAGGGGGCGGATACCTAAACATTCCTGCTAACCGCCCCAAGTGCTTAATTAGATTATAGCAGGAAAAAAATAAAAGACAAGAGGTGCAAAGAAAATGAAAGCTGTAAAAGGATACACAAAGCATGATTATACCATGATATGCAAAGAAGAAGGCGGGGAAGTTTTTAGTTTTGCATCAATAGATGAAGCTGCTGGTTATTTTTCAATGTTCGGGCATGAGGTGCCGACCAATGTTGCACTTGATGGAATTTTAAATGATACTAATTGTGACTGGATAGTATTTGACGATGGAAGCGTTATCTTCAAATATTACGGAAGCGGTTATGACGGAAACATTATCAATGAAATGATTGAAAAAGGATGCAGAATATAAGGAAGCGGATAGAATGAAAATAGAAGAAGCACGCAAACAGAAAAATATGAGCAGAAAAGAATTGTCAGAGTGGCTAGAAATTCCATATAGAACGCTGACAAACTGGGAAAATGGGGAAAGAAGTTGCCCTGACTATATTGAAAAACTAATTGTCGAAAAAATATTAAGGGATAAATAAGGCTGTATAAATTACAAGGAACCGCAGACGATCATGATCATCGCCTGCGGCTTCTTTTATAGAAGGAGAAAGCGGAGATGGAAAGAACGTTCAAACATTTGACAAAAGCAGACCGGATCAGAATTGAAGCATTGATAAAAGCGGGAGTAAAAATCAAAGAGATCGCGGACATGCTACATGTGCATAGAAGCACGATATACAGAGAGTTAAAAAGAGGACGTTTTACTGCGCTTAATTCAGATCTGACAACGGAAGAAAGATACAGCCCTGATATTGCACATGATAAATATGAAGAAAATCTGAAAAGCAAAGGGGGCAGTCTGAAGATCGGGAATGACATCAAACTGGCAAATTATATTGAAGAAAAGATCGTGAAAGAAGATTACAGTCCGGCGGCGGTACTGGGGGAAATTAAGGCACAACAAAAAGAAAGCGAATTCAGCGTGATGATCTGCACAACAACACTGTACAGTTATATTGATAAAGGGATCTTTCTACACCTGACAAATAAAAATCTTCCGGTTAAAAAGAATAAGAAACGCACATACAAAAAGGTCAAGAAAACGCAGGCAAGAGCGTCAGCGGGTGAAAGTATAGAAAAAAGACCGGAAGAAATTGAAACACGCGAAGAGTTTGGACACTGGGAGATGGACACAGTAAAAGGAAAGCGCGGGAAATCAAAGAACAGTCTTCTTGTGTTGACTGAAAGAAAAACACGCGATGAAATTGTGATGAAGTTGCCAGAGCATACGGCGGCAGCAGTTGTCAACGCGCTGGATGTGATCGAAAGAAAGTGGGGCGATATGTTCAAACAAGTATTTAAAACGATTACGATGGATAACGGAAGTGAATTTGCAGACTGTGAAGGAATTGAACGGTCAGCACTGGGAGCAGGCAGCAGGACAAAGACATATTATTGTCATCCGTACAGCAGCTATGAAAGAGGAAGCAACGAAGTGACAAATAAAATGATCAGAAGACATATTCCAAAAGGAACAAACTTCGATGAAAAAACGGATGAAGAAATATCTGCGATTGAAAGCTGGGTGAATAATTATCCGCGTAAGATCCACGGCTATCATTCAGCGGGCGAACTGTTTGAAGAGGAGATCCGGAAAATCAGTTGAAAAAAGTTAAAAAAGTGTCGCATTTAATATTGACATTTTTAAAAATTTAGAAATTTTTAGGAGGGAGTGTACATCTCCCTCTTTTTATGCTAAAATAATTTCTGATTCTTTTGGGGTTCTGTCACAGAGAGCGACAGGTAAACAAAATGAACCATACTATGAAAGAAATACCGGAATCACAGCGGCCTTATGAGAAATGTATTCGAGAGGGTGAGAACACTTTAAGTGACAGTGAGCTCCTTGCAGTGATACTCCGGTGTGGTACCAGGGGAATGAATTCTCTGACCCTGGCAAACGATATTTTAAGTCATATGGAGCAGTCACCCTATCCAGGACTTCTGGGACTGCTTCACTGTTCAGTATCAGATCTGAAAAAGATACATGGGATAGGAACGGTCAAGGCAGTTCAGCTGAAGTGCATCGGAGAATTATCCAAAAGGATTGCCAGTACGGCTGCAAGGATTTCGCTTGACTTTAACAGTCCGGATTCTATTGCAGCATATTATATGGAACAGCTGCGGCATCAGGAACAGGAGATTATGATCTGCATGATGCTGGATAATCAGAATCATCTGCTCGGAGATACCATGCTGTCAAAAGGAACCGTAAATGCAACGCTGATCACACCGCGGGAAGTATATTTGGAAGCACTTCGATACCATGCGGTCAATCTGATACTGATTCATAATCATCCGGGAGGAAATCCGGCTCCCAGTAAATGCGATAAAGAAATTACTGAACGAATCTGTCAGGCCGGCGAAATGCTGGGAATTAATCTGCTTGATCATATCATCATAGGCGATCACAGATATATCAGTTTCCGGGAAGAGGGACTGATGGGAGCGTATCCGGAATGAAGGGAAATTTTTATGCTTTTAAGAAAAACATATGGAATAGATCTTGGAAGCAGCAGTATCAAGGTTTATTCGTTTTTTAAAAACAAAAGTTATATGGAAAAGAACATGATAGCGTCAAAAGGGCGCAGGATCATCGCCGTGGGCAATGAAGCATACGATATGTTTGAAAAGGCTCCTGCCAATATCGTGGTGAATTCGCCGATGGCTTTTGGTATGATAGCCAATCTTGAACTGCAGGAGATTGCGTTGTACAGTATGATGAAAAAGATTGATCATTTTCTGGGAATCGGATCAGATATGTTTTTTTCTGTTCCGCTGGATATGACTGCAGTAGAGAAACGGGCATATTACCATGTCGCAAATGGCCATTGGCTCAGGCAGAACCGGGTATATATGGTAGAGGCTCCAATTGCAGACGCAATTGCCATGGGTGTGGACCTAAACCGAAATGCTGGAAGTATGATCGTAAATATTGGAGCACAGAGTACACAGTTCTCAATCATCACGGATGGGAAAATCATCATTGCGAAAAAAATTCCGATCGGTGGACGTCAGATGAATGAAGCTATCTGCAGTGAGATCAGGAAACGTTACAATCTGCAGATTGGCACGCGTACCGGAAAACGTCTGAAGATAGCCATGGGACGGCTCAATGATCAGCGCAGAGAAGCACGTAAGGTGGTTGGAATTGATGGAATATCAGGACTGCCGAGAGAAGAAATCATATCCGGATATGTGGTAAATGCCGGAATTATGAACTGCGTAAATGAGATTGCGGCAGAAATGAAAACTTTTTTGGAGAGAATTCCACCGCAGATTTCTTACCATATTTCAAGAGAAGGAATCTACCTTGCCGGGGGAAGTACCAAGATTCCTTACATAGATAATTATCTTGCGAGTTATACGGGGGTATCTTTTAACTTATCTCCATTATATGAAAAAGCGACAGTTGCAGGACTGGAAAAAATCATCCGTGACCATGAACTGATGAAATGGGCGCAGCCTGTCAAACAACGCAAATTATAAAGACACAATTATAATTCTTTAGGGGTATGATAATACATGAAAAACCTGAAAAAGAAGTTTCGATTTCGAATACATTTAAAAAGTAAACATCTTCTTGTGATCATGACATTTTTCTGTGGAAGTGCTGTGGTTGCCACACTTGCCTCCGGGATTACATCAGCTCCGCTTCAGGAAGCGGCAGGAATGATCGTTGTTCCTTTTGAAAAAAGTATCACAACAATCGGACTCTGGCTTACTGATATCAATAAATCTTTTCAGGAAAAACAGGATCTTATAGATCAGAATGAGGAACTGAAAAATACTGTAGATACTTTAACAGAACAGAACAATATTCTTATTCAGAATCAGTCCGAGCTTTCCAGACTGCAGGAACTCTATGATCTGGATGCGGAATATTCGGATTATCCGAAGGTCGCAGCCAGAATTATATCCAAAGATCCGGGTAACTGGTATGATACATTCATGATCAATAAAGGAAGCAAAGACGGCATCCGTGTAGATAACAATGTAATTGCAGGCAAGGGACTTGTCGGCATTGTTACCGAGGTGGGCAGTAACTGGGCAACTGTTCGTTCCATTATTGATGACAGTAGTAATGTCAGTGCCATGACAGTCGGTACAGATGACAATTGTGTGGTGGAAGGTGACCTGGAGTTGATCGATGAAGGGAAACTGCGTTTTACACAGCTGTATGACAAAGAAGATAAAGTAACAGTAGGTGAGCAGGTTGTTACTTCAAATATCAGTGAAAAATACGTAGAAGGTCTGTTTATCGGATATGTCAGCGATATTCAATTAGATACCAACAATCTGACGAAATCAGGAACAATCGTTACACCTGTAGATTTTCAGCACTTGAAGGATGTATTTGTAATTACTGTCAACAAGAAAGATTCCACAGAGGAAGGGGCCGAGGAATGAAAAGTAAGATCGTTCTGTTTTTTACGATCATTGTCTGTTTTCTGATGCAGTCAACAGTGCTGCATCTGATCTCTATTGGCTCGATCACACCGAACCTGTTACTGATCCTTTGCGTATCTATGGGGCTTATGCGTGGACGTAAGAGCGGATTGTGGACAGGCTTTTTCTGTGGTCTGCTTGTGGATCTGTTTTATGGATCCGTTTTTGGGTTTTATGCACTGATCTATATGTATGCGGGATTCCTGAGCGGTTATGCATTTCGTATTTATTATGATGATGATATAAAAGTACCGATGCTGCTGACTGCGATTATGGATTTTCTGTATAATCTGGCGGTTTATGCACTTCAGTTCCTGCTGAGGGGCAGACTGGGTCTGGGGGTATATTTTACCCGTATTATTGTTCCGGAAATTTTTTATACTGTTTTTCTGACAATGATCGTATACAGAGTATTTCATTATATTAATTATCATTTTATGAGTCCAACCAGGAAAGAAAGTGAGTCTATTTGGGTATTAAAATAAAAAAAATCATCAAAAAAATTCAGTTAAAGAGAACAACAGTACTGTTACTTGTATTTATTCTCATGGCGTTTGTTCTTGTGAGACAGCTGTTTGACCTGCAGATCATCCAGGGTGAGAACTATATAAATGAATTTCAGACACGAACAACGAAAACGCGTGTGCTTAAGAGTACAAGAGGAAATATATATGACAAAAACAATAAGCTGATCGCATCGAATGTGTTATCTTATTCTCTTACGTTTGAGGATAATGGAACTTATGACAGTACCCGGCAGAAAAATCTGACGCTGAACGGGGTGGCTTATAAAGTCCTGAAGATCCTTGCAGAAAACGGCGATCAGCTGTCGAATTCTTTCCATATTAAGCTGGATAAGGATGGAAACTATGCGTTTGACGTAGAGGAAGGATTTACACTGAGTCGTTTTAAGGCGGATATCTATGGACATGCACTGATCGATGACCTGACAGAAGATGAGGCGGCGGCAACGGCAGAAGATATGGTTGCTTATCTCAGTGGAAATAAGGGATTTTCTATCGTACTTTATGGAGACGATGCTTATACAGATGAAGAATTAAAAAAATATGGGCTTCCGAAGGAACTTACCAAACAGGAAGTTCTTGATATTGCAATCATGCGGTATGAGCTGAGTACGAACAGCTTCCAGAAATATATGGCGGTTACGATTGCAACGAACGTTAGTGAAAGTACAGTTGCAGCAGTTATGGAAAACCAGAATGAACTCCAGGGAATCGATGTTCTGGAGGATTCTGTACGTCAGTATGTTGATGACGAGAGCATGGGACCGCTTCTCGGTTATACCGGACGGGCATCATCAGAAGAGTTGGAAAGTCTTAAGAAAGAAAATCCGGATTATTCCAATGATGCAATTGTAGGTAAAGCCGGTATTGAACAGTATATGGAGCTGGAACTTCAGGGAAAAGATGGTCAGGAAACGGTAACCGTTGATAATCTTGGAAAAGTACTGAAAATCGATGATAACACAACAGTAGAACCGGTTGCCGGAAATGATGTTTATCTTTCAGTAGATGCAGACTGGCAGAGTGCGATTTATCAGATCCTGAAACAGCGTGTGGCTGGTATTCTTCTGAATAAGATTGAAGCTGTGAAAGAATACGATTATAAAGGCGAAAATGATGCAAGTAGGATTATCATTCCGATTTATGATGTATATAATGCACTGATAGCAAACAGCGTCATCGATATTGATAAATTCAGCAGAGAAGAAGCTTCGGATACAGAAAAAAATCTTTATGCCAAATTTCAACAAAAGCAGCAGGAAGTTTTTGATACAATAACTAACAGGCTTACAAGTTCTGATCCGCCGGCTTACAAAGACGAAAGTACTGAGGTGCAGGAGTATCTTACATATATTTGCGATACAGTGCTCCGGGATACGCTTGGTGTGATCGATAAGAATGAGGTGGATACATCAGATGCCACTTATCAGGCCTGGGCAAATGATCAGAGCATTAGTCTGAAGGATTATCTGAATTATGCAGCCAGTCAGAACTGGATCGATATTTCTGTCATTTCTCCAAAGGGAGAGTATCTTGATTCAGAAGAAATATATCAGGCACTGACTTCCTATATTACAGATTATCTGAAAACAGATACAGGATTTTCAAAACTTCTTTATAAATATCTTCTCATGAATGATCAGATTACAGGACAGGATATCTGTCTGGTCCTTTATGAGCAGGGAGTACTGTCAAAAGAAGATGATTGTTATGCAAATCTTGCATCGGGTGCCATGTCTGCTTATGATTTTATGATCAATAAGATTTCCAATCTGGAAATTGAACCGGCACAGCTGGCACTTGCACCTTGTTCTGCATCGGCAGTCATTACCGACGCAAAAACAGGAAAGGTACTTGCCTGTGTATCCTATCCGGGATATGACAATAATCGTCTTAGCAATAATATGGATACCAGCTATTATACGAAGCTTGCATTGGACAAGTCCAGTCCTTTCTTTAATAAGGCAACACAGCAGACGACAGCACCTGGTTCTACGCTGAAGCTTCTTTCGGCGGTTACCGGTATGATGGAAGGCGTGATCGATGATGATACTTATTTTGATTGTACCGGTGAATTTGATCTTGTAACTCCGTCGATTTTCTGTTGGAACAAGCAGGGACATGGATCGCTGGAGATAACCGGAGCGATTGAACAATCCTGTAACTATTTCTTCAATATGGTTGGTTTCCTTGCTGGTAAAAATTCAGATGGAGATTTCTCAGAAAATCTCAGTCTTACCAAGCTGCAGAAATATGCTTCGGAATTTAACCTTGATAAGAAAACCGGAATAGAGATTTCAGAGGCAAGTCCGCATGTTTCGGACAGCAAAGCGGTTCCTTCTTATATTGGACAGGGTAATCATTTGTTTACAACCAGTCAACTGGCACGTTATGCGACAGCACTTGCTACATCTGGAACAGTCTATGATCTTTCACTTCTGGATAAAGTTACTGATTCACAGGGTAAGACATTGAAGGAATACGGTTCATCTGTTGTAAATCAGATGAGTGATGTTCCGGATAATGTATGGAATGATATTCATGAAGGTATGCGACGGGTGGTTCTGACTCATGAGCAGTTTAATGGACTGGGAGTTACACTTTCAGGAAAAACAGGTACCGCCGAGCTGGATATTTATCACCCGAACCATGGCCTTTTCATTGGATATACGACATCTTCAGATACATCTGAGCCGGAGTATTCTATTGCAGTGCGAATTGCAAATGGATACACTTCGGGAAATGCATGCCTGACAGCAAATGATATTCTGAAATACATTTATAATCTGGCAGATGAAGATACCATTCTGACTGGCTATGCCTCCAGTGATACCAGTAATACCTCGAACGACTAACCATATACAGCAGTCTCTGGCTGCTGTATAGCAAAACCACATAAGAGAATACCAGAAGTCTGGAAATATCTATGAGGAGGAAAATAAAATGGGAGAAGTCATTGTAGTAACATCCGGAAAAGGAGGTGTGGGTAAAACAACCACAGTTGCCAATATCGGAACGGGACTTGCGATGCTTAACAAAAAAACAGTTGTAGTGGATACGGATATAGGCCTTCGTAATCTGGATGTGATCCTTGGCCTGGAGAACCGGATTGTGTATAATCTGGTGGATGTTATCAATGGAAGCTGCAGAATGAAACAGGCATTGATCAAGGACAGACGTTATCCGGATCTTTTTCTTCTGCCTTCGGCACAGACCAAAGATAAATCGGCAGTGTCTCCTGAGCAGATGATCAAACTCACAGATGAGCTCAGAGAAGAATTCGATTATGTATTGCTGGATTGCCCTGCGGGAATTGAACAGGGGTTCCGCAATGCGATTGCCGGAGCTGATAAGGCAATCGTTGTCACAACTCCGGAAGTTTCTGCAATTCGCGATGCGGATCGTATCATAGGGCTTCTTGAAGCTTCTGATTTGAGAGATATTCATCTGATCATCAATCGCCTGCGACCGGATATGATTGCCAGGGGCGATATGATGTCAGTGGATGATGTGACGGAAATTCTTGCGGTAAATCTCCTTGGTACGATTCTGGATGATGAGCAGATTGTGATTGCGGCCAATCAGGGTGAACCCCTTTCCGGTCAGAAATCGCAGGCAGAAGAAGAGTACCGTAATATCTGCCGGCGCCTTCTTGGTGAGGAAGTTCCGTTTGTGGAACTGCAGCAAAAGAAAGGCATGCTGAAAAGATTAAGTGAGATTTTTCATAAATAACAGGATTTTTTTCTGTTAAAGGAGGGGATTTCAGTGAAATCTTTTAGTCAGATAAAAGGTCGGTCTGCGGAATATGCCAGAAACAGAATAAAACTTCTACTGGTATCCGAACGTATCGACTGCTCTCCGCAAATGATAAGCATGTTGAAAAATGATTTGATTCATACGGTAAAAAAATATATCTCCATAGATGAAAAACAGGTGACTGTGCAGATCACACAGGAACCACCGGTTATCCATGCGAAGATACCCGTATGCTCCAAAAAGGAACAAAGGACAAAATGTTAAAACAGTATAAATTACGATTTTATAATTTCAGACTGGTAATTTTTCTTCTGGCGATCAGTGTGATCGGAATCGTTCTTGTGGGAAGTGCGAGGGAAGATCTGAAATCCAAACAGCTTGTGGGTGTGATTCTTGGTCTGATCATTATGGTTATTCTGTCATTGATGGATTATTCCTGGATTTCAAATTTCCAGTGGATCATGTATGGCGCAAATATTGTGCTTTTGCTGATCGTACGACTTTTTGGTGATTCTGCCAATGGTGCGGCACGTTGGATTGATTTTGGATTTATCCGTTTTCAGCCGACGGAGCTGTCGAAAATTATTATCATACTATTTTTTGCCAGGTTCTTTATGGATCATGAAGAAGATCTGAATACATTCAAAACACTGGCAAAATCAGTGATTCTTCTGGCAATTCCGCTGTTTCTGATTTATGAACAGCCGGATATGAAAAACACACTTATGCTTCTGGCTGTATTTTGCATCCTGATTTATATTGCAGGGCTCAGTTATAAGATCATCGGAGGAATGTTTCTGATCATTATTCCATTGGCAATTATTTTTGTATCGATCGTGGTACAGCCGGATCAGAAACTGATCAAAGACTATCAGAGAAAACGTATCATGGCATTTTTGTATCCTGAGAATGAAGAGTACAGTGATGATATTGAACAGCAAAATAACTCCAAAACAGCAATTGCTTCGGGAGAACTGATAGGAAAAAAACTGTCTGGTGATAAAGAAGTTGCATCTGTAAATGATGGTAATTTTGTGTCTGAAAATCAGACAGACTTTATTTTTGCGGTAGCCGGTGAGGAATACGGATTTATGGGATGCTGTAGTATTGTAATCCTGTTACTGGCGATTTCTGTGGAATGTATCCGGATGAGCCTGCGGGCAAAAGACTTGTCCGGAAAGATCATATGTTGTGGTATGGCAAGTATCATATCGTTGCAGAGCTTCCTGAATATATGCGTGGCTACGGGAATCGCGCCAAATACCGGTACACCGCTTCCATTTGTCAGTTATGGACTTACGTCACTGATCAGTCTTTATATCGGGATGGGTATGGTATTGAATGTCGGACTTCAGAGCAGCGCATACAATAAAGAAATCCGAAGAAAAGCAATTGACCAGAAAGAGGACTATTTATGACAAAACAACAAAAAGGTAAAACATCTGCAGGTCAGCAGAGAAGGTCGGCACGTCCGGAACAGATGCATGCTTCCCGACAGCATTCACAGAAACGTTCATCAAAAAGTTCAGCGAGAATACGACGTATGCGTAAAAAGAGAATGAAAAATACAATTCTTCTGATTGCATTGCTGCTGATTCTGGTATGTGGTGCAGGAGGACTGTTTTATATGCTGCGGGGCGGAATAGGTTCCGAACCGGTAATGGCTTACAGTACAGACAGAGAGTTTCAGCATCAGAAGATTTCAGGAATAAGTCAGAGAGCAGATGCATTTGCAGCTGATCTTTGTGTGGTGACTGGTGATCAGACACTGGATTCTGTTTCGCTGGAACAGGCTCAGAAGGGAGTTCTGCTGGATCTTAAAGATAAATCCGTTTTATATGCCAAGGGAGCCTATGATAAAGTTTATCCTGCAAGTATTACGAAAATTATAACTGCGCTTCTTGCTTTCAAAAACAGTAATATGGATGATGTTGTAACGATCACACAGGAAAATATCACTCTTGAGGAAGGATCACAGGTAGTTGGTTTTCAGGTGGGTGATCAGGTGACGATGGATCAGCTTGTGCACTGCCTTCTGGTTTATTCCGGAAATGATGCGGCATCTGCGATTGCGACTCATGTGGGTGGCTCTACAGAAAACTTTGTTGCAATGATGAATGAATATGCAGCGCAGCTTGGATGTACAGGAACACATTTTACAAATCCACATGGTCTGCAGGACGAAAATCATTATACAACACCGTACGATATCTATCTCATGTTGAAAGAAGCATTGAAATATCCGGAATTCACGGAAATTACACAGCTTCCGAGTTATACAGTTACATTCCAGCACAGTGACGGCTCTGAAGATAGTGTGTCACTTACTGCGACGGATCATTATCTGACAGGTGAGGCAAATGCTCCAAAAGGAGTAACGGTTCTTGGCGGAAAGACCGGAACGACAAGCAGCGCAGGAAACTGTCTGGCATTGCTCTGTCAGAATTCATATGGGGAACCATATGTTTCAATTGTTATGGGGGCTTCTACAAAAGAACTTCTTTATCAGCAGATGACATCCCTCCTTGAAAATATAAACACAGTATAAGCGAGAATGTTCAGACTGTTTGGAAAAAGTGACAAAAAAATCCAAATTACTCTTGAATTTTAAAACAAGTTGCACTATAATATTAACCATATTCAACATCGTTTTTATTCAAAAATTATATATTGTGTCTAAGGAGGAAAACAGCATGGTTGAACTGATCGTAGGAAAGAAAGGCAAAGGCAAAACAAAAGTACTGTTAGACAAAGTGAACGGCGCAATTAAAGAGGCAAATGGCAGCATTGTTTACTTAGACAAAAGCACAAAACATATGTATGAACTGAACAACAAAGTTCGTCTGATCGATGTATCTGTATATCCGATTAAGAATGCAGATGAGTTTGTTGGATTTGTATGTGGTATTATTTCACAGGATCATGACCTTGAGCAGGTTTATCTTGACAGTTTTCTTACAACGGCCAAACTGGAAGGCAAAGACGTTACAGGTACACTGGAGCAGCTGAATGCTGTAGGTGAGAAATTTAATGTTAAATTTGTCGTTAGTATGTCCCTGGATAAAGAAGAGATTCCGGAATCCTTACAGGATAAGATCGTAACTGCTTTATAAAAAGTAAAAAAGAATCTGGGATCAGTCTTTTTGGACTAATTTGGACAAGAATTACATAAGATGGGGTAATCAAGGGATTCTGTTGGGGGACAGAATCCCTTTTTGTAGGGAAACCTTCATAAAACATATAAAATTTTTAAAAAATATTTTATTTCTCTTGACGAGTACAAAAAACCATGCTACTATATAGCAGATGCCGCACAGAGAGGTTTAAGAGCATGAGTTGGAACTCATTCCACCATATCTGGCGAGTAAAGTTTATAGGAGGTGCCACAGATGTACGCAATTATTGCAACAGGTGGTAAACAGTACAAAGTTGCCGAGGGCGACGTAATCAGAGTTGAAAAGCTCGGTGTTGAAGCTGGTGAAACCGTTACTTTTGATAACGTTCTTGCAGTTAGCAATGAAGGTTTAAAAGTTGGAGCTGACGTAGCTAATGCCAGTGTTACCGCTTCTGTAGTTGAAAACGGAAAGGCTAAAAAAGTTATCGTTTACAAATACAAAAGAAAAACTGGATATCACAAGAAAAACGGTCACAGACAGCAGTTTACAAAAGTTAAAATCGAAAAGATCAACGCTTAATCTGGTGTTTGCATGATTACAGTGACAGTCAGTAAGAAGAACAATTCATATGTCAGTTTTACATCCAAAGGGCATGCCGGATATGCAGAAGAGGGATACGACATTATATGTGCCGCTGTCTCTGCTCTGATAATCAATACGGTGAATTCCCTGGAACAGCTGACAGGAGATCAGATTCAGGCAGAAGAGAGTGATGGATTTGTTTCTTTCTCTTTCATGAAACCTGTTACAAAAGAGGGAACTCTTTTGATGGATTCTCTTGTTCTCGGACTGACAGAAATTGAGAATAGTTATTCTAAACGTTATTTAAAAGTAAAAGTCAGGGAGGTGTAACGACATGATGAAAATGAACCTTCAGTTATTCGCACATAAAAAAGGTGTTGGTTCTACAAAGAACGGCCGTGACTCCGAATCCAAGAGATTAGGTGCCAAAAGAGCAGACGGACAGTTTGTTAAAGCTGGAAACATCCTTTACAGACAGCGTGGAACAAAGATTCACCCAGGTGAAAATGTAGGCTGTGGTAAAGATTATACATTATTTGCACTGACAGATGGTGTAGTAAGATTCACCAGAAAAGGACGCGATAAGAAACAGGTTTCTATCGTTCCTGTAGAGGCAGAATAATCAAGTTCAGCGTGAGGCTTCAAATCGTTCAGGTTTGGAGCCTTTCTTTAGATTTAAAATAAAAAGGAGCGACATATGTTTGCAGACAGAGCAAAAATCATCATCCGTTCAGGAAAGGGCGGAGATGGACATGTAAGCTTCCGCCGAGAGCTGTATGTACCGAATGGCGGTCCTGACGGCGGAGACGGCGGAAGAGGCGGAGATGTGATCTTTGAAGTGGATGAAGGTCAGAATACGCTTGGCGAGTATCGCCATAAACACAAATTTAAAGCACAGGACGGTCAGGAAGGCGGGAAAAAACGCTGCCATGGAGCTGATGGTGATGACATTGTTCTGAAAGTCCCGGAAGGAACTGTAATTATGGAAGCACAGTCACGCAAGGTGATTGCAGATATGTCCGGAGAGAACCGCCGTCAGATCGTTTTGAAGGGCGGACGTGGTGGAAAAGGAAACCAGCATTATGCAACTCCTACCATGCAGGTTCCTAAATTTGCACAGCCGGGCCAGCCGGCGCAGGAGCTGGAAGTCCTTCTGGAGCTGAAAGTGATCGCAGATGTTGGACTTGTTGGTTTTCCAAATGTTGGAAAATCCACATTCCTTTCCAGAGTAACAAATGCCCAGCCGAAAATTGCCAATTACCACTTTACAACATTAAGTCCGAACCTCGGTGTAGTGGATACAGCAAATGGTGGCTTTGTTATTGCTGATATTCCGGGACTGATCGAAGGTGCATCCGAGGGAATTGGTCTGGGCCATGAATTCCTGAGACATATCGAACGTACCCGTGTTCTTGTTCATATTGTGGATGCAGCATCTACCGAAGGACGTGATCCGGTAGACGATATTCATAAGATCAACAAAGAACTGGAAGCATATAATCCGGACATTGCGGCAAGACCTCAGCTGATTGCTGCAAATAAGATCGATTGTATTTTTGATGACGGTGAGGAGAATCCTATTGACCGTCTTAAGGCAGAGTTTGAACCAAAGGGAATCAAGGTTTATCCGATTTCGGCAGTAACAGGTCAGGGACTGAAAGAACTTCTCTACGGAATCAAGGAACTTCTGGACAGTGTTCCGGCAGAGCGTATCGTATTTGAACAGGAATTCTTCCCAGAGGATGAATTATTTACCGAAAATCTTCCGTTTACAGTTGAGAGACATCCTGAAGATCCGGATATCTTTGTTGTGGAAGGACCTAAGATTGAAAAAATGCTTGGATATACCAATCTGGATTCTGAAAAAGGCTTTGCTTTCTTCCAGCGTTTCCTGAAAGAAGGCGGTATCCTGGAGGAACTGGAAAAAGCAGGTATTGAAGAGGGAAATACTGTCCGTATGTACGGATTTGACTTTGATTATTATAAATAGAAAGGTCTGAAACTATGACAAGCAAACAGAGAGCATACCTGAAAGGTCTTGCAATGAAAATGGAACCGATCATGCAGCTTGGTAAGGGTTCTGTCACACCGGAAAATACAGCGGCTGTTGATGAGGCACTTGCAGCACGTGAACTGATCAAAATCAGTGTACTTCAAAATTGCCTGGATGATCCGCGTCAGATGGCAGAAGTTCTGGCAGAGAGAACACATTCACAGGTTGTTCAGGTGATTGGAAGAAAAATCGTTCTTTACCGTGAAGGAAAAGACAACAAGAAAAAAATCATTCTTCCGTAATACGAGAAGGAGTACAGAGAACAATGGAAACCAGACGTAAAAAAATTGGTATTATGGGAGGGACATTTGATCCGATCCACATCGGTCATCTGATACTGGGGGAGAAAACATATGAACAGCTTGGCCTGGATAAGATATTATTTATGCCGGCCGGAAATCCTCCTCATAAACAGAACCGGATTGGACGGGCCACAGATGCTCAGAGAGTATCTATGGTAGAAAAAGCAATTTCCGGAAATCCACATTTTGAACTTTCGTTGACCGAAATGAATGATAAAGGATTCACATATACCTACCATACACTGGAAACACTGAAAGAACAAAATCCGGACACCGATTATTATTTTATTATCGGAGCGGATTCTCTGTACGATTTTTCCTCATGGAGAGAGCCGGCAAGAATATGTAAAGCCTGTACGATTGTTGTAGCAGTACGTGATCATGTGCCGGTTGAGAAACTTAATGAACAGATGACATATTTGTCTGAACGGTATAATGGCCGATTTATCAGCCTGAATACACTGAATATAGATATTTCAAGTCAACTGCTGCGCAAGTGGCATCAGGAGGGTAAGAGTCTCCGGTATTATGTGCCAGATGCAGTAGCTGATTATATAGATAAAAATCACATTTATCACATAACAGAGGGAGTTGGCCACAACAATGTCTGATTACGATTTCATAAAAATGCAAAAAAAACTTGCCAAATATCTTGATGAAAACCGCTATGAACATACTTTAGGAGTTATGTTTACCTGTGCTTCTCTTGCGATGGTACACGGATATGACCTGAAAAATGCTCAGGTGGCCGGCCTGCTTCATGACAGTGCAAAATGTATTCCAAATAAAAAAAAGTTAAAGATATGTGCAGAACACCATATTCCGGTTAGTGATTTTGAAAAAGAACATCCGTTTCTTCTTCATGCTAAACTGGGGGCATATATTGCAAAGGCAAAATATAATGTCACAGATAAGGAGATTCTTTCTGCAATCACATATCATACAACAGGTAAACCGGATATGACTATGCTGGAAAAAATTGTTTATATTGCAGATTATATCGAGCCGGCACGAAATAAAGCGCCAAGGCTTACAGAAATCCGCAGACTGGCATTTGAAGATCTGGATGAGTGTATGTATCAGATTCTGAAAGATACGTTGTCTTATCTGGATGAAAATCCAAATGATGTAGATTCAGCAACTAAAGATGCGTATGCTTATTATACAATGCTACATGAGGACAGGCTGAAAATTCGAAAACAGGCCTGATCCGGAAAGGAAACATGTTTATGAACAGAGAACAGGAAATGGTAAGCATTGCCTGCAAAGCAATTGATGATAAAAAAGCACTGGACATAAAGGTAATTGATATCCGAGAGGTTTCTGTGATCGCGGATTATTTTGTGATTACAAGCGGAAGCAATCTGAACCAGGTGCAGGCAATTGTAGATAATGTTGAGGAACAGCTTGGAAGAGCTGGGTTTGAACCAAAACAGATTGAAGGAACAAGAAATTCAAACTGGATTCTTATGGATTATGGTGATCTTATTATTCATGTGTTTGATGAAGAAAATCGTCTTTTTTACGATCTTGAAAGAATCTGGAGAGATGGAAAAGAACTGGATGTTTCAGAATTTTTGAAATAAGTTAACTGTAAAAAAAATATGTAAACCATAGATGGCGAAAAACAGGAGTATATCGGAAAATAATCTGATATACTCCTGTTTTTTATTGTTAGGGCAAAGCCCTGTTTACCATTGTGTAGTTTTTCGTTGATCCGAAAAACGGAACTTTGGGAAACAAATAAACCACCTGCTATGCAGGTGAGTTAGGAATGCTTCAGCTTACAGTAAAAAACCTCCTGTGTTACAATAATGTTGGTTCGCCAACCGCATTAAAGGACAAAGGAGGTTATCCAAATGGATAGTAATAGTTTATCACATACAAAATGGAATTGTAAGTATCATATTGTATTTGCACCAAAATATAGAAGAAAAGTAGCATATGGAAAAATAAAGCAGGATATAGCGAATATTTTGAGTATGTTATGTAAGAGAAAAGGTGTAAAAATTGTAGAAGCGGAAATATGTCCAGATCATGTACACATGCTAGTAGAAATTCCACCGAGCATAAGTGTATCGTATTTTGTAGGGTACTTAAAAGGAAAAAGTACACTTATGATATTTGAAAGACATGCAAATTTAAAATATAAATATGGAAATAGACATTTCTGGTGTCGAGGATATTATGTAGATACGGTAGGGAAAAATGCAAAGAAAATACAGGAATATATAGCAAATCAGTTACAAGAAGATTTGGAATATGACCAGATGACACTGAAAGAGTATATTGACCCGTTCACGGGTGAGCCAGTAAAACCGAACAAATAAAAGAAGCCCTTTAGGGCTTAGTGGGTAAATGATGTTGCGCTTGGCGAACCTATTTCAGTGAGTCTTTAGACTCCAGTGCCGGTAATAGACCCTTATAGGGTCAAAGCAAGCCACCGGCTAAGCCGGTGGTCTTGACTCGTATAAACGAAAAACACCAAATACTTTACCAAGAATTTTGAGATTATCATGTACAAGAATCGGTTCCATTGAATCATTCTCCGGCTGCAGGCGATAATAGCCGTCTTCTTTGTAAAAAGTCTTAACCGTGGCAGAATCTTCTACCAGTGCAACTACAATATCTCCGTTAGAAGCAGAACTCTGTTGTCTGACCAGAACCTGATCACCGTCAAAGATGCCGGCATTGATCATGCTGTCACCTTTTACTTTAAGCATGAAGCTCTGCGCATTTGGCATATATTCTGCAGGAACCGGAAAATATCCTTCGATGTTTTCAACGGCAAGCATAGGCTGACCGGCTGCAACGGTTCCTACCAGAGGTACATTTACAACTTCTCTGCGGACAAGGTTAAAATTATCATCAATGATTTCAATTGCACGTGGTTTCGTGGCATCTCTGCGTATATAACCGTTTTTTTCGAGAGCTTCCAGGTGAGAGTGAACAGAAGAAGTAGACTTCAGATTAACTGCCTCACAAATCTCCCTGACTGCTGGGGGAAATCCTCTGTTAAGAATCTCATTTTTTATATAATCCAGAATCTCCTGCTGTTTCTTGCTGATTCTGCCGTATGCCATAGAAAATACCTCCTGATTCACGATCATTCTGATTAATAAAAAGTATAACATACCTTTTTCGTAATAGCAAACAAATATTCGGAAAATATGTTCGCACTGAATAATTTCCCCTTTTTCTTGTCAGATGAAGGTGAAAATGGTACAATACCTTAGTATGTAATTTAGTTAAAAGAATAAAGGAGGCATTTTTTTGCCTGATAAGGATAAACATTTTGCAGATAATGCAGGAATATTAAAGAAGATCAAAAGTGTGTTGGGGTTGAATATTGGTACAATGCTGTTTGGAGCTCTGTTTCTCTATATGCTGTTCAGCGTTGTTTTGTATCTGACATCTTCCAACATTGAATCATATCTGGTCATTGCCGGACCTCTTTCCAGAAATGAAACCTATACGGGACTTGCGATACGGACAGAGAAAGTATATAAGGCAGAGACAGGGGGATATGTCAGTTATTATGCCCGGGAAGGTAGCAAGATTAATGCCAACGGCGTGGTATATGGTATCAGCAGTTCACAGAAGACAGAATCGTCTGCTGAACTGAGTTCAGATGATCTTTCTGCAATTCGCAGTCAGATGTTGAGCTTTTCAAAGGGATATAACCCGAGCAAATTTAATAATACATACAGCTTTAAATATAATCTTGAGGGAAGTATCTTACAGTATGCGGGGGTAAGTGGTACTTCATCGGATTCCGGGGTTGTAAGCTATGGAGGGCAGACACTCAGCAAAGCAGAACAGGATGGAATTATTTTGTATTCGACAGATGGATACGAAAATAAAACAGCGGATACCCTTACGGCAGAAGACTTTGACCAGAATTCTTATCATGAAACAGATCTTAAGACACACGATGCTGTTTCAGCTGGGGACAGTCTTTATACGTTGGTTTCGGATGAGAACTGGAGCCTGATGATTCCGTTGAGTGAGAAGCAGGCGGCAAAGCTCGCTGACCGTACGGTTGTGCGTGTGAAATTTCTGAAAGATGATATGACTCAGAGTGGAGATTTCAGTATTGTTGAGATTGATGGAGCTAAGTATGGCAAGATTGATTTTAACAAGGGTGTGATTCGCTATGCCTCAGATCGTTTCCTGGAAATAGAACTTGTAACAAATACAGTCACTGGATTGAAAATTCCATTGTCATCAATTGTTACAAAGGAATTTTACCTGATACCTTCTGATTATGCGACAACAAATGAAGACAGTCAGGAAACAGGTTTCATGGTCCTTGGCAAAGATAAAAGCGGAAACGAGACACGTACATTTGTAAATCCGTCTATTTATGCAAGCATAGAGGATGGAAGCCAGGATACAGAGGATGAAAGTAAGAAAAAATATCTGTATTATGTTGATCAGAAGTCATTTAAAGAAGGTGACGTGATCATCAGCCAGAAAGATCAGAGCCGCTATGTAGTCAGTGATGTCGGTGTACTTGAGGGTGTATATTGTATCAACCAGGGGTATGCCGTATTTCGCAGAATAGAGATACTGGATCAGAATGAAGAATATGCGATCGTTTCAAAAAATACAGCATATGGTCTGGCGAGGTATGATCATATTGTACGAAATGCTGATAAAGTAGATGAGGAAGAAATTTTATATTAAAAGGTAAAATGATTAATAAAGAATTTTATACGAATCAGGAGGCTTATAAATTATGATAACAGAAAATCTTGAACAGGTTCGCAAAAACATTGAGGAAGCATGCAGGGCAGTAAATCGTGATCCGGGAGAAGTGACATTGATTTCTGTAAGTAAGACGAAACCGGTGTCTATGCTTCAGGAAGCGTATGATGCAGGTTCAAGAGACTTTGGAGAAAATAAGGTTCAGGAGATCATGGATAAATATCCACAGCTCCCGTCAGATATTCGCTGGCATATGATCGGACATCTGCAGAGAAATAAAGTAAAATATATTGTAGACAAGGTTGCACTGATTCATTCTGTAGATTCTCTGAGACTTGCAGAAACAATTGAAAATGAAGCTGCAAAACATAATGTGACAGTTCCGATACTTATTGAAGTAAATGTAGCACAGGAGGAGAGTAAATTCGGCCTGAAAACAGAAGAAGTTCTTTCACTTGTGGAATCTGTGGCAGCATTGCCGCATATAAATATAAAGGGCCTGATGACGATTGCTCCATATGTCGAAGATCCGGAGGAGAATCGTGGGATTTTCCGCCAATTGAAGAAATTAAGTGTTGACATTGCAGCCAAAAACATTAATAATGTTAATATGAGTGTTTTGAGCATGGGTATGACCGGAGATTATCAGGTTGCCGTGCAGGAGGGCGCTACGATGGTTCGGGTTGGAACGGGTATTTTCGGTGAAAGAGACTATTCGCATTGAGCCATAAGACAAATAGGATTGGAGATTAAAATGAGCGTTTTAGATAAACTTTTGGATGCCGTAAAACTTAATGATGATTATGATGAAGATGATTATTTAGATGATGATCTTCTTGACAGTGATGACGATGATTTCCTGGATGATGATCAGGAGGATAAGCCTGTAAAGAAATTTTTCCAGAAATTCTCTAAAAAAGCTGATGACGAAGAGGTTGATGATTTTGATGATGAAGAACCGGTTGCAGCTGCACCGAAACAGCCAGTCAAAACTGTTTCCATACCAAAAGTATCTGTCAAACAGGACAAGCCGGCACGAAGTACTTCATCCAAGATCACTCCAATGCGAAGCAGCAGAAAGGGATCACAGGCAGCAAATATGGAAGTATGTGTAATCAGACCTACATCGATGGAAGATACTCGTGAAATTGCAGATACATTAGTAGACAATTCTACAGTTGTATTGAATCTTGAAGGACTTGATATGGAACTTGCACAGAGGATTATCGATTTTACATCCGGTGCATGTTATTCTCTGGGTGGAAGCCTGCAGAAGGTATCCAGCTATATCTTCATTCTTGGACCTTACAATGTGGATATTACTGGTGATCTTCAGAATATTCTTGGAAGTAATCCGGTACCGTCTGTAAGAGCAGGATATTGATTAACACAGGGTATTGATTAACAATGGAAAAAGACGAATTCTTTATCAAGAGAATCCGGGAACTGGCAAATCTCTCTTATCAGAGAGATATTGTCACTTTTTCGGATTTTCTTAATTTAAATGAACAAAATATCATAAATGACCGTAAAAATCAAATGCCAGGCGTAGTTATGGAATGTTTTGGCGGTTACGAACAGGCAGAGCGTCAGATGGTAGCATTTCATCCTGATGCTCTTTTATTTCCATGGAAGTATCCTATTAAATGTCTGAAGGCAGAACCACTTGCTGCGAAATTTTCAGAGGACCTGACGCATCGTGATTTTCTGGGAGCAGTTCTCAATTTGGGAATCGAGCGTGCTGTGATAGGAGATATTCTTGTACAGAAACATACTGCATGGATATTCTGTCACGAAAAAATTGCAGATTATATCATAGAAAATCTGACCAGAGTACGCCATACGACTATGAAACTTTCTATGGTGGATAATCTGGAACATATACCGGAGCCGGAATTTCAGGAGATCAATGGCACATGTGCTTCCGTACGTCTGGATGCACTGATTGGACTGGCTTTTCAGACTTCAAGAAACAGTATGGTTCCTTTCATAGAAGGCGGTCAGGTATTTGTAAATGGAAAATTAATTACATCGAATGGATATGAGCCAAAAGATGGAGATATTATTTCGGTACGTGGTAAGGGGCGATTTCGGTATGAGGGCGTTTCCAGACAGACAAAAAAAGGACGGAACAGTGTGAAGCTGTTGCGTTACCAGTAAGGATCAGGAGGACTAAGATATGGGCACAGATGCATTACAGGTCAGAAGAAACGGAGATTTTTACTATCCGATCTATTTTGAGGATGGGTTTGAGAAACTTGCAGACGCAATTCGGACAGAGGGACTGGAGAACAGAAATTTTTGTATTGTAACAGATACGAATGTGGCACCGCTTTATGCGGCAGAGGTACAGAAAGTTCTTTCACCAGTAGCTTCCAAAATATCTGTGTTTACATTTGAAGCAGGTGAAAAAAGCAAAAATCTGAATACAGTACAACAGCTTTATAAAGTACTGATCGAGGAAAAACTGGACCGTAAGAGTCTGATCATTGCGCTTGGAGGCGGTGTGGTAGGTGATCTTGCAGGATTTGGTGCGGCAACATATCTTCGCGGTATCGATTTTATTCAGGTTCCTACAACACTTCTTTCTCAGGTGGACAGCAGTGTTGGAGGTAAGACAGGAGTAGATCTGGAGCAGTATAAAAACATGGTAGGTGCTTTCCATCAGCCTCGTCTTGTTTATATGAACCTTCACACATTGCGTTCTCTTCCGGCAGAGCAGTTTGCCTGTGGCATGGGAGAAGTCTTGAAGACAGGGCTTATCTGCGACGGAGATTTTTATCAGTTTGTGTGTGCGGAGCAGGAAAAAATACAGCAGTTGGATACAGAACTTCTGAAGAAAATGATTCGTCGCTGCTGTGAGATCAAAGCAGGTGTTGTAGAAAGTGATCCAAAAGAGCAGGAAGAACGTGCATTGCTTAATCTTGGTCATACGATTGGCCATGCAGTAGAAAAACTCATGGATTTTAAACTCTTGCATGGCCAGTGTGTTGCGATCGGGCTTATTGCAGCTGCAAAGATTTCTCTGAATAGAGGACTGCTTACAGAAAAAGAATATCAGCAGATCATACAGGGCTGTGAGTCTTATCGGCTTCCAACGTACATCGAGGGATTGCATGCGGGAGATATTCTTGCTGCGACTAAAAAGGACAAGAAAATGGAACAGGGACAGATTAAATTTGTTCTTATGAAGGGCCTTGGAGGCAGTTTTATTGATCGTACCGTGACAGATCAGGAATTGCTGGAGGGAATTCAGGAGATTCTTCGATGAATAAAAAGAAAGCTTCTTTTATCTGTTTTTTGGTGTGGTTTACTGGAATTATATTACTCATAGTGGCAGATCAGGCAGCAAAATACTGGGCAGTATCAAAATTAAAGGGCACATCCGGGATGACGCTTATTACGGGTGTGCTGGAGTTGCAGTATCTGGAAAACAGAGGAATGGCATTTGGCATGCTTCAGGGACGTCAGATGCTTTTTCTTGTACTGTGCATAGCTTTTTGTGCTGTAATGTTGTGGCTTTTCTTCAGAATTCCCAAAACAGGATATTACATTCCATTGATTCTGGCAGGTGGTATTCTGACAGGAGGTGCGGCAGGAAATTTTATTGACCGGGCATTTCGAGGATATGTTGTAGATTTTATTTATGTTTCTTTGATCGATTTTCCGATATTTAATCTTGCAGATATCTATGTTGTATGTGGAGGCATTGCATTGGTGATACTCGTTCTTTTCCACTACAGAGATGAGGATTTTGATTTTATTAAAAAATAAAGGATGACTTATGGAAAAACTAGAATTTAATATAGATTCTTCAGAAAAAAACGTCAGAATCGATAAGTATCTGGCAGAGTGCTGTCCGGATCTTTCGCGTTCTTATCTGCAGAAGCTGCTGAAAGATGGAGCGGTTTCTGTGAATACCCGTATTGTTAAGGCAAATTATAAAACACAGCCAGGAGATCATGTTATTTTAAATATCCCGGATCTGCAGACACCGGATATAAAGCCGGAGAACATTCCGTTGGATATTCTGTATGAGGATCAATGGCTTATGGTTGTAAATAAGCCTAAAGACATGGTCGTACATCCAAGTGCAGGACATATGGAGGGAACGCTGGTTAATGCTGTAATGGCACATTGTGGAGATAATCTCTCCGGAATCAATGGAGTTATGCGTCCTGGTATCGTTCATCGTATCGATAAAGACACTACGGGGGCTCTTTTGATCTGTAAGGATGATATGGTGCACAGAAACCTTGCAGAACAGCTTAAGGAACACAGTATTAAAAGACGATATCGTGCAATTGTTCAGGGAAATATCAAAGAAGATGAAGGGACTGTAGACGCACCGATCGGGCGTCATCCGATCGATCGTAAGAAGATGGCGATCAACCATAAAAATGGAAAAGAGGCAGTTACACATTATAAAGTCCTGGAGCGTTTCGGTCAGACTACGTATATTGAATGTCGTCTGGAAACAGGTCGTACGCATCAGATTCGTGTACATATGGCAAGTCTGGGACATCCACTCCTTGGAGATACGGTCTATGGATCTTCCAAAAATCCTTATCATCTTCAGGGACAGGCACTTCATGCAATGATTCTTGGATTTATACATCCGGTAACCGGAGAATATATGGAGTTTGAGGCTCCGATTCCGGAATATTTTTCAAAACTTTTGGATAAATTGAGAAAATAGTTGGAATTCTTTTGAAAATATTGTATAATAGTAACATGATTTTTGCAGAAGGGAGTGTATATTATGAACAGTACAAGCTCAATTATTACAATCGGACGTGAATATGGAAGTGGCGGAAGACAGATTGGACAGGAGGTTGCTAAATACTTCGGAATTAAATGTTATGATAAGGAACTTCTGGAACACGCTGCCAATGACAGCGGAATCTGCAAAGAGCTGTTTGAACACCATGATGAAAAACCAACCAATAGTTTTCTGTATTCTCTTGTAATGGATACATATTCTTTTGGATATTCTTCATCCGGATTCTCAGATATGCCAATGAATCACAAAATTTTTCTGGCACAGTTTGATGCAATTAAGAAACTGGCAGGTGAGGGACCTTGTGTAATGGTAGGACGTTGTGCAGATTATGCACTGGCAGACTGGAATGATTGTTTCAGTATTTTTGTGCATGCGGATCTTGACTGGAGAATCAACAGAATTGCATCCAAACATGGAAAAACTCCAAAAGAAGCAAAAGATATGATTACAAAAACTGACAAGAGCAGAGCCAGTTATTATAATTACTATACCAATAAGAAATGGGGAGCTGCACGGAGCTATAATCTTTGCATAGACAGCGGTAAGCTTGGTATTGATTATGCAACTGAGGCAATAATTGAATCCATTAAAATTTTTGACAGAACCAAAATATCCAAATAATAAACAGGATATTTTAAGCCCTGTTACAGGAGTTCTACAGAAATGAGCTGTCCTGTACAGGGCTTTTCTTAGCTGGTTGTAGATGGTATAATACAATTGATATATAAATATAGATCCGGGAGGAAGAAAATGCGTCTTGTAATACAACGTGTACTTCAGGCAGAGGTACAGGTAGATGAAAATACGGTAGGAAAGATAAATAAAGGTTTGCTTGTCTTTGTGGGAGCAGGTCATGAAGATTCCAGAGAGGTGGCGGATAAATATTTAAAAAAACTGCTTGGACTGCGTATTTTTGAAGATGAAAATGGAAAGACTAATCTGTCCTTAAAAGATGTAAATGGAGAACTTTTGATGGTTTCACAATTTACGCTGTATGCAAACTGCAAGAAGGGAAACAGACCAAGTTTTATTGAAGCAGGTGAACCACATATGGCGGAGGAATTATATGAATATATGATTCAGGAGGCGAAAAAATCAGTACCTGTTGTAGAACATGGGATTTTTGGAGCGGACATGAAGGTATCATTGATCAATGATGGACCTTTTACGATTATATTGGATGAAAAAATATTATAAATTTTTCAGTTAAAATAATTAGACAGAAAGAAGAATTTTAATGCGTCAGGAAAAGTTTAAAATGGAACGCCAGGGACTGATTCATATTGGTGATGAAGTTGAAATCTCGGAGTTTCAATCATATATGAATTACAGTTATATTATCGAACCGGCTGTGGCCATGTCAGGATGTTATAAAAATTCAGAACGAATCAAGTCAACACATGGAATCATAAAAAATATCGAACATACGCCAAGAGGATTTATTGTAACAGCGGAATTTGAGGAATAAAAGAACTGAAAATTATAAACGAAAATGTTTTACAAATGTCAGATATGGAAAAATCAGAAAAATCCCTGAATATGGCATTTGAAAGAGTTATCTATATCTATACGACAAACCCGAGTTTTTCATATAGATAAGGAGGGCTCTTTCGATAAATGCCATAATTAATCCCTTTGTAAATCCATTTTTATAGTTCTTATAGTTTCTTTTATATTGAAGGGGAAATTTAATTTTATGAGCGATAAAAAAACAACTTACCGTGAACATACAGATATGGAAAATACATTAAAGCTTCGTCAGGTTCTGGCAACGCTGCCTCCATTCTGTAAAGATTATTTCCGGGCAATTGACACGACCACAACTGCCAAAACAAGAATTTCTTATGCATATGACATTCGAATTTTTTTCCAGTTTCTTCTGGATGAAAATCCTGCATTCAAAGATCATGCCATGACTGATTTTACGGTTGATGTTCTCGATCAGATTAAAGCTGTCGATCTTGAGGAATACCAGGAATATCTGAAATTATATCAGTCAGGTGATAAAACAGAAACAAATGGTGAACGTGGCCTGAAAAGAAAAATCTCCGCTTTGAGGAGTTTTTATGCCTATTATTACAAACGTGAAATGATCCATACGAATCCTACAGTGCTTATTGATGTACCGAAAATCCATGAAAAAAGCATTATTCGTCTGGATACTGATGAAGTTGCCATGCTTTTGGATTATATAGAACACTGTGGCGATACACTTACCGGCCAGAAACGTGTGTTTTATGAAAAAACAAAAGAACGCGATCTGGCAATCGTTACATTGCTTCTTGGAACCGGAATCCGTGTTTCTGAATGTGTCGGACTGGATATTGAAGATGTAGATTTTAAGAATAATGGAATCAAAGTCACCCGAAAAGGTGGAAATGAAATGGTTGTTTATTTTGGGCCTGAGGTAGAAAAAGCACTCAAAAGATACCTGGAGGTCCGTGAGGGAATCACTCCCCTTGCCGGTCATGAGCACGCTCTCTTCTATTCTGCCCAGCGCAAACGTATGGGCGTACAGGCGGTTGAGAATATGGTAAAAAAATATTCCAGACAGATTACGACAACCAAGAAAATTACACCACATAAACTTCGAAGCACCTATGGTACCGCACTGTACCAGGAAACGGGCGATATTTACCTTGTAGCGGACGTTCTGGGACATAAGGATGTCAATACTACTAAGAAGCATTACGCAGCCTTAGACGATGCCAGACGGCGTCAGGCGGCAACTGCAGTTAAATTAAGAGAAGAATAAAGATTGGGGACGGAGTTAGTGGCTTTAAATAGCCACTAACTCCGTCCCCAATGGTGTTTATCCGGCAAGATGAAGGACTTCGATCAGGAAGATCCAGCTTAATCCATAATAGGAAATTACAGCTACAAGGTCATTGATGGTTGTGATCAGCGGACCGGAAGCAACTGCCGGGTCAATATGGATTTTTTTGAAAAACAATGGAATGCAGGTACCTACGGCGCTGGAAATCAGCATTGCGAGAAGCAGGGATAAACCAATGCATCCAGATACTGCATATGCAAATATAAGGGTTTTGCCTTTGATAATATAAATGTACAGACCAATCAGTGCAAATGACATTAAACCAAGTACACCACCATTGCAGAGACCAATCTTCATTTCTTTAAATACAAGTTCAAATTTCTGTTTGGCTGTCAGGGATTCGTCCATAAGAACACGGATCGTTACCGCCAGGGACTGTGTACCAACGTTACCGGCCATATCCAGGATCAGAGACTGGAAACACATGATGATCGGCAGATTGGTAACAACCTTTTCAAATATACCAACAACTGAAGATACGATCATACCGAGAGCAAGAAGAATGACCAGCCATGGCATTCTTTTTTTCATACTTTCCCTGAGCGGTTCATTAAGATCCTCTTCCGCTGTCAGACCAGCCAGCTTTGCGTAGTCATCGCCCATTTCATCATCGACAAGATCTACGATGTTAGCAGAGGTGATAACACCAAGCAGACGATTGTCGTTGTCAAGTACCGGGATAGAATCTTCGGAATAATCTTTCAGATCCTCGATACATTCATCAATCAGATCAGTACCATACACATAAGGATAAGAAGTTACGATCAGTTCTTCAAGAGGGTGATCGCGGCGTGCAATGATCAGATCTTTCAGATCAATGGCACCATAAAACTCTTCAGATGCAGTAATAACAAAAATAGTAGAAATATTGTCATTTTTAGCAGCCTGAGAAACCAGTTCAGTCATGGCTTCTTTGACAGTAAGATTCTCGTGGATGACAATATAATTTGTTGTCATACGGCTACCGATTTCATCTTCATCGAAAGAATTGATCATTTCGATGTCGTGACGAACTTCGTCATCCAGTAATTCAATAAAGATCTTTCGTTTTGAACGATCAAACTGCTGCAAAACATCGGATAATACATTTGTATCCATTTTTGATAAAATTGCAGCGGCTTTTCGGATATTCATTTCCTCCAGATATTTAACAACATCTGCTTCTTCCGTATATTCAAAAATATCGGAAATAGTATCCATATCCAGAATTCTATATAACTTGCAGCGTTCTGCCGGGCTCAGCTTTTCTAATATATCAGCAATATCATTTTCATGATAATCCTGAAGACGCTGACACAGAACTGCCGGTGACGCATTGCTTTTTACTACTTCCAGAATCTCACTGGTGTAGTCCTGCACTCTTTTTTCCATGCAGTATCCCTCCTGTTCTTTTATTTAACCGAACACAAATAAGGCATGCCTTTTTAAGTTAAAAACAACATGTCATATTGGGTTTTATTAATTGTGTTCATGGGATCTGTTAACAGGATAAAAGAGTATCTGAATAAAAATCAGATCTATAAGAAATAGAAAAGAAAAATAGACAAATTAAAACAGAATGTGATAAAAAATGATTCCATCACATCCTATGCAGCTCTTTCGTCCTGTGCGACAACTTCGCCCGTGAGAATCACAATTATCCATTCTGTTCACCTGCCTTTATACTATAATTTTTAAATCAATGTAATGGCTCTTTATTAGTCAATTACTTAGCCGACAAACATTATAACCTCAAATATGACCAAAAGTCAATGAAACTAGTGTTAAAAAATAGTTAAGATTATATCTAATTTATTTCGCACTTAATTCCCTCAGATCTTCAATCAATGGGCGCCGAACCTTTTGACGGGTCATTTCAAGGATATGAAGTGGCGTGATATCAATTGCTTTGCATTTGACCGGGTCTTTGCGGAGATATTTCTGAAGAACATGAAAAAGTTCATCCTGATGATCCGGGTTTTCCATATTGATAAAATCAACCAGAATGATCCCGGAGAGATTTCGAAGTCGAATCTGACGGGCAATTTCAGCAGCGGCTTCGAGATTTATTTTACGGTAAGTCTCTTCTGCTTTTTTCTTTCCAGTATATTTGCCACTGTTGACATCAATGGAAACAAACGCCTCCGTCTGCTGGATAACAAGAAAACCTCCACTTTTCAGCCAGATCTTTTCATGGCATACTTCATCGATCGCACCCTCCAGACTGTAAAGCTTATATAGTGGAAGTAATTTATCCTGATACAGCTTAAGAATCTCCAGTTTATCCGGCTGAAATTCGCTGAGATAAGCGAAGATCTTTTCATGTATTTCAGGAATATCAGTAACAATCTCATCCAGATCTCTGGTATAGACATCGCGAACTGCTGCCAGATAAAATGGTTCTGCTTCATATAGAAGACTGTAACAGGTACGGTTCCGTCCATGAACGGCAACTTTTTCATATTGTTTTTTCAGCATTTCCAATTCATGAAAAAATTCTTCTTTGGAAGCTTCTGCAGCATTTGTACGGGCAATGATGCCATACTCACGTTCCGGTAGGCTACGTTCTTCTTCCAGCCATTTATTCAGAAGACTGCTCTCTTCCTTGGAAAGTTTGTTGGAAAAACCTATTTTTCGATTTCCTGTAGTCAGAACAAGATATTTTCCCGAAAAATTCAGATTTGCGGTCAGTGCAGGAAGTTTCCCTTTCATGGCTTCACGGTTGATCTGGACCAGAAGCTGGTCTCCAGGACGCAGGGGCTGATCTGTTTTTCGACCATCTGTGTAAATGGCATTCGTACACTGATTCAGAGGCAGATAGCCATTTACGGAATCGCTTAAACGGACAAAAGCCGCCTGAATATTGGCGGCAATGTTTTCAACTTGTCCTACATAAATATTGTTAAGAGTATTTTTTTTCCCGGAAGGCTCCAGACGAAGTTCAATTACCTTCTGGTCCTGGACGATTGCACAGACGGTACAGGGAACTTCGTTAAGAAGCATTTCTGTAATGATCAGCTTATTCAACTTCTTCACCTAATGATTCCATAGAAACGAGTTTCAGATGTTCTTCATCACCTTTGTTGGCATAAATCTCACGACGTTCGATCATGTATGCAAATGGAAGCGGTTCCTCATCCATCCAACGAAGGAAAGTGTCCATGACAAGTTCCGGTTTGGTGTAGTTGGAACTTGCAGAAGCAAGCTGCATGAAAACACCTTCACCGTCTAAATGCATTTCATAAATATATGGACGGATGTCTACCGTTTTTTCACTGCGTTTAGTTTTCTTGGTTACAATGATCTCTTTCTGGGAAAGAAAATCATCCAGTCCGGCACGCCAGTCTGCAGCAGGTTCTTTTCCTTCGCGGAACTGTATAAAATAATCGGCAGCAGCTACCAGAGCCATAGCGGTACTTGCCTTACCGTCTTCTACCTGACGAGCAGAGCAGATAGAAACACCCTCTGCCATAACAGCATTCAGGCGGTTTTCAATCTCTTTTGTTGGAACTGTTTCAGTTAGTTCCATATCAAAGTACTCACCAAGACTGGTTGTGCCAACACCAAGTGGTGCCGCAAAAGACATGATCATATGCGGACTGTAGCCACCGGAGAATGCAACCGGAAGCTCAGCACGGCGGATGGCTTTCTGGAAATAACGCATAGTGTCCAGATGGCCGACAAATTTCATATGCCCGGCTTTGGCAAACTTAATTCTTACTTTCACAGCACACACCTCCTTTGTATTTAAGTACACCACAGCCAGAGCATTTCTGACGGCAGTTTGGTGTAACAGTTTCTGCTTTCGCCTGTTTCCATTCACGGATCAGGAATTTTTTGGTAACACCTGCATCAATGAAATCCCATGGAAGAATCTCATCCGTGCTGCGTTCACGGAGTGTATAGAACTCAATATCCACACCGGTTTCTTTAAAGGCTTCTTTCCAGATGTCATAGTGGAAGCTTTCAGACCATGCGTCATAAAGAGCACCCTTTTCATATGCTTTAAGGATGACATCTGCACAGCGGCGGTCACCTCTTGCAAGGAAACCTTCCAGTACGGTTACATCAGGTTCATGCCAGTTATAACGGATGCTTCGCTGGTTCAACTGAGAACGAATCTCATTCTTAACAACTTTAGCTTTTTCGATAAAGTCTTCTTCACGGAACATTGGTGCCCACTGGAACGGGGTGAACGGTTTTGGCACAAAGAAAGAAGTGCTGACATTGATCTGTACTTTTCCTTTACGCTGCTCCTTTGGAACAACTTCATAATAGGTTTCGGCAATCTTCTGGGCAAGATGTGCGATGCCATTCATATCATCTTCTGTTTCAGTAGGAAGTCCAAGCATGAAATAAAGCTTAACCTGATTCCATCCGCCCTTGAAAGCTTCACCGGCGCCGTGCAGGATATCTTCTTCCGTAAGTCCTTTATTAATAACATTACGAAGACGCTGAGAACCTGCTTCCGGAGCAAAAGTGAGGCTGCTTTTTTTGACATCCTGAACTTTACTCATAACATCGAGAGCAAATGCATCGATTCTAAGAGAAGGCAGAGAAATATTGACTGCCTCATCACGGAATTCATCAATCAGGAAGTTCACGATCTCTTTCAGGTGACTGTAGTCACTGGAACTTAACGAACTTAAAGATATTTCTTCATGACCTGTCTTCTGAAGCATGATTCTTGCAGATTCTTTTAATGTCTCGATATCACGTTCTCTAGTCGGACGGTAGATCATGCCAGCCTGGCAGAAACGGCATCCGCGGATACAGCCACGCTGGATTTCCAGAGTAACACGATCCTGTGTTGCCTTGATATGAGGAACGACCGGAGCTTCCAGTTTATTGTAATCTTTATCCATATCGATAACGAGCTGTTTTTCAACCTTTTCCGGTACATTTTCATATTTAGGCTGGAAGGATTTAATGGTACCATCTTCTTTATAGGTAACTTCATAGAGAGAAGGTACATAAATACCAGGAATCTGTGCTGCTTTCAGAAGGAAATCCTGTCTGCTGCCACCGGCCTTCTGGTTTGCCTTGTAAGCGTCAAAAAGGGCTCCATAGACCATTTCACCCTCTCCGATATAGAAAAGGTCAAAGAACGGTGCAAGTGGCTCAGGATTGTATGCACACGCGCCTCCGCCGATCACCAGCGGATCATCCTCTGTACGTTCTTTTGCAAGAAGTGGGATTCCACTGAGATCCAGTAACTGGAGAACGTTTGTATAGCACATTTCATATCCGAGAGTGATACCAAGGAAATCAAATTCCTTTACCGGATCCTGAGATTCCAGAGTAAATAATGGAATGTGCTCTTCACGCATGATCTTATCAAGGTCTGTCCACGGTGAAAAGAGACGCTCGCACCATACGTCGTCTCTTTTGTTGAACATATCATATAAGATCATCATTCCGAGGTTGGACATACCAATCTCATAGACATCCGGGAATGCCATTGCAAAACGGATATCGACATCCTCTTTGTTTTTCATAACTGCATTGACTTCACCACCGATGTAACGGGCAGCTTTATCAATCTGCAGAAGTATTTCATCGCGCAATGCTAATTTTCTCATAGTTTTCCTTTCGAAGGTTGTTATATAACTGGTTACATGAAGAAAATTTCGCAACAAAATTTATCGCAGCGACATTTCTTCACAGTATTCCTATTATATATGCTTTACAAAAGGAATTCAAGCCAAAAAGGGTACAAACTCAAGAATGTATAAACTCAAGAATCAGGAAGCATTATGGTATTGTGAAGTAGGAATTACATTATCCGGATCCAAGAATATTCCAGGTATTTTCAATCACATCAAGGTAATATACCTGATTATCACTGACTGCGTAATGATTTTTGACTTCGATATGATCGTCCAGGTCTTTTCCGAGAACGAATACTCTGCATTCTTTGTCATCGATCATATCTTTGTTTCCGGTATACCATACAAAGAATCCCAGCCCCAGATAGTAGCTGACCTCATCAGTTGAACAGAGAAGTTCATAAGCGTTTTGTACTGTATCACTGTAATAATCCTCATAATAATCTTCAGGAAGATTGCTTTCCATACAGTTGTCAGAACCATTATGTCCATAGTCGAAATCATAGTAGATTGAAAAATCGTAGCAACGCTGTTCTTCTGCCAGGTGGCCGTCTTTCAAAGAAATGGAAGGACGGTAGGAAACGCTCATATTGCCTTCTTTGGATGTGACCATTGTGTTTGAATAAATCTCACTCAGGTTGCATCGGAGAATGATCACTTCATCAGGTGAACCCTCATATAACGGGAAATCCAGATAATCTTTGTAGACGGCATCTTCGGTCATCTCAGAGGCGTATACGCTGATCGACCAGTCCGAAGCCGGAACGATCGCAAAGACTTCATAACCACCCGCATCCACGATGGTACCATTTTTAAGAAACGGATAAGATGCAACATAATCCTCTTGGTTTGTATAATCCAGAATTTCTTCGGTTGTGGCATCGTATCCGATATAACCCAGAAAAGCAATTCCTGTCTGACAGTCATTTTCTCGAAGCATATCCTGTAAAATAGCAAAACTGGATTCGCTGTAAGATTCTTCATCAGGGTATGGATTTTTCGCCATACAGTTTACGGAGGTAACAGAAGTAAGTATCAAAGCACTGAGGCATATTGCAATTAATTTTTTCTTCATGATGTCATCTCCTCTCTTTGGTTTATTTTAGCGTGGTAACTATTAATTTACTTTCTAGTGCAGCAGCAATCAGATCCTCTTTACAGTTGTATCCGGCTTTTGCAATCATTTCCTGAAAGTTCCAGCGTACTCCGGAAGTGGTACAGTTCATTTCTTTTGCAATTTCGGAATAGGACATACCACAGATATATAGCCGGAGCATTTCTAACTGTCGTGGACTGATCTCACCGCTGGTGATCCAGTTCAGTTCTACGTCCGGGGTCACATCCGGAAAAACATGTTCTCCATTAAGAGTCCTGTGTATCACATCACGTATTTCATCTTCACCATGATCTTTGTACCAGAGACTGTCTGCGCATCCGGTCTTAGCTCTTTCCAGAACTTTAGGATCGATCAGAGAAGTTACAATGAGTACTTTGGTTCCAGGATGCTCTTCTCTGATTGCCTTTCCGGCAGACAGGCCGTCATGGTTATGGAAGGTCTGCACATCCATCAGAACCAGATCGATGACAGAATAATTGCAGATCTTTACGGCTTCACGGGCATCTGAAATAGTATCTACGAGCTTTAAATCCGGATCCTGTAAAATAATAAACTCGAAATATTTCTGCATGATCTTCTGATCTTCTACAATGAGTATGCGTGCCATAGAATCATTTCCTTCCAAAATTGAATTAGTATTCTTCATCAAACAGAGGTAAATTCAGCAACAGATAAAAAGCAGGTTCGAAAAAAGTGTTCATAGAGCCACCCTCTGCTTCAACTGCTTTTCGCAGAGCAGACAGTCCACCACCCTCTTTGGCATCCTTTGACGGCAATTCACCATCATTGGTGATCTGAATCTGATATTCGTTGCGTTTCCTTTTCATAATAACAAAAACAGTATTTCCATGTGCATGTCGGGCACAGTTTGTTACGCATTCACGAATAGCGCGATCTGTAAGGCACCGGTATGCGGGAGTATCTGGATAGCTGCCCTGGATCTGAATGGAAATACCAAGTTCTTCTGCATGTCTTTCGGTATCCTCATATTGGTTTTCTTTATTAGCGACGGTTGTATTGGTAAGGATATAAACCTGTTGCTTTAAAGTTTCCAACTGTTCCTTCATATTTTCTGGTGATTCTTTGTCTTCTAAGATTCTTCGTATAGAGAGAAGGCTCCTTCCGAAGTTATCATGTACCTGCATTTTCATGGATAGAGTTTCCTGTTCGCGTATTTCATCACCGATTCGTTCATACATTTCTTCCAGCTTTTGATTTAGTTTTGCCAGTTTTTCATTGTTCCTCTTAATCTCTTCACTGTTGTAATATATTTCGGAAACATCGAGTGCGACAGTTTGTACATAGCCTTTCAGTGAGGGTTCTGTAAGGTGATATTCCTGAAACATCCAGACGGAACCATCCTGAAAATAGAATACATTGTTATCAGAGTTTAATTTGATCACATTATCCTGTACTGGCTCGGAATTTATGGCATAACGGAAAGAATCAAAATTCTGAAGATAGTTTCCAGTAAGCATTCTGCACAACTCCTGCATTTTGGAGTTGCTTAAGATAATACGTCCGAGAGAATCTGAAAAGCAGACACCGCAGGGAACATTGTTTACCGCTTCATAAACAGACCAGGGAGAAAGTGTATTATTGTATTCTTTGATCTCTTTGCAAATTGCCAGAATAAGATAAACAGTCAGCAGAACAATTATGATCACCAATGCATATGCCGGAAATGAATAAAAGATAGGTTTATGCGGAGGTTTATCCAGTCTGTGTCGATGGTCATTCAAAAGTCCGGCCATAATAAGAAAAGAAATGATCAGCCATGATGCGGAAACAGCTATCTTCCATTTTTCAACAGCACGCATAATTCTTGAAAATAGTAGGATAAATTCAAGAATCAGACATATTTCCATAAGGATCATAAGAACATTTTGTAATTTTATGGTATCATTTATGAGAGCGGACATCGAATAAACCATTCCTGTTCCTCCTCCTGCTGTATTAAAAGTTCAGGTCGTTCTTTCAGAAAATTATGAATATCTGTTGAACTCATAACATGGACAGAAATCTGTAGTTTTTCGTCAATCTGGGTTACACGGAAAAAGACTGAATTTATAACATCAAAAAGCTGTTCAATCAGCCATTCAAAAAAGTCATAGCAGTTCAGAATATCATCTGCTTGAAGCTGCTTTTCTTTATCCTGTACATAATAAGCTGCACGGATCCTGCATAGTTTCAGATTTTCGCAGGATTCTGCAAGACTCTGCTTCAGATCGGCCATAGTAAGAGAATCTCCTTGTGAACTGTATCCGGTAAGTACAAGATTTTTTCTTCTTTTCAAATATGTTCCTACGACTACAATCTTACTCAGGAGCATATCATATTCTTCTCTGGATTCAGTTTGTTCAAGCTTTTTCATATATGAGGAAAGCAGCTCATACTGTTTGTATGTCTGATCCTGAATCATATTTAAAAGTCGGTTCTTTTCTTCTAGTTTTTTTCTCGCAGCTTCTTTTTGATAAGTCATCTGTAAAAGCTGGTTTCGTTCGGTTAATTCTTCCTGCTGTTCTTCAATATCCTGGTACTGATCCAGAAGTACAGAAATATCTTCTGTCCAGAATAAATGCCCGCCTTTAACAGGAATATGTTTGATCAAAACTCCATTCTCTTGTATTGAAGAATTGGCAATCACACATTCACGCAATTCCTCGGTAAGTTTTGGAAAGTTTCCGGAATAATAATATCGATGAAAAGTGTTATCTGTAATCTCTGCATCCAGACTGCCATTTGACTGGAATAATTCAAAGTAGCGGCTGTTGGTAGGAATCAGACCACAAAGGATGCAGCTTTGGAAGATGGCGGCTATACAAAGACAGCAGATTGCAGTCAGATCGCCCGCAATGGTGCTGATTATAGGTACCCGGAGAATATTTGCAATGTTCCATGCCAGAAGTATAATGCCAGGTATTACCGGAAGCCAGAAACGTTTTTTACCTGCAATTCTGCTTTTGCGAACAAGAATTATGTCCATAGCAATGAGACAAAATATAATCCATCCCTGTATTATAAAAAAGAGAAATCCATAGCTGTAATTTTTGTCTGAATAAGGTGGATTCAGATAAAAATGAAAGACCTGCTGATGCAGATCATTTGTAAATACGGATATGATCAGCAACATAGCCGAGAATAGTAAGAAGATACTTCTCTTTTTTACTTTGTCATGTTCTTCTTCCAAAAGAAAGGAAGCATTTAAACCTAAAGTGGGAATCAGGATCATTGGAAAATAATACAGATACCAACAAATGTGTGTGCTAAGAGGATCCTGAAAAATATGGTATTTTACAGTGCGCAGAAAAAACCAGAATACCATTAAACAGCCAATGACCGTCAGGCACTGACGCATTCTTTTATATACAACATGTTTGTTCAGATAAATGACCCATGCACAATACATTCCAAGATAAATACTGGTACGGCTCTGATCAACTAAAGCTTGTATTAAAGAATTATTGGTGTGAATTAGCCTGCATGTATACGCTGTCAAAAAGCATAATATAACAATCGTATATGATAAAAACCTTTTCTTATGATATGGCATTACGATCCCTTTCCAGAAAAAAGTATCTAAAGTATGCAGGTTACCGGTCGGATATTGAGCGGTAACCTGTTAACTACATTATACTATAATGCCTGAATATTGAGCAATGACAAAGTTTTTCGGATTTGCTATCCGTTGTCAGAATTTGCCGCTGGCTCCGCCGTGGGAACGGCCGGAAGAACTTGTATGTGATGAGCTTCCGCCAGAGGAACTGGAAGAACTGTCTTTTTCATTTCTGATAGTTCTTTGAGTGACGATCCTGTTGACAAAACTGTCAGTTGATCTTCGAAGCGACATGGAACCTTTACGCTCATAAGCTTCTGCGGATTCCTGTTTTTTTACGGATTTAAGATTCCTTGATTTAGATTTAACGAGTCTAAAGGAAATCAGAAAAGCGACAACTAAATCGGTAACGAGCCAGAATGGATGAACCTTCCCTTTTGAAGGCATATTGTCAACATCATATGGTTCTCCGGTTGCTGCCTGTCTCAGAAAATCATCACACTGATCAGCAAAACAATTGAATGCATCTGCATAGTTTCCGCTGGAAAGCTTGCTCTTGAATTCACCGCTGATGAATTCAAGACCAGCGTCTGTAAAAGCTACCGTATGACTATATCCATAAGTAGAGATTGCCCATTCTCTTTCGCCCATGCTGATCAGAAGAAGCAGACCATCATCGTTTTCTCCATATCCGTAGCCATTGTAATCATAGTAGTCATCAGCATATGCCTCGGCTGTTTTACCTTCCAGAGAGTTGACGGTAACGATGCCGACCTCATTTTCATATTTCTGGCTGATGTCCTCAAGTTTATTTAATAATGCACTGCTCTCTTCTTCGGTTAAAAGACCAGCATCATCCACAAGAAGTGGTTTCTGACGTTCTTCCGGAATTGCAGGAATCTCAGTAGGTACTGCAGACTCTTCGGAAGTCACTGCAGAAACCTCAGAATCTGTTTCCGGGCTTTCAGAAGCCATTACCGGAAGTACCAGCATAAATATACAGAGAAGAGAAAGCAGGCAGCCCCATATTTTCTTTTTTATCTTCATATTATCTGTTCCTTCCTGCTACATTAAAAATAAACATTTCAGACCGTACAGCACTCCCCAGATAAGGACGGTGCGAATTCCTACGGATTTCCAGAATTTTGATTTGTCAATCGGAAGATCTCCAACCATTTTTCCGGTCTGACCGTTCATAGCAAATGTGAATTTCTGACCGTGCCAGGTGGTGTTTAAAAGCCATACCGGATACATGGCATACCAGTAACTGGCATTATGAATCTGTACATTACTGTCTTTAACTGAGGCACCACCGTTATAACCTCTGACGGTTTTACGAAAAGCTCTCTCAGTACATACACGAATTCTGTCACGGGCTCTGTCTATACGTTCATTTACGTTGACATCATAACGGTCAGCCAGGTAACCTGCCAGATAAGCCTGCTGAAACGGTACTGCTTCCTGGAAATTATATGGTTCAATGGCTTCCATCAGTGTATCATCCATTTTTCTGGAACCATCTGCGGGAACATGATCGAAGCTTATGCTTCCTTCACGATAGACACTATAGATTTCACGTGTTGTATATTCCGTATCACCAGATGTATGAGAGTGGACTTTTTCTGCCTCATATGTAATCTGAGCATCTGCATCTACATCAAACAGCCAAAATGGGATATATACGCCTTTGATTTCGTCCACATGGTTTTCTTTCTTGAATACCTTGGGAAGATATTTTTTACCTTTCAGATGCTTATAATAGTTTTCTTTGGCAGCTTTTTTATCCAGTTTAAATGGGATGATATAATCTGGTTTCAGGTCACCTGAAAACTGACCTTTCATAGTTATTTTATTATTGCAGAACGGACAGGTCGTTGCTCCTGTTGTTTCCTCAGCTACGATCTCACTTCCACAGGACTGGCAGCTGTAGACGCGCATGCCGTTCAGTTCATCATTCTGCCACTGACCGGTGCTCATTGAGTACCAGTTGTCGTTTGAAATTGATTTTCCGGTCGTCTGTGTATCTTCGGATTTCTGCGTGCGCTGAAACTCTTCGACCGTCATTTCCGTATCGCAGTACGGACATTTCATGTGCTGAGATTTAGAATCAAATACCATCGAGGCATTACAGGATGGACACTTATATTCTATTACATCAGACATATTCCGTATTCCTCCTTTTAATTCAGTAGTATTAATTCAGTATCACGGTTTTGGTGATCCACAGTATTCACAGAAAGCACCTGTGTTTGTAGCACCGCATGCACATACCCATGTATCACCAGAAGTCTGCTGTAGTGCATTCTGATTCATCATAGTACCATGTTGTGGCGCATTTTGATTCATCATATTGCCCTGCTGCGGGTAGCCCTGGTTCATCATGTTACCCTGTTGCGGGTAGCCCTGGTTCATCATATTGCCCTGTTGCGGGTAGCCCTGATTCATCATGCCGCCCTGCTGTGGGTAGCCCTGATTCATCATGTTGCCCTGCTGCGGGTAACCCTGGTTCATCATGCCATTGCTATAAACCGGTGCGGGTGCCGGTGCGCCGGTAAGTGCAGTTATGATCTGGCTTGCAAGCTGTTCATAATTCATCATTTTAGCTCGTTCGTGATCTTTTACAGAGAAGGTATTAAGCTTAAAGTCCATATCATCAAACCAAGGTGTGTTAACGCCAAGTTTTATCTTGTAATCATAAGAATAGTTGTATCTTGGTGGCACATAAGATCTGGATTCACCATCCTGATCTTTGTATTCTTCTTCTACTCGCTGTTCATCGATGTCTAAACGACAGGAGGTTATTGCAGACAGAGGTACGATATCCGGATTATCCTGTTCGCTCATATTAAATGCTACGGCGAACAATCCTTTGTTATCGTCGATAAACACATGATATCTGTCTGCAGAAAATTCACGAGTGATACTGAAACTGCGAACAGCATTTTTGTTTTTTTCTCTGTATTCCAGCTGCCTTTTGATATCTTCTACGGTGCTGTGGCGTCTTTCTTCAAACCAAGGAGAAAGCTTGCTGGCACAGTTCTTACACAGATTTCCATCGTCCAGTTTGCGGTTTCCTAAAAGTCCAATTTTTTCACCGCAGATATCACAGTTCTTTTTATCAAATAATCCCATTATTTAAACCTCCTTCAAAGAGTAAGAGAATTTATGTTATTTTTTCTCCAATTTGTCAAAGAATACTTTTACAGTCCAATCCATGGAATCTTCACTGTCTTCACCGTCTGCAGCTTCTTGTGTTTCTTCTGGATCATCCATACTGTCAGCAGATGTGAAACATAATTTGCCATCATCAAGAAGATATAATCTCATGGTATCTGTGTCGAATAATGAATAGTCTTCGGCGTCTTCTTCGGTTTTTTCTTCTGTTGATTTTAATACGAGGGCATTTGTGTCCAGATTGCCTTCAAGCTCAGTGGTGGTTTCCGTTCCGCTTTCAATTGTTACAAGTGTTGCTTTACCGCCATCGATTGTAAGATTAAACTGCATATCAAAGAGTGTTCCGGTTGGAACCTGCATTCCAAACGCAGACATTATGGAACTGCTCCATTCACCATCAAAATCTTCAAGTTTGGTGTCTGTGAGTGCTTTTCCAGGTTCATAAGGTTTATATTCTTCTTTTTCCTGTCCAAGAGTTACGGTCATTCCATCCATGCTGATTGTGATTTTTCCATCTTCATAGGTGCCTTCCATAACTTCATCATCTGAGGTTATGATAATGTTATCTCCGTCAATCTTCCATTCAAAATCATTAACGTCTGCTTCTTCTGATTCGGAAGATGTTGTTACTTTACCGTTGCCGTCTTCACTGATTTCCATTGACATTTCCATCATGATCGCATTTGGATGAAATTCATTCATACCGTCCATAGAAAGACTGTTTGCGTACCATGTACCAACTACATCTTTGTTGTCTAATGCGTAAACATTTGTACAAACAAGACCTGCCATCATAATTCCTAACGCACCTGCTGTAAAGATTTTCATTTTTTTACTCATACCTGATTCTCCTTTCATCTTTGGAATAAAATGTTGTCAGATTTTTCTGCAAATACTATCTGTAATTATTATTATACGGACATATTTCAGATAATCACTAACACTTCTGCTAGTGATTTCAAAAAAAATGAAAATATCAGGAAAATTGATATAAAAATACCCCAGCTAGATTACTCCAGCAAGGGTATATTAGATAATCTCTGATTTATGGTCGAAGTCCTTTTACAAGAGTCTGAAACTCTTGCTCTGTATCCACAAAGTGATACGGTGCGTATTCGCCATACGCTGTTGGTCTACTGATTGTTACAAGTTGTATACCTTTATATCCAACTGCTTTATTCAATTCTCTTTTCAATTCCACCAGATGCTTTCCATGAGTCATTTTTAAAGCAAAACAACCATGTGCATCACGATCTTTCGCTACTAGATAACACATTATTCAGCACCTCCTTAAATTCATGCTCATTCCGAATCAATCCATGTTCATATTTCTTACGCATTATTTTTCCTATATCTATTGGATAGTTTTTTTTATACAAGTAATCGTGAAGCCAGTTATTCAGTTGTCTATCAAACAGTGTATTGAACTGGATTTCTATCGGATAATGTTTTCCGCTCTTTTGATAGTACACATGAACACCCCTATATCCGTCATCCAATGACTTTCCATTTGACATATCAGCAATTCGGAAGCCCGAAGCTTCTTCTTTTAATGCTTGGTCATAGCTATCGCAAAAAGCCCGGAATCCTAAAATATCATTAAACACTTTTCGCGTTTGATGATTGGGATAATAACGATCATACTTCAAAAGTATGGCATCTAAACTCTTGACTCTATAATCTAACGCGATATCTGAAAGAACTTCCTGTTCATCCAACTAATCTGTCATTGTCATCAGTTCGGCAATTAATAAATCCTTATCAAAATAATGCAAATTCTTCTTCAATGAAATTCCCAGGTGTGATTCAAATGACAACGCATTCAGAATTTCCACCGATAAGCCATTCATTTTCAGTAATTGTTCATTCACAAGCCTACCTCCTGCTTATCAGGATATATTACTTATGCTACCACAGGTATTCTATATTATCAATACATTAGATTATCCGTTTATTTATGATCTGCAGCTGTCCGTTGCGGCCATTCTGCTGACTTCCGGATTACCATCCAGATGCTGCATATTTAAGGTCTTTCTTTTTAGTCTTTCCTGTTCGGATTGTTTCAGGATAAAATCTTTAATTTCTTTGGCATTTTTTATGTGCTGTAATTTAAGATCAGGATCCGTTACATCTCCAGTGAAGCAGTGAATGGTACCGATACCAAGGATTCGTTCCATCAGAGTGGTTTCCAGACGGACATCAATTACTTTGTACATGTAACAGTCATTCTCCACTTTGTTGAGCAAACCAGAATCGATTGATATGAACTCATCAGTTACGGTATAAGTAGTAAAGGTCCATGGCAGACCAAGAAACATAGAACGCTTTTTTTCTTTGTAAGTCATAATTCAAATCTCCTTTCAACTTCTTGTCAAATATTTTATAGTGATTTCGCTTTTTATTTTACTGTGACTTTGCACTTAACGCTGATTTTACCAGATTTAATTGTTATTGTTGTAGAACCTTTTTTTCTGGCGGTGATAACGCCTTTGGAACTAACTGTGGCAACTTTTTTATTAGAACTGTTGTAAGATATTTTATAATCGCTGTTTGCTGGTACTTTTTTAGGTTTCAGTTTATAAGTTTTGCCCTTTTTTAGTTTAATCGCGGATTTAATACCAGTGATTTTCTTTGTGGTTGTTTTAGGCACAGTTACAGTTACAACAAATTTTTTTGTTCCGGATTTTACTGTGATCTTTGTAGTTCCGGCTTTTATTCCTTTTATTATACCCTTGGAAGACACTGTAGCAACTTTTTTATTAGAAGAACTATAGCTGATCTTTTCCTGTGATGTCTGTGGTGATAACACAGGAGTTAATTTTAAAGTTTTCCCTTTATTTACAGATACTTTCTTTTTAAGACCAGAAATGGATTTTGTTTTTATTTTTCCTTTTTGTACAGTTACTTTTATTTTAGCAGCTTCGCCAGTTGACATTACTATTGTAATATAAGTTTTGCCTGGCTTTTTGCCGGCAGTAATCTTTCCATAAGGGTTAACTTTTGCAATAGAAGTATTATCAGAATACCACGCAACTACACGAAAATAAGGGGTAGCGTTTGTAACCTTGACAGATGAAGTTGACTGTCCTGTGCGTAGTGTGATGGAATGAGTGTTTACCCTCATTTGTAATGTAGGTGGTGTTGGCGTTACTGTAGGTGGTGTTGGCGTTACTGTAGGTGGTGTTGGCGTTACTGTAGGTGGTTCGGTAGGAATAGGATTACCATATTCATCCTTATCAGAATTAATCCAACTGTCTAATTCTGATGTTGTAATAGAATCAGACTCAAAAGTAATCCGTAAAGATTGAATATCCTCTGTGTATTCCCATCCATGTTTACAATCAAAAAACTGTTTTTTAAAGAAAATATACATAGAATATGTATTGGATTCCATAATGCCTTTTGATGAGCCGATTCTCCATCGAGTGTTAACTTGAATAGTTGAAGGATTATTTTTTGTACTCCAATATAATGGTTCCCATCTCTCATCATTTTCTATTGGATCAGTATTATCCATTCCAGCACCTGTTACAGTAAAATCATAAAACTTGCCTGGATAGAATTTTAAAGGTTTTTCAAGACCGGTTACAATACTTTCAGTGACAGCAGGTTTTAATGGCTCTCGCGAAGGAGTTTCCGAAACAGAAGAATTCTCTGGATTTATATCATCATCAATTCCAACATCTTCAGTAAAGACTTCTGTCTCATCAGATATAAATTCTGAGTCTGAAGAATCAATACCTTCATAGGAATAATCTATATTCTCTTCACTGCTAAAATTACTATCAGTATTGTCAAATTCAACTTCTGTATCCTCTCTTGTGTCAAGGGAATCAAAGTCTTCGATAGCATCAGAAGAAACTTCGGTAGCACAAATAGAAGTATCTTCAAACTCTGCAGCAGGTACAGATGTCAATGCTCCAGTAGTGAGCATTGCAACAGATAATGTTAATGCAAGTATTTTCTTTTTCATAGGAGCCTCCTTGTTTTATACAGACGTGCAATAGCTGTAATCTATATAGAAGTATATCACAAAATTCTTCGTTATTAAACAAGGTTTCAGACAATATCTCGAGGCAAAACTAAAAAGGATTGTAAAAGTAACATTACAATCCTTTTTGAAGATTAGTTTAAATTTGCTATTTTCGGTTCAGTACACGATTGATTTGCCGGAAATCTTTCAGTGCCTGGCGACCGATCTTGAAGATCTTTTTCATATTAATCGAGTTGATACCGCCCTGTCTTGGACGGAAAGTGATTGGCAGATATTTGACGCGGCATCCCTTTTTTGCATAGATTACTGACAAGACCACATTGGACAGATTAAAATCATTAGGGATCAGGTCAATATATCTGCGTAGAGTATCTGCCTTCATCAGACGGAATGGCGTGTTGGCATCTTTGACGGAAACACCGAAACAGATACGAATCACAAGGCGTAGAATACGAGTAACAAAGATACGACTGCCGCCATCCTGACGGTTGTTTCGCCACCCAATGACCATATCCCATGCTTCCCTCTGATCCCAAAACTGTTCAAATTCAGAGGGAAGTGTCTGACCATCTGAATCAGTCTGAAAAACAAAATCTGCACCATGATCAAGTGCATAATGATATCCATATAAAACAGTTGCACCATGTCCACTGTTTGTTTTCGTGATAGGGCTGAACAAAGGGTGTTCTTTTGCATATTCCTGCATTATTATGTATGTATCATCCTTGCTTCCGTCATCAATCACAACCAGGCGGGATTCACCGTTTCCGGAATGCGCCTGAATGACAGGATACCAGTCATCAAGTACTTGTCGGATATTTTCTCGTTCGTTATATGCCGGTATGATTATAAAAAGTCTATCTGTCTTTGTTTCCAAGATAATTCTCCTGTGGGATATTCTGCAGACATGGGTTACCTTCTGGCAAGTTCACTGGTAATCTCTTCCCAGGTAACTCCCTTTTCTACCATCAGAACCATGGCATGATACAGAAAATCCGAAATTTCATATTTAATTTCTTCTTTGTCAGGATTTTTGGCCGCAATGATGATCTCTGAACACTCTTCACCGACTTTTTTGAGAATCTTATCAATACCCTTATCAAAAAGATAATTTGTATAAGAGCCTTCTTTAGGATGAATTTTGCGATCTGCGATCACGTCGTATACATCCTGGAAAACATGAAGCGGGTTTGTGTCATTATAATCCTTCTGAACCAGAGGTTTAAAGAAGCAGCTGCGGCTGCCAGTGTGGCAAGCTGCTCCGATCTGATCGACTTTAGCGAGGATTGTATCATTGTCGCAGTCCAGCGCAAGTGATTTTACATACTGAAAGTGACCGGAAGTAAGACCCTTGAGCCAGAGTTCCTGACGACTGCGGCTCCAGTAAGTCATTTTACCAGTTTTCAGAGTATTTTGGAAGGCCTCTTCATTCATATATGCTACCATAAGTACCTGGTCGTTTTTGTAATCCTGAACTACCACCGGAATCAATCCGTCATTGTTGAGTTTGAAATCAGACCAGCTGATAGCACTTTCGAAAGTAATGACCGGAATTCCGGAAGCTTTGCAGTCTTCTTTGAAATTAATAAGTTTCACCTCAAGAGAACTGATATAAGCACCGCTTAAAGCATGTACAGATTCTTTTTTGAGAAGATCTTTCAGGGCATCTGTTTTACTCTCTTCTGTATGAAGAATAACCTTCATATCAGAACTCGTTGCGATTTCGTCCTGAATCGTATCCAATGCAAGAATTTCATCTGCATACTTTTCAATCAGTTTTTGGTTATCTGCAAATTCTTCCATAGAAGAAATACTGATGACCATTTTTTCTTTACCGAAACGTTTGGATACTTCCTCAAGAAGTAAAATATTACTTTCTTTGGAAAAATTCAGAACAACTTTGGCACATCCGGCATAAAGAAGCTTTTTGACATCTTCCATGCGATTGATATTTCCAGCTGCCATAACAGGAATTTCAGCAATCGCACAAATCTGTTTGATATTTGCAATAGCCTGATCATGCTCTTTATCTCCAGACGAAAAGTCAAAAACCAGCAGTTCATCTGCTCCGTTATCTCGGTAAAAACGCACAAGATCTTCTATATTTCCTTCTCCAAAGAGATTTCGTTGACCAAATCCGGTAACTGCCTTTCCTGATTGCAGATACAGGCATGGAATCAGTAGTTTATCTGCCATGTGTATTCCTCCTTATGCAAGACTTCCCTTGGTAGAGAGTACATCTGTAATGCGTGGATCATAGGAAACAGCCTGATCCAATGCTTTGGAAAAGCTTTTGAACATTGCTTCGGCAACATGATGGCTGTTGCCACTGGTAAGTACTTTGATATGCAGGTTCATGCCACAGGAATAAGAAATAGCATAGAAAAACTCTTTTACCATTTCAGTGGACATATCTCCGATCTTTTCGGAAGTAAACTCTGCATCCCATGAAAAATATGGCCGGCCGGAAAGGTCGATTGCACAGAGTACAAGAACTTCATCCATTGGGAGGATACAGCTTCCGTAGCGGCGGATTCCTTTCTTGTCTCCAATTGCTTCTTTGATCGCAGTACCAAGGACAATACCGGTATCTTCAATTGTATGATGGTCATCTACCTCCAGATCGCCATGGACACGAACGCAGAGATCAAAAAGGCCATGTCTTGTAAAACCGTCAAGCATATGGTTAAAGAAACCGACGCCGGTTTCAATATCAGAATAACCAGTTCCATCCAGAGTCAGTTTGAGTTTGATCTCTGTTTCTTTTGTATTACGTTCTACAGATGCTTCTCTTGCCATATCTGTTTCCTCCTACTGTTCTTCGTCTTCAAAACGGACAGCAATAGAGTTGGCATGTGCAGTCAGCTGTTCTGAAGTTGCAAACTGTTCAATGTCTTTATGAATTTTACGCAGAGCTTCTCTCGAATAGTACACGATACTGGATTTTTTTACAAAATCATCGACAGAAAGTGCGGAGAAGAATTTTGCTGTTCCATTTGTCGGAAGAACATGGTTTGGTCCGGCAAAATAATCGCCGAGTGGTTCAGAGCTGTTTTCACCGATAAAGATTGCTCCGGCATTTCTTACTTTCATCATTACTTCAAATGGGTTGGCAGTTACAATCTCCATATGTTCAGAAGCAATGGCGTTGGCTGCTTCAATGGCTTCATCCATGTCTTCTGCAATTAAAATATAACCAAAGTTATCGAGGGACTTCTGGATGATCTCTTTACGGGAAAGGACTTTGACAAAACCGTCAACTTCTTCGCTGACTTTTGCTGCAAGTTCCTTACTTGTCGTGATCAGGATGGCAGAAGCAAGCTCGTCATGTTCTGCTTGTGAAAGAAGGTCGGCAGCTACATATCTTGGATTGGCTGTTTCATCGGCAAGAACCAGAATCTCACTTGGGCCGGCAATGGAGTCAATGCTGACATAGCCATAGACCGCTTTTTTGGCAAGCGCTACAAAGATGTTTCCAGGTCCTACAATTTTGTCAACTTTTGGGATACTTTCTGTACCGTAAGCAAGTGCACCGATTGCCTGTGCTCCGCCGACTTTGTAAATTTCATCTGCACCGGCTTCTTTGGCTGCAACCAGAGTGGATGGATTGACTTTACCGTCTTTTCCCGGAGGAGTTGTCATAACGATCTGGTCTACTCCAGCTACTTTGGCAGGAACGATGTTCATCAGTACGGAAGAAGGATAAACAGCCTTTCCGCCCGGAACATAAACACCAACACGTTCAAGGGCAGTTACTTTCTGTCCAAGCATGGTACCATTTGTTTCACTGGTGAACCAGCTGTTCTGGCGCTGTTTTTCGTGATAGCTTCTGATATTAACAAGTGCTTTGCGGATAACATCGATCAGAGCCGGATCGACTGCCTCATAAGCTTCTTTTATTTCTTCTTCAGTTACTTTGATCGTATCTGCACTGATCTCTGTTTTGTCGAACTCTTTTGTATAGGCAAAAAGAGCGGCATCGCCTTCTGTTTTTACTTTGTTCAGAATTTCGTCAACTGCTGCTTCAAATTTGCCATAGTTGTTTGGGCTTCGTTTCAGGAGATTTTCCAGAATATCTTTTGTACTTTCTTTTGTAAGTGCTACTGTACGCATTATGTTCATCCCTTCTGTTGGTTATTATTTACTGATCACATTTCTGAGATCACGGATCAGGTTACGGATTCGTTCATCTTCCATTTTCATGCTGACCTGGTTTACGACCATTCTTGCAGAAAGTGGGCAGACTTCTTCAAGAACATTTAGACCGTTTTCACGCAGGGTGCTTCCGGTTTCAACAATATCTACGATCACTTCGGAAAGTCCGACGATCGGAGCCAGTTCGATGGAACCGTTCAGCTTAATGATCTCTACTGTCTGATGTTTCTTATTATAAAAATAGTCTTTGGCAATGTTTGGATATTTGGTTGCAACGCGGATCAACTGGTTGTTCTGAAGCAGTTCACGGGCACTTTCCGGTCCACAGACACACATACGACATTTCCCGAATCCGAGGTCCATTACTTCATAAAGCTTACGTCCTTCTTCAAGAATGATATCCTTGCCAGTGACGCCGATATCGGCAGCACCGTATTCAACGTAAGTTGGTACATCAGGTCCTTTGGCGAGGAAAAAACGTAATTTCAGATCTTCATTGACAAAGATCAGTTTGCGGGTATCTTTGTCACGCATTTCTTCGCAGGTGATTCCAATCTGTTCAAACATATCCAGCGTTTTCTGTGCAAGTCTTCCCTTCGTAAGGGCAACGGTAAGATATCTCATATCAGCAGTCCTCCTTTTCACGGCGAAGAGCTACAGCCGTTCCTTCATTTCTCAATTTCTGCGCTTCCAGAATGGCTTCGCGGCGATTAGCTTCTGTATAGGTAAGAATGACTGGTGCTTTTTTCTCCGGAAGTGAAATCTTCTGTCTGGACAGAGCCATAAGGAGATTATCGACAGTGATGCCAAAACCAATGGAGGCAGCAGGTTTGCCGAAATGTTTCAGAAGATTGTTGTAACGTCCTCCTTTTACGACTGGTTCACCGGTTCCATAAGTATATGCCTGGAAAATGATTCCTGTATAATACTGGAATTTGCTGAGCATACCGAAATCAAAGCTGACATACTTTTCATATCCGTAAATTTTGAGAATTTCATAGATTTCTTCCAGCCGTTCTACCGCTTTGATTGCACAGATATTGTCTGTCAGACTGCGTGCTTTCTGAAGAATTTCTGAAGAGCCGAACAGGTGTGGAAGTTCCAGAAAAGCTTTTTCCAGAGATTCCGGAATATTCTGGCTGCGTACAAGATCTTCTACACCAAAATAGTTTTTCTGGGAGATCAGGGAACGGAGATTTTCTTCTTCTTCGATATCCAGATTGGCATCCTGAAGAAGAGATTTGAAATAGTCAACCTGTCCGACACTGACCTGAAATTCTTTTAATCCGGCTTTTAAAAGGCATTCAACTGTCATGGCGAGAAGTTCTGCATCTGCTTCGGCAGAATCATCACCGATACGTTCTACACCCATCTGAGTGGTCTCTTTGAGTCGGCCCTGATAGCTGGAATTATTGATAAAAGTGTTTCCTGTATAAGAAAGTGTTATAACCTGGTGCTCCGGATTAAAATAAGTAGCGCAGGCTCTTGATACGGATGGTGTGAAGTCCGGGCGTAATACCAGGGTATTTCCTTCACGGTCAAAAAATTTATACAGATCCTTGGAAGGAATTGTACCTACTTCTCTGCTGAATACTTCAAAATATTCAAAGGAAGGAGTTTCAATCTCCTCATATCCATAGGAATCAAATACTTTGCGGATTTCTGTCTGAAGATGATGCTTCTGGCTGCACTCTCCATTATAAATATCGCGAACACCTTCAGGTGTATGAAAAATTCGCTGCATAGTCGTTTCCTCCTCATTACAGATAAGCACTTTAACGTGCTACCATGTTACTATGTAAAACAAGAAAATTATAGTAGAAAAAATAGAAAATGTCAATCCCGCAATTTCAGATCTGTCTGGATTCCATCCAGATAGGGAACAAGAAATCCATTTTTTTTCTGTAAATAGTAAATGGAATTCAATTCTTCGCGCCGAAAGCTTTTGCGCCCTCCGGACTGCATGCGATTCCAGAACTTCATCAGGTCACGGAGCGGAAGGTAATAAAACAGATCTGCATGACTGAAAAAAATAAGAAAAAAAGCAATTCCGCCCTGCTGCTCAAAGGCGTTCATGAATTCGACCTGATGCGGGTGGATATTGCTTAACGGAAAAGTATCAACACTGCATTCTTTAGCATCAAAGCAGACCGGGATTCCCTGAACAGCACCGATATAATCGACTGTACTGCGTTGCTCAAAGTATGCGAGTGTGATATGACGGTTTTCTTTGTCCATGCGGACTGGTGTGATCGGCGTTGGAATTTTCTGAATCAGAGCAAGGTTTTTTTCTGCATATTGTTCATTGGTTCGGTTCACGAGATCCTCCAGGGTTGAACCCCGGAGGCCTCTGCTGTTCCAGGTTGCCATATTGGAAAATCCTCTCAGTTCAGAAGTTTGATAGATGGATAATAGCGTACGATGGCTTTTCCGACGATCTCATCAAAGGATACAAAGGTGTTTTTCCAGAATCTTGAGTCTCTGGAATATTCGCGGTTGTCACCGAGCATAAAGTAACTGTTTTCCGGTACCTTATAGGGACCATAATTTCCAGTCGGAACCTCCGGTACGAAGCTGTCATCCAATGGTTCATCAGAGCCATTTATGTATACTTTACCGTCACGGATTTCTACGGTTTCACCAGGAAGTCCGATCAGACGTTTGATGAACAGCTGGCTTTCATCATCCGGGAATTTGAAGATGATGATATCAAAGCGTTCCGGATCTTTGGTTTTGTAGGAAATGTGTTTGCCGAAGAAATCAAAGTTCAGACCATATGCCATGCGGAAACCGAAGATACGGTCACCGGTCATAATCGTATTTTCCATGGATTCAGACGGAATTTTGGCGTTGATGAGAACAACATTATTTACAACAAGAACTACTACTACAACAATGATGATCATTTTTACATAATCCCAGATTTCATTCCAGATTTTCATAACTACACTCCTCTAAATGTTCTTCTTTTAATATATGTTGAAATTGCACTGGTAAAACTGCCTCAAAATGTTTTTCGGACAGGTTATGCAATTTTCCTTCAAGTTCAGGAAAAGTCAGGCGATAAGCATGGAGAAGCTGATGTTTCAGCCCATAATGATCACGGAAATATCGATTGAATTCCTGGCTGCCGTATTTTGCATCACCGGCCAGAGGATGTCCCTCAGATGCCAGATGCGCACGAATCTGATGTGTACGGCCCGTGATCAGTCGTACTTTCAAAAGAGTTGCATGCTCATTATTGCAGATAGGTGTGTACTGTGTTTCGATTGGCTGGGCATCTTTTTCTTTTGTCGGTGAAACACTTACTTTATTCAGGTTTGCATCTTTATGCAGATATCCACGGATATGCCGCGAGCGGGTAAGCTTTCCCTTAACGATGCATAAATAGTCTTTATGAACGGTACGGTCATGAAATAACGTTGACAGTTCCTGCAGTCCTGCAAGAGATTTTCCGGCTGCGATAACACCGCTTGTATTTTTGTCCAGACGGTTGCATACGGAAGGATGAAAGGTCCGCAGATTTTCTTCTGTCAGTGAACCATTTTGAAGAAGATATCCAATCAGGTATTCTACCATGGAAGGTTCTTTGGTATCATCTGGCTGAGAAAGCATACCTGCCGGTTTGTTGATCAGAAGAATATCAGTGTCTTCATAGATGATATCCAGATCAGTTACGGCCCTTGCTGTCTGTTCCTGCTGACTGAATTTTGAAAAAGTTTCATCACTGAGAAACAGTCTGATCTGGTCTCCGGTGTTGAGCTTTTCGTTTCCAGTTGCTTTTCTGCCATTTAATGTGATGTTTTTTTTGCGAAGCATTTTATAAAAAAAGCTTTTGGGTGCATTCCGGAGTAGTTTTGCAAGATATTTGTCAAAGCGCTGTCCGGCCTCGTTTTCGGTGATTTGGAATTCTTTCATAAAGCTCCTTTACAGACAGATTGCCAGAATAGTGTGTTTGATCAGTTCATTTCTGGAAAGTTCCGGATATTTTTCGTCCGGGCGGAATTTAATTCCCTCCTCCAGAGATTCTTTGTGTGCATTCATGGAATCAAGACGTTCCAGAAACGGATCCAGTCGGGTAAAAATCTTGACGGTTGCTTTGAAACTGTTTCCTCTGAGAATCTTCTGACATTCCCGCTCCATGAAAGCTACGTCAATTTTAGGATCACTGCTATATCCGACAACAGTGTTTCCACAAATTGCAAATGCGTCAATGTTTGCACTTTTCTCATAGAAAGTCATGTACATTTCATAAGACATGGTAAGTTCGCCGGCATGTTCATGAATCCTACGGTATACAGATGTTTCTACTTGTCTGGCGCGAAAGATCATGATCAGGCTGACCAGAGATTTGCAGGCTGGAAGGCAGCCGACAACAGCTATCACAGTCCAGATAGTCAGTCTTGTATGAAAATATAGCATTGCTGAGAAAAAAATCAGCAAAGGTACTGCAAATAAAACAGCTGTAATAAGAATCCGCCGTTTCTTTTCGGAGGCAAGATATCCATAATCTCCCTTTCTGGAAGAATTACGTTTTTTTGTTTTACTCATGTAATGCTCCTTTAAATGTTTTATTTCTTCGTTTTTTTCTTATGTGTATTGCGGATGGTGGTTCTGTGAGCTGGTCTGCGTGATGAACCAGAGTTTTTGTTTCCTGGAGAAAAACTGTTTTTCTTTTCCGGACGAATTAGGCATTTCGGACCAAAACCGACCAGATCCATGCGTCCGGCACGCTGCAGTCCTTCCAGAACCAGCTTACGGTTGGCTGGATTCTTGTACTGCATCAACGCACGTTGTATCGCTTTTTCATGAGGATCTTTCGGTACATAAACCGATTTTCCGTCCAGTGGATTGATACCGGTATAATACATACAGGTAGAAAGTGTGGATGGTGTTGGATAAAAGTCCTGCACCTGTTCCGGGGTGAAGCCAAGATCACGCACATATTCAGCGAGTTTTACGGCATCTTTGATCGTACATCCTGGATGAGAAGACATAAAGTATGGAACAGCATACTGTTTCTTGCCGGTAGCTTCATTTGCTTTGTCATATTCTCTGAGAAACGTCTGATAGATCTGATGAGATGGTTTACCCATATAGTGAAGTACCTGGTCTGAAACATGTTCCGGTGCAACACGAAGCTGTCCACTGATATGATATTTGACCAGTTCCTGCATAAATACAGGACTTTTATCTGCGACAACATAATCAAAACGTACACCAGAACGGATAAAGACTTTTTTGACACCGGGTACTTTGCGCAGTTTTCGAAGAAGGGAAACATAGTCTGTGTGATCTACCTGAAGGTTTCCACATGGCTTCGGAAAAAGACACTGGCGATTCTGACAGACTCCTTTTGTCAGCTGTTTCTGACAGGATGGTTGTCTGAAATCTGCGGTCGGACCGCCTACATCATGAATATAACCCTTAAAATCAGGATCCTTTGTCATTTTGATGGCTTCTTTCAGAATCGATTCATGGCTTCGGGTCTGAAGGATTCTGCCCTGATGAAATGTCAGTGCACAGAAATTACATCCACCGAAACAGCCTCGGTTGCTGGTGAGACTGAATTTAATTTCCTCCAGTGCCGGAATACCGCCTTTGGCATTATACATCGGATGCCAGGTGTCAGTATATGGCAGATCATAGACATCATCCATTTCCTGCTGTGAAAGCGGATGTGCCGGAGGATTCTGAATAATATAGCCTCTGGTTCCATAACTCTCAGCAAGTGGTTTGGCGGTAAAAGGATCTGTATTACGGTATTGAACTGCGAAACTGTCAGCATAAGTGTGTTTGTTAGACGAAACTTCCTCATAGGAAGGGAGAACGATTGGTTCGAATGCACGGGACAGATCTTTGCACTTGTACACAGTACCAGGAATGTAAGTGATCTCTTCAACTGGCAGTCCACTCTGTAGTGCTTCGGCAATCTGAAGAATTGAATGCTCTCCCATTCCGTAAGAAATCAGATCCGCACCGGAATCCATAAGGACACTTCTACGCACGCGGTTATCCCAGTAATCGTAATGAGCAAGACGTCTGAGGCTTGCCTCAATACCGCCAAGGATAATTGGAGTATGTTTATATGTCTGACGAATCAGGTTGCTGTATACGACCGTTGGCATATCCGGCCGAAGTCCCATCTCGCCGCCCGGAGAATAAGAATCTTTCTGGCGATGTTTCCTTGAGACTGTGTAATGATTGACCATGGAATCCATATTTCCGGCTGTTACAAGGAAACCAAGGCGCGGTTCACCAAAAGTCTGAATGCTTTCTTTATGACGCCAGTCCGGCTGTGGGATGATTCCCACACGGTATCCACGACTCTCAAGGAGACGGCTGATAATGGCAGAACCGAAAGAAGGATGATCTACATAGGCATCTCCTGTGATATATACAAAATCGACCTGATCCCATCCGCGCTGCTGCATTTCCTGCTTTGTTACGGGTAAAAAGTTTTGCATTATATACTCCTAAAATGAAACGGACTGGGCTCTATAACCCTCCGCAATAATGTCGAGCTGACGATGAAAACGGGCAAGCTGCTGAAGATCTTTTGTGCGGAATACCCGTAGAAATTCATCCTGGATTTTTTCAACTTCTCTTTTGTTGGAAATCTTGTACAGGTTTTCAATGCTGAGCAAAATGTCTTTTACCAGATTGGACTGTGTCTGTGAAGAATTCTGCGCATCCATAATCTCATCACGAACAGATGACATTTCACGGTCCAGTGCAATGATTGCATCAGCTGCGTTGCTCAGTCGCTCGGCTACATGTAAAGGCATCTCGCCTTTGTACTTATACTGCAGAGAATGTTCGATCGTAGCCCAGAAGTTCATAGCCATTGTACGAATCTGAATTTCGGCCTGAAGGCGTTTTGGCCCATTGATCGTATCTACAGTATAATAAATGATCAGATGATAACTCCGGTAACCACTCTGCTTGATATGTTTCAGATAGTTTTTTTCACTTTTGATGGTCATATCACTGCGGCTACGGATAATAGAGGCTACGGTATCAATATCTTCTTCAAACTGACAGATGATGCGGATACCGGCAATGTCTTCAATCTCTTCTTCCATCTTTTCCATGGGGATATGTTTGCGCTGCATTTTCTCCAGGATACTTGGAAGACTCTTGACACGCCCACTGACCTGTTCAATCGGGGAATACAGGTCATTTTGCTTGTGTTCATCTATAATATGTTCAAACTTTACCATCAGTTCTTTGACAGCAAGTTCATATGGACATAAAATACTTCTCCATAACTGTATTTCCATAAATATCGCTCCTTGCAGGATTGTTGCTTTGAAGTTAAGACCTGAAATACGAAAAGACAAAACTTCCCATACAGTATAACACAATTTGTACAATTTTTGTTAGTAATATGTATACTTTCTGATTTTTTTTCGGAGACATTGTAAAACATGGTATGGATTTACGCTGATATCCTGTCCTTCTGGGGTGGTGATATAGATGCCAAGGTGAAGGTGCACCGGAAACCTTTCGGAAGTGCCCTCCTGTCCATATCCGGTATTTCCCATGAAACCAAGAATTTCTCCGGCCTGCACTCTATCACCGGGAGTAAAATCTTCCTCATAGGAGGAAAGATGCGCATAATAAAAATATCCGCCAGAGTCAGAACGGATACCAATTCGGTATCCGCCAAGAGGCAGCCAGCCTTTTTGTTCAACAATGCCGTCTGTGATGCTGATGATGGGATAATAGCCGGATTGACTGACGGGACCAAAGAGATCGGTTCCTTCATGATGGCGATTTCCACCGTATGTACGTGAGTCCATCCAACTGTCTTCATAGCTGATGTCATCAGAGGCAACAGGAAAATACTGCAGATTTCCCCAGATTGCTTCATAATAATTTTTTAGCTGCAGATAGCAGCTTTTTTTGTACAACAGATAAAAGGTATTATCAGGAGAAATATGTTGAGGATGAAAATGACTGTTTAACATGGTTGTGGTAAGAAGATCACACCAGTCTGAAGGATAAAGACCGGATTCTGTCAATTGACGATAAAGTTCCGGGGACAGATTCTGTTGTCGGAACTCAGCAGAGGCGGCACAGTCTTTTTTTAGAACAGAGACAGTGCTTCGACTGAATGAAATGTAGGACAGTATGCTGTTAGACAGTATCAGAATGAAAAATACAAAGAAAAAAGAAGAACGTGACATAGATGTTATACTTTCTGAGTGGTTTTCAGATTATTATATGCAAAAAAGACTCCGCATATCTGCGAAGCCTTTTTGAGTAATTGAATTTATAATAGAATTTTGACTGCTTAAGCTCAGTCTTTTAACTCTTCAAGAACTTTTACAAGATATTTCCATACACGTTCTGTAGAAGCAATGTCAAGCACTTCTTCGGAAGTATGGATGTCTTTCATATCCGGTCCGAGAGATACACAGTCAAGGCCATCGATTTTTTTATAAAACAGACCACATTCAAGACCGGCATGAATAGCTACAACTTCTGGTTTCTGACCGTACATGGTTTCATATACTTCAACCATTTTGTCGCGAAGTGGAGATTCTTTGCGATACTCCCATGCAGGGTAAGCGCCCTGAATTTCATATTCTCCGCCAAGGAATTCTGTCAGATACTGAATCTTATCGGAAAGAGCATTGCGTGCTGCTTCTACGGAACTTCTGACACCTGAACTTGCAAAAAATTCATCTTCAGAGAGAGATACAATACCAATATTGGTAGAGGTTTCTACAAGGCCTTCGATATTTGCACTCATTTTCTGGATACCGAAAGGAACCTCCATCAGATAGAACAGAACTTTTTCGCGGCTTGTCGGGTGAAGGACTTTTGCAGATTCATGGCCTGCTTCTGTGATTTGGATAGAAATACCCTTATCACTTCCGTCATATTCTTCGCGAAGACCTTTTTCAACCTTGGAGGCATATGCTTTGACGGCGTCCATTTCTTCTTTGGATACAAGAATATCGCAGACTGCTTCTCGTGTAATGGCATTATCTTTCTGTCCACCAGTCATGGAAATAATCTCATAATCTGCTTCTCTTTTGAGTCCATACAGAAAACGCCCCATTACTACATTGGCATTTGCTCGTTTTTTGTCAATCTCAGAACCGGAATGACCACCCATCAGGCCGCATACTTTTATCTGAAGTTTTTCTCCTTCTGCGTCTACGCGTGCAACCGGGATATGGCTGACAGCAGAAAGTCCACCGGCACAACTGATCCAGAGGCTGCCCTCTGCTTCTGAGTCCATATTGATCATACGTTTACCCTTGAGTACACTGCAGTCAAGCCCTACAGCACCAAGAAGACCGATTTCTTCATCTACAGTGATCAGCACTTCCAGTGCCGGATGTGGCAGATCTGTACTGTCAAGAAGTGCCAGTGCATACGCTACTGCAATACCGTCATCACCACCAAGAGTAGTTCCGTTGGCTGTGACATATCCATCTTTTACAGAAAGATTCAGTCCGTCTTTTTCGAAGTCATGCTGTACATCGGGCCTTTTCTCGCAAACCATGTCCATATGACCTTGCAGAATAACAGTTGGTGCATTCTCATAGCCGGGTGTTGCTGGTTTATAAATGATTACATTGTTCATTTCATCCTGCACGTAGTCAAAACCATGTTCTTTTGCAAAAGCTACCAGATAATCGCTGATCTGTTTGGTGTTTCTGGAACCGTGTGGGATTTTGCAGATTTCCTCAAAATAATAAAATACCTGCTTTGGTTCGCAGTTTTCTAATACTCTCATATTGATTTCCTCCATTAATGAATTGTTGCGTGTATATTTATTTTATCGACATATCTGTCTGATATGCAGCATAAAGTAAAGAATAAAAATATAAAAAGCTGTATTTATGAGAAAAATATTTTATACCGTTTTCAGTATTTCACAAATATGTTTTTTGTTGTTGTATCCACAGGAAGCACTTGCAGCTTCAAAAGAAGGGATGCAATTGTGGTTGAATGTTCTTCTGCCTGTTTTGCTGCCATTTCTGATATTGACAGGAATATTGATTCATACAAATATGGCAGGAAAACTACTGCAGCCTGTGGAAGTGATCTGGAATAAAGTACTGGGTGTCTCAGCAGCAGGTGCTTATGCAGTCATTGTCGGAGCACTCTGCGGCTATCCGGTTGGTGCCAAAATAACATCCGATCTGTATGAAAATCATCAGATCAGTGAGTCAGAGGCAAAATATCTTCTTACATTTACAAATCATGCAAGCCCTGTGTTTGTACGTACATATCTGTGTCATATCTGTCTCAAAGATCAGATTCCTGCACGAACAGTGTTTGGAATATTTGCATTGTCTGATCTTACAATTATGCTTTTATTTCGATTTGTAGTTTATCGAAATAAAATCCAGTTTTTATCAGCAGATAAGAAAAAAAAGACATCCGTCTCAAGCTCATCAGGAGCTTTTCTGGATGTCTCCATTATGAATGGGTTTGAAACAGTTACCCGCCTGGGCGGATACATTCTTATGTTTTCCATTCTGTCTGCCTGTATCAGTCATTTTTGGAATATGAAAAATCTCATCGGATATACATTATCCGGTATATTGGAACTGACAACAGGACTTTGCCGTCTTCAAAATGCCAATATTCATATGCAATGGAAATATCTGTTGACATTATTTCTGACAGCTTTTGGCGGAATCTGTATAACATTTCAGACAAGAAGCCTGGTTACACGGAAACTATCAATGCTTCCTTATATAACAGCAAAACTTCTGAATGGAATTACAACCGTGTTATTCGCCTTATTCTTCTCCAAGATCATCTAACAGACTGTCTTCTTCCGGTGCGTCTGCCGGTTCTTCATGATAAGATCCGGTCATAGCTGCTGCCTGTGCTGTCTGAGGAGCAAGTTCCTGACGGTTATGATTAACAACATCAAGACAACTCTGGAGAGCATCGATAAATCCTTTGTATTTACCACCTGCGTCTTCAAGAGTCTGGTTCAGGACGGAACCGATATTTGCCATCATGTCATCAGTGTATGTGATAGCACTTAAACGAATGCTGTTTGCATCCTGTGTAGCGGAATCAAGGATTTCCTGTGCCTGTTTATTAGCTGCGTTAATTGTATCATTAGCCTGAGCATATGCTTTCTGCATGATCTCATGCTGTGTAACGAGCTCCTGTGCTTTGGCCTGAGCATCTGCGATAATAGCATCTGCTTTGGACTGAGCGTCTTCAAGGATTGCATCCTTATTACTGATGATCTTCTGATAACGTTTGATTTCATCAGGTGTTTTGAGACGAAGTTCTCTTAAAAGTTCTTCAATCTCTTCTTTATTTACAATAATTTTGGTTGCGGACAATGGCTGAAATTTACAGCTTTCTATAAATTCATCAATTTCGTCAATAATCTGTTCGATTCTGCTGCTCATAGTATATTCTCCTTGTTTTTTTCTTTCTCTTCCTGCATTTTTTTACATAATGCCTGTATGATCTCCGGCGGTGCAAAACTGGATAGATCACCACCGAAACGGGCAACTTCTTTCATGATGGTGGAGCTGACATAAGCGTACTCCAATGTAGTGGTAAGGAATACAGTATCAACATCCGGAGCCAGAACACGATTGGTCTGTGCCATCTGAAGCTCATACTCAAAATCAGTAACGGCGCGAAGACCGCGTACGATTACCTGCGCATGATTCTCTCTGGCAAAATTCACAGAAAGTCCGTCAAATGGTCTGATTACCACATTAGGAATGTCCTTTGTTGCCTTTTCCAATATATTAACACGTTCTTCTACAGAAAACAACGGACTTTTTGCAGAATTCTGCAAAACACCGACTACAACTCTGTCAAAGGAGACGCTTGCACGTCGGATAACATCCAGATGACCATAGGTTGCCGGATCAAAACTTCCCGGATAGACTGCTGTTACCATAGGTATTCTCACTTTCTTTTATGCAAAAATATATGTTTGTTTGTTTTGTATTCTTTGGAACGGGATAATTCATATCCTAATTCTTCCACATAAGAAAAATCCGTATGAAGATCGGCTTCTGTAACAATCAGGGTATCGGTATTTGCCAGAGAACTGTCTTTCAGATATTCGAGAACCTGACGCTCCAGATCTTTATTATATGGTGGATCCATAAAAATACAGTCAAAAGCCTCTTCACCTTCGAGAGAGCGAAGAGCCTGTAAAACATCCATGTTCAGCAGTTTACCATGTTCGGCAAGTTTTGTAAATGTAAGATTCTCCCTGATGCAGGCACATGCTTTGGGATTCTTTTCTACAAAAACAGCAGATTCTGCACCGCGGCTTAAAGCTTCGATTCCAATACCACCGCTGCCGCTGAACAGATCAAGAAAGCGGCAGTCCGGTATTTCAGGCTGCAGAATATTAAAAAGTGTTTCTTTTATACGGTCCGTAGTAGGACGGGTTTCCATACCAGGTACAGTCTTGAGGGCAAGACGCCTGGCTTTTCCTGCTATTACTCTCATTTCAGATTTAATCTCCAATCCAGGTCACCACGTGCCAGTCCGAGAATCAGAAGTTCGGCTGTTGCAATGTTGGTGGCAACCGGTATGTTATACTGATCACAACGCATAACGATCGCTGTGATATCCGGTTCTTTCGGATCAATCATAACCGGATTATAAAAAAGGATAACCATATCAAGATCCTGACGCTCTACCATTTCCATGAACTGTTTGTCTCCGCCAATGCTCCCTGCAAGAAATTTATGCACATGAAGGTTCGTGGCTTCTTCTATTCTTCGACCGGTAGTTCCTGTGGCATAGACCTCATGTTTGGCGAGTATATTCTTGTAGGCGATACAGAAATCTTCTATAAGTACTTTTTTGCTGTTGTGTGCAATGATTCCTAAATTCATCGTTCATCTCTCCATTTTCACCAATACATTACTGGCTTTTTTGTTATAATACAGCTATTCTCATATATTATAACAAGTCAACAAAAAATTGGCAATTAATTATTGTAAACTTATACAAAATTCATAGAAAATTAATATTTTATACAAGTTTACCCTATTTTTTAGAAAAAGTAAACCATTGTACGCAAAAAGAAACAGTGTTGTTTCATAGCTGCATACAGTTATAAAACAACACTGTCTGTTCAGAGTCGGATCAGATTTCGCTCAGATCAGTTCTTGGAAATGAATCAGTACTGTTCATTCTGAGAATTGCCGGACATCTGTCTTTCCTGCTGTTCAATCATTTTTTTGACCATATATCCGCCGACACTTCCGTTCTGTTTGGATGTCAGGTTTCCGTTGTAGCCATCGGTAAGCGGAACGCCCAGTTCATTTGCAACTTCGAATTTAAAACGATCCAGGGCTCCTTTGGCTTCAGGTACAACTGCTCTGTTAGAAGAACTGTTTTTTGTCATGATAATTTCCTCCTTGGTTTTCGTTTAATTTGGATGTTACAGTGCTAGTATATGGAATGAAGCAAGAAATACACTGGAACATTCTGCACGAAATGGAAGAAACTAAAATAAATTTTTATATAGAAGGTCAGGCATCTTTTCCATCGCCTGTTGTAAAATACTCTTTTACAAGTTTTACAACTACACCGGACAGAAGGAATACAGCAATAAGGTTTGGAATAGCCATCAGACCGTTGAAGGTTTCGGCAATATTCCATAAAAGTCCAAGATCTACAGTTGCGCCAAGAATTGCTACCAGAGAATACAGGACCATGAATGGTTTGGTTGTCCTGGAACTGCTGAAGAGGAATTCACAGCATCTTGCACCATAAAGTCCCCATCCGATGATCGTAGAAAATGCAAAACAGCACATTGCTACAGCTGTGAAGACAGAAACCCAGCTTCCGTATGTAGAAGTAAATCCGAGAATAGTAAGCTCTGCTCCTGCTGCTGCGCCATATGAAACAGGAATTCCACTGCAAAGGATTACGAGTGCGGTAAGAGTACAGATGACGATGGTGTCTGTAAATACTTCAAAGATCCCAAAAAATCCCTGTTTGACAGGTTTACGTGTATCTGCGCAAGCATGTGCGATCGAACCGGTACCAAGACCTGCTTCATTAGAGAAGATACCTCGGGATACACCTTTTTTCATGCTCATAAAGAAGCTTCCTACTGCTCCGCCTGTAACAGAAGCCGGGGTAAACGCTCCTTTAAAAATAGAAGAAAATACATATGGAATGCGGCTGAAATTAAGGAAAACAACGCCAAGAGCAAGAATGATATAAAACACAGCCATAAATGGAACCAGTTTTTCTGCTACCTGACCGATTCTTTTGATTCCACCCAGGAGCACAAGTGCTACAAGTGAAGCAATGATAATTCCCATGATCAGATTGGCAGTAGAGATGCTATCGGAGGAAATCAGATTGTAATTTATAAGTGCAGAATTAACAGCAGCTGTGATCGTATTAACCTGTGTAGCATTTCCGGTACCAAATACAGTCAGTACACCAAAAGCGGAAAAGAGGTATGCAAGCCAGTGCCAGTGTTTCTTCAGGCCATTTTTGATATAATACATTGGTCCACCGACAAGTTCACCGTTTTCGTTAGTTTCACGAAAGTGTACGGCCAGAGTTACTTCGGAAAATTTGGTACACATGCCAAGGAGTGCAGAAATCCACATCCAGAATACAGCACCAGGACCTCCAATGGCAATGGCGCCTGCGACTCCGGCAATATTTCCGGTTCCGACTGTGGCTGCAAGTGCAGTACAGACAGCCTGAAAAGGTGTCATTCTTCCGTCAGATGCCTCACGTTTTCGGAGCATGCGGCCAACGGTTGTTTTCATAGCGTAAGGGAATTTCCTGATCTGAAGAAATCCTGTACGGATGCTGAGATAAAGGCCGACTCCGATAATACAGATCATAGCCGGAACACCCCAGATAAAATTGTTTACTGTAGTGTTGATTGTTTCAATAACCGATAACATTCATTTTGTTCCTCTCTATTTATTTTGGGTGCTTTGCAAAAACAAATGTCGTGCCAAAGCAGACAGATTCTCCTTATAATAACATGAAATTGAAAAAATGTACAGAAAATGATACAAAACGGTTGATTTGAAGAAAAAAACAGATGATCGTTTCGGATCATCTGTTTTTATATGTTTGCAAAATAAGATTATAATTCGATAAATCCTGTAATGTCACCGTTGATCACATAATGTGCACCATTATCTTCTGGTTTGATATATATTTTCAGATCAACAAGTTCGGATTCTTTTTTGCCCATTTCTTCCGTCCAGACCTTTTTGATGTTTTCTATGATGTCTCTTTCATAGACTTCTTTTCCAAGCCACTGTACATATACTTCTGTATTTAAAGAAACAGTTTTTCTGGAAGATGTTTTTCTGACAGCGGTCTTTTTAACTGTTGCAGCTTTTTCTGTTACTTTTTTTGTTACTGTTTTTTTTGCAGGAGCCTCTTTTTCGGTAGCCGGTTTTGCAGTAGATGTCTTGAGTTCTGCTTTTTTTGTAATTGTTCTTGTAGCCATAATAGCCTCCTCACAAGGTAGATATAATTGATACGGTACTAGGATACTACGTTTTTTCACAATTTGCAATGGCTTTTCTGGCTATGCTCATGGAGCCAGAATCAAAGTCCCAGACCGTCGGAGGCGTTTTCCTGGCGCTTCAAAAGATAATGTTTAAGTGCCCGATGCTGTTCGAGTGAAAGATCAGGATCAAGAGACAAAATCTCAGCAGCAGCTTCACTTGCCGATTTCAGGATTGCAGAATCGTTGTAGATATCTCCGATTCTGAATTCCATATCGCCGCTCTGGCGAATGCCAAAGAGATCACCAGGTCCACGCAGCTTCAGATCTTCTCCTGCGATATAGAAACCGTCATTTGATTTATTTAGAATATCCAGTCGTTTTGAGGTGGTTTCTTCATCAGAACCCTGTATAAAAATACAGTAGGACTGATATTCTCCTCTTCCAACACGCCCACGAAGCTGATGGAGCTGAGCCAGACCAAAGCGTTCGGCATTTTCAACCATCATGACAGTTGCGTTCGGAACATTGACACCAACTTCAACTACCGTAGTGGATACAAGAACTTGAATTTCATTTGCGGCAAACTTTTCCATGATCTCATTTTTTTCTTTTGGTTTCATTTTTCCATGAAGGAAAGATACATTGATATCCGAAGGAAAGATTCCTTTTAATTTTCTGGTGTAATCCAGTACATTTTCAGCATCCAGTCCCTCGCTCTCTTCCACCATTGGGCAAATGATATATGCCTGTCTGCCTTCCCGTACCTGACGTTGGATAAAGGCATATGCTTTGGGGCGATAGGAAGTATTGACTACACAGTTTTTGATAGGAAGTCTTTTGGCTGGTAATTCATCGATGATGGAAATATCCAAGTCGCCGTATAGGATGATCGCCAATGTACGTGGAATTGGTGTGGCACTCATAACAAGAATGTTTGGTGGATTTCCGCGGGTTGTGAGAGCTTCTCTTTGTTTGACACCGAAACGATGCTGTTCATCGGTTACAACCAAAGCAAGATCATGATATTCAACTTTTTCCTGAATCAGTGCATGGGTACCAATAATGATCTGAGCCTCTCCTGAAGCAATATGCTGGTAAATTTCTCTTTTTTCTCTGGCAGTATTGGAACCTGTCAGCAATACAACATGGAAATTCAGTCCTTGTTCCTCCTGTAATCTGAGAAAGCCATCGTAATGTTGTCTGGCAAGTACTTCTGTCGGTGCCATGAGTGCTGCCTGATAACCATTTTCACAGGCCAGTATCATGGCAAGAAAAGCGATGATTGTTTTGCCACTTCCTACATCTCCCTGAACCAGGCGGGACATTAAAGCCTGTCCGGACATATCACGTTCGATTTCATGCCAGGTGTTTAGCTGAGCACCTGTCAGAGAATATGGAAGATTTTCTATGATCTGTTCGGTAGTCCATGTTTTATTGATTGGAAAATAATTAGGTGTTTCCTCACTTTTCTCTTTCAACATTTGGACAGAAAGAATGAACAGCAGAAATTCATCAAAAACAAGACGTTTTCGTGATAAAAGAAGCTCCTCCATATTTCCTGGAAAATGGATGGTGCGCAAAGCATAGTTGATGTCTGCAAGCTGATAACGTTCCCGTATTTCTTCAGGTAGAAATTCACTGTACATTGGAAGATTTTTCAGGAGCTGGTGAATCATTTTAGTAACAGTTTTGTTAGACAGACCACCGGTCAGCCCGTACACAGGTTGTAAACTGTGCAGTATTTCTCCATAAGCGGCAGGAGTAAAAACCTCCGGGTGTTCCATTTCAAGGTGGGACTGCTTTCGTACGATTCGTCCACGGAAGACAAACTGACTGTCTCGCTTCAACACAGTTCGAAGATATGGCATATTGAACCATATGACTGAAAGTTTGCCAGAGGAATCATTTATGGATGCAGTAATGATCTGCCTGCCTTTTGCAGAAGTAACGTAAACGCCGGAACATACCGCAGCGGAGACGGCTTTTACCGTCCCCTCTTCCAAATCTGCGATATCTACCGGCGCTTCAAATGCGTCATAATTTCTTGGATAATAGTGAAGGAGATCGTCTGTATCATAGATGCCAAGTTTAAAAAAAAGTTTTTCTGTTTTATCTCCAACACCCTTTAATGTTCGTAAACTGTCACCCATTGGTTTATTCTACAGATATAATATAGTAGTAAATCGGCTGACCACCGTTATTTACTTCTACTTCACAGTCTGGATATTTTTCTTCCAATACTGCAGCAAGAGCTTCTGCTTTTTCTTCAGAAGTATCACAACCATAATAAATACTGATTACTTCTGCATCATCAGTCATCATGGCATTTACGGTTGCAACAGCAACATTTTCTTTGCCGCTGCCTACTGCAAGAATACCCTTGTCACCAATACCCATAATGTCACCTTCGTGTATTTCCTTATCTTCTATGCGGGTATCACGCACTGCATAGGTGATCTGACCAGTGTGTACGCGGGAAATGGCATCTATCATTTCAGCTGTGTTTTCTTCAGCTGTTTTTTCTGGGACAAAGCTGATCAGTGCGGTCACACCCTGTGGAATTGTCTTGGTAGGGATGACGATGATCTCTTTATCTTCGGTAAGATCGCGAGCCTGATTAGCAGCGAGAATGATATTTTTATTATTCGGAAGGATATAGATCGTTTTTGCATTGACTTTGTCAATTGCATTTAACATATCCTCTGTACTTGGGTTCATTGTCTGACCGCCTTCAATCAGGTAATCAACTCCAAGTTCTCTGAAAATATCTGTAAGACCGGCGCCGGCAGATACAGCGATGAAACCGGTTTCTTTTGGAGGAGTCTGCTGTTTTTCTTCCTCTGCCTGCTGTTTGGCAAGTTTCTCTGCATCTTTAATCAGTTTTTCCTGATGCTCTTCACGCATGTTATCAATTTTCATACGAGAAAGAGAACCATATGTTAAAGCACGTTCGATTGCCTGTCCCGGATGGTTTGTGTGTACATGGACTTTGACAATTTCATCATCTGCAACAAGAACGATAGAATCACCGATAGAAGTAAGAAATTCCTTGAAAGAATGCTCTTCTTCAATTGGCATTGGCTTATTCAGAAGAATGATGAATTCTGTACAATATCCGAATTTGATATCTGCTTCTGCCTGTGGAGAAATCTTAGTTACTGCAGCACCTGCAGGTTTCTCGAATTCAGAGTAATCAACTTCTTTGCCGAGAAAGCCGTCAATTGCACCACGCAGTATTTCAAGGAGTCCCTGTCCACCTGAATCAACGACACCAGCTTCTTTTAATACCGGAAGCATTTCCGGTGTGCGGGAAAGAGTATATTCTGCATGTTCAAATATTTCTTTGAAAAAAGGTTCCAGTTCTTCTGCTTCCGGAGCAATTTCTGCAGCTTTGAGAGAGGCTTCTTTTGCTACAGTAAGGATGGTTCCTTCTTTTGGTTTCATAACAGCTTTGTATGCTGTTTCTACTGCACGTTCCATGGCAGCAGCGATTGTAATGGCATCCAGTTCGTTGGATTTTCTGACTCCCCTGGTGAATCCGCGAAGTAACTGGGAAAGAATTACACCAGAGTTTCCACGGGCACCACGAAGAGAACCGGAAGAAATGGCTTTTGCCAGCGTTTCCATATCCGGCTCTGTCAGCGCACTTACTTCTGCAGCTGCAGACATGATCGTCATAGTCATATTTGTACCTGTATCTCCATCTGGAACAGGAAATACATTTAATTCATTGATCCATTCTTTTTTTGCTTCCAGGTTCTTGGCGCCGGCCAGAAACATTCTGGAAAGTACTTTGGCATCTATGGTCTTTATGTTCACCACAAGTTCCTCCTCTGATTATTAATCGATGGCGCGTACGCCTTCCACATAGATGTTGATCTTTTCGATTTCCATACCGGTGAAATCTTCAACTTTATATTTTACATTGCTGACAAGGTTATCTGCAATTGTACTGATGTTAACTCCATAGGCAACAATTACATGAAAATTCAGGCGGATCCTGTTGTCTTCAGTGATTGTTACGCTGATGCCGTGTTTCAGGCTGTCTTTGCGAAGAAGTTTTACCAGTCCGTCCTTCATACTGACAGCTGCCATTCCAACAATACCGAAACATTCTACAGCAACACTTCCTGCATAGGTAGCAATTACGTCTGTATCAATGACGATTTGTCCTAATCCGGAATCTATACGTCCATTCATATAGGTACCTCCAATTTTTTAGTATGCATGTATTATAACCTTTTTTTTACGAAAAAGGAATATTATTTTTAGAATTTCTGTTTTTTTACTTGCAAAAGGCAAATTCATCTGTTAAAATAAGACCTGTTGAAAAAAAGCGTCAAGGAGGTGCTATCATGGCTAAATGCGCAGTTTGTGAAAAAGGTGCTTATTTCGGAAATAATGTAAGTCATTCACATAGAAGATCTAATAAAATGTGGAAATCTAACGTGAAATCCGTTAGAGTTAAAACCGCTGCTGGCGGTGCACAGAAGATGTATGTATGTACTTCTTGTCTGAGATCCGGAAAAGTAGAAAGAGCATAATCATTTCATTAAAATGAACGAATAAGAAGAGGCACGGGATGTATCCCGTGCCTTTGTTCGTGTTATAATCACTTCTGCTGCTTGTTGTCAATAATATCATCTGCAGAACATGTGATATCCACATAGCAGGCAAAGGCCGGCTGAGATAATAATGATCACATTTTCTGTAACGAGCATGCCGATCACCATTCCGATGCCAATGCAGAACAACATTAATCCCAAAAGTCTTCCCACATCCGACCTCCGTCTTTTGAGGTTATATTATTATATGCAAAAAAGACTTTCGGGAGAATCACGAAAGTCTTTTTGTGAGTGTTCTTTTTCTATTTTTATTCATCGTTTCCATCATCTGAAGAAGTGTTTTTCCCAAAACCGGATGAAAAACGATCTACAAAATCCGGAACCATATCAAGAACCTTTGTAAGTCCATCCTGATTTTTGATATTTACCAGTTTGGTAGTTCCGTTCTGAATAACAAGGACAGCGCTAGGGGTGAGTTTTCCGGTCATACCGCCACCGCCGTTACTTTTTTTGTCACCTTCAAATGCACCAGCACCAACACCAAAGGATACATCTACTAGAGGAAGAATGATCGTATCTCCTACATGGATTGCTTCTCCTACAACTGTTTTGGCGGAAATGAAGGCATCCAGCCCTTTGAAAAGAGAGTTTACAGTGTCTTTGAAATTGTTTTCGCCTGACATAATCAGTCCTCCTTATTTATGCTTCCATCGTCTGATGATGTACTTGATATTTTTGTTAAAATATAATTCCAGAGCAGTTTTTAATAAAACGACTCCGTATATTCTGCCTTTTATCTGAATATTTCCCAGTATAACATTCCGGTCTTCAAATAAAGGTGTTACAGCAATGCAATTTTTGTGAAGAGGTATCGTCATTCCCAGAATTGCAAGTACGGCTCCTGTAACAGATGGATCTGAGCTTCCAAAAGTAAGTGTGCCCTGTATTCTAGTTGGAAATACATGCCGAAGCAACCGGAAAAACCTGTCCTTTATGAGAGAAAACGCAGCTTTTGTTCTGGGATGTTCCAGAAATTTCTGATATGATTCTATTTTAGCACAGATATTCTGGATTGTTAAAGTAAAATTTTCTACAGAGGAAGGAATACGGCAAATTTTCTGCCATAATCTGCTAAGTCTGTTCCAAAGATTCCGAAAAAATATGCCGAGTCTATAAAAGAGATGTCCAATCTTTGTTCGTGCATATTCAAGATCTGTATCTCTTTCAGAAGCTACGGTTTCTTCAGTGAGATCGGAAGCCTCATTTGTGGAACGACAGGAATCTGCTGTTGAGACATCTTTGAAATCTGTTGAATTTGTACTTTTTTCTGTATTAGCTGGCAAAGAATCTGCATGACCGTTCTGAGGCTTTTTTTCGGCAGGATGGCTTCTGTTTCGAAATTTCTGGATCAGTTTCATGATTGGGATTCCGAATAAACGAAAATCAAAAGCTGATGTACCGTTTTGGTATTGCAGCTGGAAAGAAACAACGCCAAAAAGCCAGCTGACACGTGCCCGTGCAGAAATATCCCGGAAAGAATCTGTTTCCTTAGTGCCGGAAGCCCTGTAACGGACCGGACAGAACAGAATGAGTAGCACTGCCACTAGTATGAGACCTAAAAGGATTCCCAGAAGGATCAATATAAACTTGAGTAATGTCCATAGAATATGTAGCATGCGTTCACCTGTTCTTCCAATATTCTTTTATATTAAGTTCTCCGGTTTCTTCATAGATAGTCTGAACCATATCTGTAATAAGTTCCAGAGCCTCTTCTTTGCCTTTGGCAATACCTACGATCTCAGGACAGATACGTGCTGCTGTTTCCTGAACAAGTGTTAGAGCCGGCAGAATTTCCAGTTGGTTATGAGGATTTTCTGATAATGTGATCAGATAGATGCCAGGTACAGGTTTCCCCTGAATGAGTTTCAACCGAATTTTGCTGATATTTTTTATACTCGCTCCTCTATAGTAATTCTTGTGCCACTTCAGCATCTGTTTCACTGCTCCTTTAGGGGAATATCTTTATATTATATTTCCCTTTTTTTTAGAATTTAAACAGGACTGCGTAGGATACGCAGCCCTGTTATGGATACATTTTCTGCAGAGCTTATACTCTGTGCTGTTTTCCCCAGAGTCCTTGACTCCGCATTTCCAGATATTCCTGATATGCTTTTTCTACAATCTGTTTCTCATTAGAGAAACGGAGAAGATGATAGATTTCATGAAATTTGTAATAACCGGAATCTACGAAAAATTCTTCTCTCTGAGGTCTGCTATGATAATTATCAGCCGTCATCAGATACCAGTGTACTTCTTTTGTAACGATATCTTCGGGTACTGTAAAATTATAATGACTTTTGCCAATATATTTCACTACGGAAGCTTTGACTCCTGCTTCTTCACGCACCTCTCGTAAAGCAGTCTGGATATGTGTTTCGCCCTGCTCCACGGTTCCTTTCGGCAGCACCCAGCCCTCATAACGATTCTTATAAGACTTGTACAGTGCCAGTATTTTACCACGATAAATTACCACACCGCCACAGCTCGTTGCTTCTATCATTTTGCAATTTCCTCCTGTACTGCGTGTGAGTTTTATATCTCGAACTGGTTATAGTATAACTCTTTTTTAATTAACTGGCAACTATAACTTACTGTTTGCCCAAGTTGCCGTGAACGGAGTGAACAGTAACATTTAATCAAAGTAATATGCATCAAACAGATCAGCAGCAATTGGAACAGCTGCTTCACTTCCTGTGCCGCCGCCTTCTACGATGATCGCAACAACAAGGTCTGGTTTGTCTACATTGGAATAACCAATAAACCAGGAATGACTGGATCCATTTTCGTCATATTCGGCAGAGCCTGTTTTTCCGGCAACTGTGTATCCACGTCCATTCAGAGCAGATGCTGTTCCGTTCTGAACAACACCCTCCATTAGTTTTCCAAGCAGTGCTGCTTCATTGCTGGTCATTAATCGTTTATAATCAGTGGGTTCTGTTGTACGGATCGTATCACCACCGGCATTTGTGACTTTGTCTATCAGATAAGGCTTCATCAGTAGACCATCGTTGGCAATGGCACTTGTAATCAGTGCCATATGCATAGGGGATACAAGGGTGTTTCCCTGCCCGATTGCAGTCTGCATGATCAGTGGAATTCCAGAACTTCCGTTCAGAGTAAAAGAACTTTTGCGATAAGAAGTCAGTGGAAGTTTTTTGTTAAAAAGAAGATCTTCGCTTGTTTTGAGCAGAGAGGCTCCCCCAAGTTCAGTTCCAATTTCTGCAAAAGCACAGTTACAGGAGTTTGCGAATGCAGTATAAAAATCTTCTGTACCATGTACTTTGCCATTATAGCACTGAATAGTATGATTTTCTTTTGTGATACTACCCTGGCAGTCAAATGAAAAACCATTGAAACTTCCTCTGGTACGAAAATAATCCAGAGCTGTGACAACTTTAAAAGTAGATCCCGGAGGATACTGCCCCATAGTTGCACGGTTCAAAAGACTGCTGTTTGTTTCATCATTGACAAGTGTATCCCAGTTTTCGGAAATTGTATTTGGATCAAAATCTGGTTTACTGACCAGGGCCAGGATTTTTCCTGTGGATGGTTCCAGAGCAACAACCGCTCCTTTTCTGTCACCAAGAGAATTATATGCAGTGGTCTGCAGGTCGGCATTCAAAGTAGAGACAACGGTATCCCCTGTGTTTTTGGTTCCCATAAATTCGTTACGGATCTGATTTAAAAAGAATTCATGAGAAGACAAAAGCTGAAAGTTAGCTTCGGATTCAAGTCCGCTTTTTCCGTTTGAATCGTAACCTACGACATGTGCAAAAACATTATTATATGGATAGGAACGCTCTTCGGTTCCATCTTCGGATACATTTGTCTGAGCAAGTACTTCTCCATCAGAAGACATGATTTTTCCACGGACAACGCGATCGGCAAAAGTATCCTGACGTGTATTATAGGGACTGTTGATAAAATCATCGCTTTTTATGGTATTAAAATAGATGAGATAACCGATCAGTCCCATAAATATAATGATAAAAAAGAATGAAACTCCGGTATAACCTTTGTTTCGACGACGCCTTTTTTTAGATCTGGCGCGTTCTGTTAATTGTTTCTCCTGCCCGGAGTCTCTGTATTGCTTCCTGTTTTCGTTTTTCAAATTCCTCGTCCTCGTCTTCTCTTAGAATATAAAGTCCCTGGATAATTGCAAGCATTAAAATTGTACATAAAAGAGAACTTCCACCATAACTTACAAGGGGAAGTGTTACACCTGTCATAGGGATGAATTTGGTAGCACCACCGATCGTTAGAAATACCTGGAAGGCATATTCTACTCCAAGTCCCAGTGCAATAAGCTTGTAGAATGGATTAATGATACGTAAAGCAATATTAACGATCATAAGGAAAAAGCTCATGCACACGAGAATCAGACAAATGGCAAAAATACCACCTAATTCCTCACAGATTGCACTGAAGATAAAATCGTTCTTGACAACAGGGATAGATTCTGGAGAACCCTGGTATAATCCCATGCCGAACCAGCCCCCGGTACCAATGGCAAAGAGTGACTGCACAATCTGATATCCCTCATTCTGATAGACTGCCATAGGATCTTTCCATGCGCTGACTCGCTGGCGGACATGACCGAACAGATGATATGCAACAACTGCTGCAGCTGAACCACCGCCGATTCCAAGTGCAAGATAACCAACATTTCGTGTTGCAACATATACCATAACGAGATATGCGACAAAGAAGATCACTGCACTTCCAAGGTCCTTTGAGAGAACCAGAATACCCACGTGAAGTGCTGCAACGACTGTAACCTGAACGATTGCCTTGAAACTGGTATCTCTGGATAGAAAAGATGCCATAAAGAACACAAAAGTAATCTTGATCGCTTCGGATGGCTGTACACCCAGCAGTGAAAGTTTAGCTCCATAACTCGTTCTTGCAAGAGCAAAGACTGCAGCAAGAAGAATAATACCGATTCCGGCATATACCCATGTAAGTCTGCGAAGAAAACGCATCTTCCGGATCATGACAGGAATGACCAGAGCAATAGCACTGACGCCGGCTGCGATCAGAAGTTGTTTCTGTGCTGAAGATATATCCAGGCGGCAGAGCATAATAAAGCCAACACTCAACAGCATACACATATTGTTCAGAAGCAAAATAGATGCTTTTTTGTATAGCATTCGGTATAAAATCTGAATGGCAGCAAAAAACAGAAGCATTTCTGCATAAAATTCAACTATCTTAAAATTGAATGTTTTAAGATAGAGAACAAGAAATGCAGTGAAATCAATGAAAAAAATCAGCAAAAGCTGTTGCCGGAGCAATTCGTTGCGATCCTCTTCATCAGACTGCCGTACAGTATAAAAACAGTGAAAGGTATATACGATCATCAGTGTCAGGATGATGTATTTGGATAATTCTACAATTACATTAATCATATGCCTTTACTCGGCTCCTCTTTTAAAATGTCCTTTGGTGTACTCCTGATTACCGGGTGTTTTGCCGTGCAGATATACATTTAAAAATTCCTGCAGTATGTCGGCAGATTGTTCCGGTGATTCGGTCGTAAAATTCAGTCGCAGACAGTTGACACCAAGATTTCGGACTTTCTGAGATTCTTTCAGAAGTCCGAAGGAAATACTGTTATAAAGAATATTATAACAGTATTCTTCTTTTTCTGTAGTTCCTGTTTTCCATGGGTGACATACACAACAACAGGAAAACTCTTTTTCATAACGGTCCTTCAAAATCATTTTTCTTTCGTTGCAGTCACATTTCAGCGTGTTTTTTCTTACACACTGCGCAGAAAGCATTAACGGAATGTTTCCGTATATGATCATCTCACTGTTGGAATTGTTTCGGTGTGCGATTTCTTTTTCATTTAATTCATAAGGAACTGTATTTCGAAGTATGCCTTCTTTCTTCCAGAAAGAGACAGATTCGTTATTCCAGGTATAGATGGAAGTATCAAGAACACAGTATTTTTGCCATCCAAGATGTCGAAGCATTCCATAACTTTCAAGATTTCGTACAAGAAATCCCTTCATTCCATTCTCAAGCCATTGGCTGCAGGTTTCGAAAAAGCCTTCTGGTGCTGAACCACGGGTGATATATGGGAGTGTCAGATACAAGTCCTTCTGATATTGTAATCCCTTTGACATGCAGAGGCTCATTGCATCGTAATAAAGATACATACCGGAAATCTCAGGATTTTTATATAAAAGTAATGCCTGATCTACAGTTTCGCAGGATACAAGGATTGAAAGGCTGGAATTTGTATCTGCCGGTTTGTCCGCTGTGGCCATAACAGGAGTATCAGTGGCAGAACGTCTGTAGGGTGCACATAGTTCCTGTTCCAACAGGGCAATCGCTTCGCGGCGGAGTTCATTTAATGTTTTGACCGGAAGAAAAATCTGCTCTCCCATCTGTATATCCAGTTCATCCCATTCAAATTCCGTATTTCCAAGTTTATCCATCTGTTTACGAATGCGATCTTCAGACATAGGATGTTCTCTGGCAAACTGTACTTCACCGGTTGAGAAAGTTACATGTATATCATGGCATGAAAGTTCCAGAAAAGCCGGACATTCCGGATAAAGAACCAGCGTACCGGAAATGGGTTCTTTTTTTCGAGGAAGATTTTCCGGAATTCCGTTTGTCTTTTTCTCGTTTGTAAAGGCCATCATAGATGGACCATTATGCTGTTTATAATAACCCTGACAGGAACCTCCACGGCTAAATATATCCAGAAGATACTGCCGGTCGCGGTCATTAACCTGATAAGTCATGTCACTGCTAAGAAGGATGTCCAGATATTTACGATACATTCCGGTAACAGCAGCAGTATATCCAGGTTGTTTCATTCGTCCTTCAATTTTCAAAGAGGTAACGCCGGCCTCCAGAATGTCGGGGAGAAGGTCTACACTGCACATGTCTTTCAGACTGAGTGGACAGAAATCCTGTTGTCTGAATGAATAACTGCCATTCTCCTGCCGAACCTGATAGGGAAGGCGACAAGGCTGTGCACATCTTCCACGATTGCCGCTTCTGCCGCCGAGTATGCTGCTCATGAGACATTGACCAGAAAAACTGTAACAGAGGGCACCATGGATAAAGGCCTCTATTTCGATCGGACTTGCCTGATGCATGGCTGACAGCTCCTGAAGAGAAAGTTCTCTGGCAGCAACTACACGTGATGCGCCCTGTTCCTCAAGAAATTTCATTCCTTCGGGGCCGGTTACTGTCATCTGTGTACTTGCATGAAGATGCAGTCCCGGAAAATTCTGGCGTATAAACTGGAATACACCGAGATCCTGTATGATAACAGCATCAAGACCGTTTTCGTACAGTGGTCGCAGCGCATCATACAGTCTGTCCTGCAATTCACGGTTTTTCAGAAGTGTATTTACTGTCAGATATAATTTTTTGCCATGAATATGAACGGTATCAATTGCCTGTAAAAGTTCATCCTGTGTGAAATTGTGTGCATATGCCCGGGCACCGAATTCGGGACCGCCGACATAAACAGCATCTGCTCCTGCTCCCAGAGCAGCTTCAAAAGCTTCATAAGATCCGGCGGGAGCCAGAAGTTCTACATTATGATCTACTTTCAAGTGTATTCATTCCTTTTCTGAATTATGAGTATGAAACAAATAAAGAGGACTACCGAAGCAATCCCCTTCCTGCTTTTTTTATTTGAGTAATTTGTCTATCTCATCGTTAAGTTCCTTAACTTTGCCTTCAAGAAGCTCTTTCTGCTGCTGAGCTTCCTGGGCATTTTTTTCCGTTTCTTCGATTTTCATACGAAGAGCGATCAGTTCATGTTTCAGCTCATACATTTCCTGATCTTTCTGCTGAAGATCCTGTTCGAAAATCTCTGCCTGTTTTTTTGCCTTAAAATAATCATCTGTAACATTTAAACTTAAGAGCGTATGCTTGGTTTCTACAGGCTGACGGGTATATCCCGGCATTTCGCTCAATTCAGCTATTTTATTATTTATATAAGACGCCACTTTCTGAAAATATTCTTCAGATTCGTAACCACCCAGAGTGATGATTTTTCCTCCGATTACTACTTGTGCCGTATTTTTGACTGCCATAACAAGCCTCCCGTAAATTGTAGTTTCTTTCATTTATTATAATCGAAATTTGTAGAAATGTATAGGAATTTTTACGAAATCTTTTCAGAACTACGAATTTTTTTCAAAACCAAGGTGCTCATAAGCAAGGGAAGATGCTGTTCTGCCGCGTGGAGTCCGGTTCAGAAAACCATTCTGAAGAAGATAAGGTTCATAAACATCTTCCAGTGTGCCGGCATCTTCGCCGATTGCTGCAGCCAGTGTCTCCAGTCCAACTGGTCCTCCCTGGAAATTGACGATCAGAGTCTGGAGGATACGACGGTCAATTTTGTCAAGTCCATATTGGTCAACTTCCAGAAGATCAAGTGCAAAAGAAGCTACATCGTAAGTAATACGGCCATCATATTTTACCTGGGCAAAATCACGTACTCTTTTGAGAAGGCGATTTGCAAGACGAGGTGTTCCACGGGAACGTTTGGCAATTTCCGCAGCACCTTTTGCATCAATTTCGACTCCCAACACCTGTGCAGAGCGCAGCACAATTGTCTGTAGTTCTTTATGATTATAGAATTCCAGGTGGTGCATAACACCGAAACGGTCGCGCAACGGAGCAGACAAAAGCCCAGCTCTTGTGGTAGCACCAACCAGTGTAAATTTCGGAAGATCAAGACGGATCGATCTGGCAGAAGCGCCCTTTCCGATCATAATATCAATGGCGAAGTCTTCCATGGCAGGATAGAGAACTTCTTCTACTTGTCGGTTCAGACGATGGATTTCATCAACAAACAGAATGTCTCCTTCCTGTAAGTTGTTAAGGATTGCAGCCATTTCACCGGGTTTTTCAATCGCAGGTCCGGAGGTGACTTTCATGTGTGTCCCCATTTCATTGGCAATGATTCCGGATAACGTTGTTTTACCAAGACCGGGTGGCCCATAAAACAGGACATGATCCAGCGCGTCATGTCGTTGTTTGGCCGCTTCTATATATATTTTTAGTGTTTTTTTTGTCTTTTCCTGACCGATATATTCATCCAGTGTCTGTGGACGAAGACTTCCCTCAAGGGGAAGATCCTCTTCTGTAACATCTGTGGTGATCATTCTTTTTTCCATTTAAATACGTTTCTCCAATTTATAACTGTTTTAATGCAGCTTTGAGCAGGGCCTCCACGTCGTCTGGTGAAACATCAGTGACTTTACGAACGGCTTTCATGGCATCAGTACTGCTGTAACCAAGTGCGATCAGTGCTTCTGCTGCTTCCTGACGTCCGTCGTGGATCAAGAATCCAGAAACAGAGGCAGCCTCCTGTTCATGGGCAAGTTTCTTCTCAAATGCATCTTCAAGTTTCAGTTTGTCTTTTAATTCGAGAATAAGTTTCTGTGCAGTTTTTTTACCGATTCCTGGTGCTTTGGAAATGGTTTTGATATCGTCAGAAAGAACGGCAAAACGCAATTCATCTGCAGTCAGTCCTGCAAGAACTCCAAGCGCGGCCTTAGGCCCGATTCCGTTTACATTTAGAAGAAGGCGAAACATTTCCAGATCATCTTTGGAAAGAAAACCATATAACTGCATGGCATCTTCTCGTACCTGAAAATAAGTATGGATTTTGACTTCTCCATCTATGCGGGATACCTGCTCAATTGAACTGCCTGTCATAAAAATCTCATAACCGATGCCGTTATTTTCCAGGATGACGGCGTTTTCTGTAGTATCAGCCACAAGACCTCGAATAAATGAAATCATATATAATCTCCTGCTGTTATTTGCTGCAGCGAAAATAGTTGCAACAGATTTCTGTAATCAAAACTTACTTTCACAATGATAACATATCAATCTGCAAAAAGCAAACATCTATTCGAGTGTGAAATAAAAATCCCGGCTGGAAAATTTCTCAGCCGGGATAAAATTAAACATATGGAAAGAATGAGTATTTCTTTTAAAGAATAACGTGTCGCGGACATGCTTCTTTGCATGCACCACAGTTTGTACATTTTTCGTAATCAATGTGAGCGCAGAAATCTGTAACAGTGATTGCACCGTTCGGACATGTTTTTTCACATTTCTTACATCCGATACATCCGAGTTCACATGCAGTTGTAACGGCTTTTCCCTTTGCATGAGAGCTACAGCCAACAAATGTTTTTTGATCATATGGTGCAAGTTCAATCAGATGATGCGGACATTTTGCAATACATTTACCGCAGGCCTTACAGGCTTCACGGTCAACAACTGCTACTCCGTTTACAATATGAATTGCATCAAACGGACAAGCTTTTACACAGCTTCCAAATCCCATACATCCATAATTGCATGCTTTGGATCCGCCGCCTGGAATGAATGCCATCATTTCACAGTCTTCTACACCAGTATAGTTATAATTGTCTTTTGTTTTTTCGCAGGTTCCTGTACATTTTACAAAGGCAGCCATACGAGCAGATTCAACTACTTCCTGTCCCATGATTCCGGCAATTACTTTGCCTACTGCTTCTCCGCCTACCGGACAGGCATTGACCGGTGCTTCGCCTTTTGCGATTGCAGCAGCAAGACCATCACATCCAGGATAACCGCAACCACCACAGTTGTTTCCAGGAAGTGCTTCGCGGACTGCAACTTCACGTTCATCTGTTTCGACAGCAAATTTTTTGCCGGCAATACTCAGGAAAATACCAATAAAGAGACCGACAGCTGCAACAACTACGGTTGCTGTAATAATTGCTCCAATATTCATAATGTCGCCTCCTTAAATTAATCCTGAAAATCCGAAGAATGCAATTGCCATCAGACCTGCTGTAAGAAGTACAGTAGGGAATCCTTTGAAAGCATCCGGAATATCATTGTACTGAATTTTTTCACGGATACCAGCCATCAGTGTAATAGAAATCGTGAAACCTACTGCTGTGGCAAATCCGTTGATCGTACCCTGAAGAATATTGTATTCATCCTGCACATTTGTGAGTGCAACACCAAGAACTGCACAGTTTGTTGTGATCAGAGGAAGGTATACACCAAGTGCCTGATACAGGGAAGGAACACATTTTTTAAGAAACATTTCTACAAACTGAACCAGTGCTGCAATGATCAGGATAAATACGATTGTCTGTAAATATTCCATGCCTGAAGGAACAAGGATAAATTTGTAGATCAGTCCTGTAACAAAGGATGATAATGTAATAACGAATACAAGAGCACCGCCCATACCGACTGCTGTCTCCGTCTTTTTGGAAACACCAAAGAAAGGGCAGAGACCAAGGAACTGGCTCAGTACTACGTTATGGACAATGGCAGAGCTGACAAGGATAATTAATAATTCTTTCATGCCTGTTTGCCTCCTTTACACATAGTATTGCTGCAGGAATCACAGCCTGAGCAGCAATTGCATCCTTCACTCGGGTCTATTCTGCGTTTGGCAGCACCGATTTTGAACTTATTCTGAAGTGCTGCAAGCATTGCAAGGACAAAGAATGCACCAGGAGCAAGGATAAAGATTGTGATCGGTTCGTAGCCCATCTTGCCGTCAGCAGCAAGTGGAAGAATCTGCTGTCCGAAGAGCTGACCTGCGCCAAGCAGTTCACGGACTGCACCGATACAGGTGATACTTAAAGTAAAACCAAGGCCCATTCCGATACCATCAAAGAGAGACGGGATTGGTGGATTTTTGGAAGCATATGCTTCTGCACGACCAAGGATGATACAGTTTACTACGATCAGAGGAATGTAAATACCAAGTGCGGAATACAGGCTTGGTATAAATCCTTGTAAAAGCATCTGTACGATGGTAACGAAGGATGCTACGACTACGATAAATGCAGGCATACGTACGCCGTCCGGGATGAATTTTCTCAGAAGAGAAATCATCAGGTTGGACATTGCAAGGACAACTGTAGTTGTCAGCCCCATTCCAATACCATTAATAGCAGATGTTGTAACAGCCAGTGTAGGACACATACCCAGCACCAGCACGAAAGTCGGATTTTCTTTAATAATACCGTTTACAAGACGTTCAGCAGGTGTGTTTGCTTTCATGACTCTGCCCCTCCTTCCACATACCGAAATGCACAAAGTCCGGCATTGACACCGTTTGTCATGGCATTTGTTGTAATGGTTGCACCGCTGATGGCATCAATTTGGTCATCAGATGTGGAACCTGTTTTTGTGTATGTAAATTTTTCTACGTTTTTGTTTTTAAACTGATCTTTGAAGCTGTCAGTAGTTGCTTTCATACCAAGGCCGGCAGTTTCACTGATAGATAAAATGGAGATACCATTCAGGGTTCCGTCATTTTGAACACCCATTGCAAACTGGATGTCTCCACCGTAACCTTCGGAATCAGTGACTGTGAAAGTATATCCAAGCGTTTCACCGGAAGCATCTTCTGCTACCATAATTTCATCAATTGTCTGTGCTGTGAAACCATTATCATTAAGGTAAGCAACAAGATCTTCGGCCTGATTGGTGTCATCGAGTGAATACTCACTGAAACTGGAAGCATCTTCAAAAACAGCTTTATATGCTTCTTCTTTGGATTTTTCGGCCTGTGTGGCAATCGGACCAGCTGTGATATCTTGAACTACGCCAAGCGCAAGACCTGCAACCAGAGTGATCACTGTGATGGAAATGGTGTTTTTTAAGATTGTATTCATGCTTTTTTACCTCCTTTTCCAAAGGCAACCGGTTTGGTTACTTTTTCAATGATCGGAACCAGAAGGTTGCAGAAAATGATTGCGTAGGAAACACCTTCTGCTGATCCACCGAAGAGACGGAAAATTGCAGTCAGAATACCGAGACAACATCCATAAATAAGCTGCCCTTTAGGAGTGATTGGTGTGGTAACGTAATCTGTTGCCATAAACCATGCACCCAGCATCAGACCACCGCCAAACAGATGACTGAGCAGATAATTGCCATCAAATCCCATTCCTGAACCAAGCATATAAAAAATTACAAATACTGTAAAGCTTCCGATATATGTAAGTGGTACTTTAAGGTCAATAACCTTGAATGCAAGAAGAATTACTGCACCAATCAGGATTGCAAGTGCGGAAGTTTCACCAATGGTTCCCTGAATATTACCGATAAAGAGATCTTTTACCGGAATTGAAGATGCTGCTACAAATCCCTGTTTTTTCAATGCTGCCAGAGGGGTTGCGCCTGTTACGGTATCCAGAACTCCACGATAGCTGTCAGATACGGAAAAATCTGTCATTTTCGCAGCAAAAGAAATCATAAGGAAACATCTTCCGGCAAGTGCCGGGTTCATAAAGTTCTGACCGAGTCCGCCAAAAAGTTGTTTTACGACAATGATAGCGAATGCACTGCCCAGAACTGGCATCCACAGTGGAATCTGCGGAGGCATATTCAGCGCGAGCAAAAGGCCTGTTACCACTGCACTGAAATCAGTAATTGTATTTTTTTTGTGCATGAGTCTGTCATACAGCCATTCAAAAAACACACTGGAAATCACTGTTACGAGCACTACAAGGAGTGCATGAAAGCCGAAATTCCAGATACCGAATAAGGTAGCAGGAAGCAACGCGATCACAACGAGCTGCATGATCCGGCTGGTTGTCATTTTGTCCCTGACATGGGGATTAGATGATACATTATACATTTCTTCCATTTCTTTTCCTCCCCTTATTTCTTCCTGCGGCTGGCAAGAACCATTTTACGCATGGACTTGATACTCTGTGTAAGCGGTCTCTTTGCAGGACAGATATAACTGCAGCATCCGCATTCGCAGCATTCCATACCGTCTAATGCTTCAAAGCCTGCCATATCACCACGTTCTGCCAGTTTGGCAAGACGTGCAGGAAGAACGTGGCCTGGACAGACGCTCACACAGCGTCCGCAGTTGATGCAGGCGGTCTGTATTTCCTGGGCTTCAGATACGGCATCATGTTCAAGGAACAGGAATGCAGAAGTTGTTTTTGTGCACGGTACGTGAAGATCATATAATGCAAATCCCATCATAGGACCACCGGAAATTGCTTTTGCAATCTTGCCTTTCAGTCCACCAGCGGCATCTACCAGTTCAGACATGTCAGTACCTGCAAGAACAAGAAGGTTCTTTGGTTCTTTGATGCCATCACCGGTAACGGTAACTACACGACTGTTGACCGGTCTGCCGAGAATAACTGCTTTGTATACGGAAATTACAGTCTCTACATTGTCAACGACACATCCTACATCAGCAGGAAGCATTGAAGAATTGATCTCACGTCCGGTTGCAGCATAGATCAGAGTACGCTCACCACCCTGTGGATATTTGGTCATCATTTCTTTTACTTCGATACGATCGATATCTTTGACCAGTTCTTTCATTTTGGCGATACAGTCTGGTTTGTTGTCCTCGATACAGATGTATCCTTTTGCAGAATCAAAAAGAGTCAGAATGACCTGAAGACCTTTTACAACTTTTTCCGGTTCTTCGATCATACGGCGATAGTCGCTTGTGATATAAGGTTCGCATTCAGCACCGTTTACAAGAATATATTCAATCTTGGAAGGATCCTTTGGCGCAAGTTTTACATGGGTTGGAAATCCTGCTCCACCCATACCTACTACCCCGCCCTCTTTGATACGGTTCAGGATTTCTTCTTTTGTAAGGTCTTCCAGGCGGGCTTCCTGAAATTCGGTTTCCTGGTACTGCTGGTCATTTTCGATAACAATACAGTCAACCATAGAACCGGTAGCGTTCAGCCTTTTTTCGATACCCTTAACGGTACCGGAAACAGATGCATGAAGCGGTACAGAAACAAATCCGCCTGCATCGGCAATCTTCTGTCCTGCAAGAACTGTGTCACCTTTTTTTACGCAGGGAACAGATGGTGCTCCGATGTGCTGAGAGAGTGGATAAACCAGATCTCCTTTTGGGAGATACTTCTCAATCGGATGGTCTTTGGATAGTTCCTTACCTTCGTAAGGATGGATTCCGCCCCTAAAGGTCAGTTTTCCCATATATTATTCCTCCTTATTTTATAAGCATCAGTGCTGCTTATATTCTTTTTCTTTTTCATGATACGTACAATAAAAACAGTGTTTTTTATTTACGCATGCGACCGTCCGGTTACTGCATGCTTTGTTTATATTAACAGTAACTCTGCTTATACTATACCTCTTTTTAGCAAAAAATTCACTACCAAATTTTCAAAATATTGTGTATAATTAAATACAATCATGAAAGGGAGAAATGATGATGATTGTTAAAAAAATACCTATTTTACAAGGGTTTCCGGCACTTGAAACCGTTAAATATTTATCGAATACAAAAAATGAATTGTCAGAATATAATCCGATTTTTTACGATATTGAGACAACTGGATTATCAAGATATACTGCATTTGTGTATCTGATCGGCGCAGTCAGATTCGAAGAAAATCAATGGATGCTTTATCAGTGGATGCGGGAAGATGAAAACGAGGAGGCTCTTGTTTTACAGGAATTTGCAAGCTTTTTGACAAATGCTGATTGTACGATTCAGTATAATGGAAATCGATTTGACCAGCCTTTTCTGGAAGAACGTTATCGAAAACACAAAATGGATACTCCATTTAAAGAAATTTTATCCCTTGATCTATATCAGTTGTTAAAACCATGTCAGAGTTTGTTTAAACTGAGCAAAATGAAACAGCCGGATTTGGAAAATTTTGTCGGAATACATAACAGAAAGTACTGCGACGGTGGACAATGTATTCGATTATATAAAACTTTTATGAAGAAAAAAGATCCGGAAGCAGCAAATATCGTGATGGGACATAATGAAGAAGATTTGTTGGGACTTGGGACAATTTTTTCATTACTTGCATACAAAAAACTTTATGATGGAGAATATCATCCGAAACAATGCGTGATTTTAGAGCAGGAATTAAAGATTGTCATAGAACTTTCTGCTGCTGCTCCGGTGAATGTATCTTGTGGAAATTCAGATTTTTATCTGAGTGTAAATGGATACGAAGCAAGAATGCTGGTACACCTTAAAGAAGGTAAACTCCGTCAATATTACAGAAATTATAAAGATTATGAGTTTATTCCGGGGGAAGACACTGCAATGCCAAAGTCCATTACCAGATATATGGATAAAAGCCTTAAAATCGCGACAACTCCTCAAACTTGCTATACCTGGTTTAATTGCGATGAGGATTTTTTGAATAATGAAAAGAAACAGATGCAATATCTGACACATACACTTCCGTTTTTTCTGGATAATCTGAATAAATAGAACATGATATCTGAGAGATAGATAGGTTTAAAACATATTAGAGCAAAAAAAGACCTGACAGTTTAATGCCAGGTCTTTTAATATTCTGAAATTATTCTTCTGTAGCTTCTTCAGCTGCCGGAGCTTCCAGAGCTTTCATGCTAAGGCTGATCTTCTTGTCATCTCCGTTGAAATCAACAACTTTAGCCTGAATTTCCTGTCCGATAGAAAGTACATCAGATGGTTTAGCAACGTGCTCTTTGGAAATCTGGGATACATGAAGAAGTGCATCAATTCCAGGTGCAAGTTCAACAAAAGCACCAAAATCTGTCATACGTGCAACTTTACCAGTTACTACGTTACCTACAGCAAAATCTTCTGCTGCAGAAAGCCATGGATTCTCTTCTGGGAATTTCATGGAAAGAGCAATCTTATCTCCATTGATCTCTTTGATCAGAACTCTAACTTCATCACCTACATTGAAGACCTTTTTCGGGTTTTCAACTCTGCCCCAAGACATCTCGGAGATATGAAGAAGTCCATCCGCTCCACCAAGATCGATGAAAGCACCAAAATCTGTAACATTTTTAACGGTACCTGTTACAGTATCGCCAACATGGATTTTCTCCATAAGTTCTTTCTGTTTCTCTGCTTTTTCAGCAAGAAGAAGCTGTTTACGGTTACCAATGATACGTCTTCTTCTTGGATTGAATTCAGTGATAACAAATTCGATTTCTTTATCTGCATATTTTGAAAGATCTTTTTCGTATGTGTCGGAAACAAGGCTTGCAGGAATAAATACTCTAGCCTCTTCTACATTTACACAAAGACCACCGTCAAGTACCTGTGTTACAGGAGCTTTCAGCACTTCCTGAGATTCGAAAGCAGCCTCCAGACGTTTGTTGCCTTTTTCTGCAGCAAGTCTCTTGTAAGTCAGGATAACCTGTCCTTCACCGTCATTGACTTTCAGTACTTTTGCTTCCATGCTGTCGCCAACATGAACTGCATCTGTGAGTACAAGTGAAGCATCATTGGAATATTCACTCTTAGTGATAATACCGTCTGCTTTATAACCGATATTCAGGATGATCTCATCATCTTTTACATCAATGACTGTACCCTGTACGATCTCTCCATTTCTGATTGTTTTTACGGAATCCTCCAGCATCTGTTCAAAACTCAATTCTGACATGTTCTTGAACCTCCTCAATAATTTTCTTTGGGGTGGATGCCCCTGCTGTGATACCTACATAACTACTGTGATGGAACATTTCAGAATCCAAGTCTACAGGTGTTTGTATATAGTAAGTATTTCCACATTCCTCTTTGCATATTTCAAACAGCTTTTGAGTATTGGAACTATGTCTGCCGCCAATGACAAGCATAGTGTCTACCTCTCCGGCTATGTTTTGCGCTTCTTTCTGCCGTTCTTCAGTAGCATTACAAATAGTGTTTAAAATATCGCCCATATTTAAAACACTATTATCATACCTCTTTTTGCAGAGAATTTCAACTAATTCTTTAAATTTGTTGTAATTAAATGTCGTCTGTGATACAACGCATATATCTTTTCCATTCGGTGGTGTAAACTGTTCAGTATCTTTTCTGCCCTTCAAAACAGTGTAAGAACCCTGACACCAGCCGCAGATTCCTTTGACTTCAGGATGATCAGGATCGCCAAAAATAACAACGTGTTTTCCTGCATGACTCTGTTTTTCTACAATGCGGTGTATTTTCAGCACGAAAGGACAGGTGACATCTACATAGTTCAGATGATTCTCTTTTAATTCCTGATAGATTGCCTTACCAACACCGTGGGAACGAATGACAACAGTTCCTTCTGTAAGAGATGCCAGGTCTTTTTCTTCAATTACCTGTACTCCTTTGGCAGCAAGATCAGTAACCACTTCTTCGTTATGGATGATCGGCCCCAATGTATAAATAGGATGAGTGCCTTCTTCAATCAACTGATAAACTTTATCTACTGCACGTTTTACACCAAAGCAGAATCCGGCGGTTTCGGCAACTTTAACTTTCATGAGAAGCTCCTTCTTCTGTTCTGGCTCTGAAGATTTCAAGAATACGGTCAACGACCTGTTCTATCGTAAGATCAGAAGAATCCACAAGTACTGCATCTTCGGCCTGTCGAAGAGGGGAAATTTCACGATTCATATCACGCTGGTCACGCTCTTCAATATCCTTCTGGATATTATCCAGATCACAGACAGTACCTTTTTCCTGAAGTTCCAGATAACGTCTTTTGGCGCGGGTAAGAGAACTTGCAGTAAGGTAGATTTTTACATCGGCATCAGGAAGGATTGTTGTGCCAATATCACGCCCATCCATAACTACACTCATATCTTTTGCAAGTTTGCGCTGAAGACTGAGCAGTTTTTCGCGGACACGCGGCACGGCAGAACTTACAGACGCCATATTTCCAACCTCTTCTGTGCGAAGATAGGCATTTACATTTTCTCCATTCAAAAGGACAATCTGTTCACCGTTCTGATATTCAATAGAGATTTCAGCATTCTGGCAAACTTCGCCGATCTGTTCTGTGTTGGTTCGGTCTACATTTTTATGGAGAAGGTAAAGTGCCATGGCACGATACATTGCTCCTGTATCGACATAAATAAATGATAATTCTTTGGCTACACGTCTTGCGATCGTGCTTTTACCGGCACCCGCCGGTCCATCAATTGCAATATTGTAGATCATTATATATCCTCCTCTTTATTCCGACATACATCTGTTGCTGCGAGATATGCGGTTGACCATGCAATCTGAAGATTGTATCCACCGGTCACAGCATCAAGGTCGAGTACTTCTCCAATAAAATACAGATTTTTTATAAGTTTTGATTCCATGCTTCCGGGTTGGATATCTTTTACGGATACACCACCCCGGGTAATAACTGCTTCAGAAAAACCGCCAAGTCCTGTAATGGTAAATGGAAAGGCCTTTACCAGAGAACCGAATGCAAGACGGGACTCTCGTGAAATATCATGAATGATTTTATCGCCCGAAATCGGTCCGATGCCGATAATCACAGGAGTCAGCGAAGATGGAAAAAGCACACCAATCACATTTTTGAACTGTTTATTCTGAGCAGCGGAAAATTCCCGGAGAATGCGATCATCCAACTGTTCGTGGGATAAAGCAGGTTTGAGGTCAAGAAAGGCGTTCAGTTCTTCTCCCTTCTGGAGAAACTTTCCTATTTTGGCACTGGCAGACAAAACCAGGGGGCCGGTGATACCAAAATGAGTGAACATCATTTCACCAAAATCCTGATAAACAGTTTTTTTGCCTCGTTTAATCGTCAGTTCTACATTTCGCAGAGAGAGTCCCTTCATGAGAGGAATGTAATCTTCTCTGGTTGTAAGTGGAACGAGAGACGGAATACATTCGGTGACTTTATGGCCTGTTTCGGTAGCAAAGCGATATCCATCTCCGGTAGAACCGGTTGTCGGATAAGACAGTCCTCCGGTAGCAACGATTACAGAATCAGAGGTGTATACAGTATGATCTTTTAACTTTACACCGCTTGCTATACCATTTTCTGTTAGAATTTCTAAAACCTCACAATGAAGCCGAATCTGTACATGATATTTTTTCATCAGTCTTTCAAGACCATGAATGATATCAGAGGAGTGGTCTGATACTGGAAAAACACGGTTGCCACGCTCTGTCTTAAGTGGAACACCGGCTTCTTCCAGCAGATGCATCATATCCTGACTCGTGAAAGAATAAAATGCACTGTAAAGAAATTTTGGATTGCTCATAACTGCCTGAAGAAGTTCTTCCGGATCACAGTTATTTGTAACATTACAGCGTCCCTTGCCTGTAATATATACTTTCTTTCCGAGTTTTTCATTCTTTTCGAATAATAAGACTTCACAACCATTTCGTGCTGCAATGACAGAAGCAAGCATTCCCGCAGCTCCGCCACCGACAATAATCACTTTGTTCATAGGTTCCCTTTCTGCAAAGCAGGCCCGCCAGATAATCTGACAGGCCTGCACCTTTGTTTTATACCGGATATGCTCCGTTCTTTGTATCTGCTGCTTTTTCGTCTACTTTTTTCTCCTGTGCCTGACGGTATTTGAAGAAATCAGTAGCTACCTGAGGGAACAGTGCATAGGACAGAACGTCCTCATCCTGCTCTTTGTATGGAGCAACTTCTTTTTCAAGTTTGTCCATTTCGTTTTCAAGCAGGTCTGCTGGACGACAGGTGATCGGTTTAGCATCGCCGATACACTTCTTCTGTACTTCCTGGTTGAAAGGTTTTACAGTTGCACCGTATTTTCCTAACAGGATATCTTTTGTTTCTTTTGTAACCATCTTGTATCTTTCGCCCATAAGAACATTGAATACAGCCTGTGTACCAACAATCTGGGAAGATGGTGTAACGAGCGGCGGCTCACCGAGGTCTTTACGAACCTTCGGAACTTCTTCAAGAACATCGTAGAACTTATCTTCTGCGTGCTGTTCTTTCAGCTGAGATGTCAGGTTGGAAAGCATTCCGCCTGGTACCTGATACAGAAGAGTCTTGATGTTAACACCAAGGTTCTTAGGATTAAGAAGTCCGCTGTCAAGAGCTTCGTCACGGATCGGACGGAAGTAATCAGCAATCTCAGCCAGGAGTTTCTGATCAAATCCAGTATCATATGGTGTGCCTTTGAAGGTTTCTACCATAACCTCTGTTGCCGGCTGGGAAGTTCCCAGAGCAAATGGAGACATTGCAGTATCAATAATATCAACACCTGCTTCTACTGCTTTCAGGTATGTCATAGAAGCAACACCGGAAGTATAGTGAGTATGGAGGTCGATCGGAATGCTGACAGCATCTTTCAGTGCTCCAACAAGCTCAGTTGCTTTATATGGAAGAAGCAGACCGGCCATATCTTTGATACAGATGGAATCTGCACCCATCTCTTCGATACGTTTTGCAATATTTACCCAGTACTCAAGAGTGTATGCATCACCTAATGTGTAAGAAAGAGCAACCTGTGCATGTGCTTTTTCTTTGTTGGCAGCTTTTACTGCTGTCTGAAGGTTACGCATATCGTTAAGGCAGTCAAAAATACGGATAATGTCGATTCCGTTAGCAGCAGATTTCTGTACGAAGTATTCTACTACGTCATCTGCGTATGGACGATATCCAAGGATATTCTGTCCACGGAACAGCATCTGAAGTTTTGTGTTTTTGAAACCGTCACGTAATTTACGGAGTCTTTCCCATGGGTCTTCTTTCAGGAAACGAAGGGAAGCATCGAAAGTAGCTCCACCCCAGCACTCTACTGCGTGGTAGCCGACTTTGTCCATTTTATCAACGATCGGGAGCATCTGTTCTGTGGTAAGTCTTGTTGCAATCAGAGACTGATGAGCATCACGGAGAACAGTTTCCACGATTTTTACAGGTTTTTTTTCTAATTCAGCCATATTAATTCTCCTTGTATTTTTTATAAGGAAGTTCGATTCACCAGGTGAAATTAAACTCCGAAGATAGCCATGAATGTTCCAGCTGCAACGGCTGTTCCGATTACACCGGCTACGTTAGGTCCCATTGCATGCATCAGCAGGAAGTTTGTAGGATCTGCTTCTGCACCGACCTTCTGGGAAACTCGCGCTGCCATAGGAACGGCAGATACACCTGCGGAACCGATCAGAGGATTGATCTTTCCACCGGAGAGTTTGCACATCAGTTTACCAAGCATACATCCGCCGAATGTACCGAATGCAAATGCGACAAGTCCGAGAACAACGATTTTCAGAGTATCAACATTAAGGAATGCTTCTGCACTTGTAGAAGCACCTACAGATGTACCAAGCAGGATAACTACGATGTACATCAGGGCATTGGATGCAGTTTCTGTCAGCTGTTTAACGACACCTGATTCACGGAACAGGTTACCGAGCATCAGCATACCTACCAGCGGAGCTGTTGTAGGAAGAAGTAAGCATACAACGATTGTGATAACGATCGGGAAAAGAATCTTTTCCAGTTTACTTACCGGACGAAGCTGATCCATTTTGATCTTACGTTCTTTTTCAGTCGTACAGAGTTTCATGATTGGCGGCTGAATGATCGGAACCAGAGACATATAGGAATATGCCGCCACTGCAATCGGTCCCATTAAAGTAGTCTGTCCAAGTTTTCCAGCGAGGAAAATAGAGGTAGGGCCATCTGCTCCACCGATGATGGAAATGGCTGCTGCTGCTTTTCCGTTGAATCCAAGAAAGATTGCAAGGAAATATGCAACATAGATACCAAGCTGTGCAGCTGCTCCAAGAAGGAAACTCTTCGGATTGGCAATCAGCGGACCAAAGTCTGTCATCGCACCAACGCCCATGAAGATCAGGGATGGAAGAATACTCCATTCATCAAGCAGATAGAAGTAATGCAGAAGACCACCAACACCGTTGGACATGTCTTCCGGATTTGCCATAATGTCCGGGTAGATATTTACCAGAAGCATACCAAAAGCAATCGGAACCAGAAGAAGCGGTTCAAATCCTTTTTTGATAGCAAGGAATAAGAATACACACGCCACCGCGATCATCAGATAGTTTCCCCATGTAAGATTAAAGAATGCTGTCTGATGGATCAGGTTGGACAAGGTTTCTGTTACATAAGACATTTGATTACCTCCCGTCCTAGTTCATTGTAGCCAGAGTATCTCCGTTTTCTACGGATGCGCCTTCGGATGTATCGATGCTGGCTACTGTACCATCCTGCGGAGCAACTACCGGGATCTCCATTTTCATGGATTCCAGGATAATGATGTTGTCACCGGCTTTTACTGCCTGTCCTACAGAAGCAACAACTTTGAGAACCTTACCTGGTACAGAAGCGCTAACTTTAACAGCGCCTGCGCCTGCTGCCGGAGCTGCTGCTTTTGGAGCTGCTGCCGGAGCCGCTTTCGGAGCTGCAACCGGTGCTGCTGTTGGAGCGGAAACGCTTCCTGTTTCTTCTACAGTAACTTCATATGCTGTTCCGTTTACAGTGATTGTATAACTTTTCATTTTAAATCCTCCTAATGGTCAATTACCTTTTTTTACGATTGATTTTGCGGATGGAACGAACAACAAATCCGTCTGTTGAAGTTCCTTCGGATGCTGCGATAGCTGCTGCGATTACAGCAATCAGCTCGGAATTGTCAGCTTCCTGTACAGGAGCTGCGGCAACCGGAGCCGGTGTCGGTGCAAAAGCTGCTTCTTCTGCTGCTTTTTTCTTTGCTTTTGCTTCCTGTGCTCCGGAACCAGGAATGAACTGGAACAGAGAGATCAGGAAGATCAGCATGATAAGAATTACGAATACAGTTCCGAGTCCCATTATAGTATTCAGTGCTGCATTTTTCATGGTTGTAGCAAAGGAATATTTCACATCTACTGACAGCGAAGTCGGAGTAAGATTTTTGTCGAATACATAAATGAATTCAGCATCTTCTTTTTCGAATTCAACAGGTACAGTTGCTGTATATTCATCATTGGAATATTCAATTTCAGCAGATCCGGCTTTTTTCAGATCACCGAGTTCTTCTCTTGCACTATCCCATGCTGTCATGGCATTTTCAGTGAAAGCATCTCCGGATTCCATATATGCTGCAATCTCATCTTCTGTCAGCGGAATGATCGTATTGGTCAGCCCTTCGGCAGTTGTTTCGATCGTTGTCTTTGTCTGCTCATCAATTTCACCGTCTGCCAAAACCAGTGATGCACCGGAGAATGTAATAGATGCGGCGCATACAATTGCTGTAAAGACGGAGGAAGCTTTTTTTAACATCTGATTCATATGCTCACCTCACTTAGACTGTGCCATGTTTTTTGGATGGACGGTCTTCTCTCTTTGTGAAAAGCATTTCAAAAGCTCCGATTACATATTTACGTGTATCAGCTGGAGCAATCACAGTATCAACATATCCTCTTGCTGCTGCGGATTCTACATTGGACTGGAGTTCTCTGTATACAGCTGCTTTTTCATTAAGAACTGCAGCTTCTTCACCAGGATACATGATCTTGGCTGCAAGAGAGGCATCCATCATACCGATTTCTGCATTATCCCATGCGTATACAAGATCCGCACCTACGGATTTGCTGTTCATTGCAACGTAAGCAGTTCCATATGCTTTACCGATTACAACGTTTACCTTCGGAACAGTTGCATCTGCAAATGCATGGATCATTTCTCCAACTGCTTTGGCAATCATTTTTTCACTGCAGAGAGTTGCTTTGAATCCGGTTACATTGGTAAGTGTCAGAACCGGGATATCGAATGCGTCACAGAATTTAACGAAGCCAGCTGCTTTTCTTGCACCTCTTGCAGAAATAGTACCATCGAATTCTTCAGCTTTATTTCCCTCAGCATCATATACTTCTGTTCTGTTGGCTACAGCACCGACAGTAGCTCCGTTCAGACGCAGGAAACCAGTCACAATATCTTTGCCGTAATCTTTCTTTGTTTCGAAGAAAATGCCGTTGTCAGCGATTCTGGAAAGTGCGATGGATGTATCGCCTGCACATGCTGTGATATCGTCACAGGTGCGGTTCAGATCATCTGTACATTCTACGAAGGAATCATTATCTTCAAAATTAGAAGGAAGAAGTCCGATCAACTGACGGATCTGTCCAAGAATTTCTTCTTCGGAGCCTGTTCCGTCTACAAGACCTGTTTCCTCGCTCTGGAATGCAGCAGCTGATGTATCGCATTTTTCTGTGTAATTGCCATCCAGTGCATTCGGGCTGTTTACGAACATTTTGCCTTTTTGGGATTCAATAAATGTGAAATCTGTCAGAGCCGGAATAATTGCCATTCCACCACCGCATGTACCGAATACAGCTGTAATCTGTGGAATCATTCCGGAAGCCAGTGTCTGTTTCAGATAGATGGATCCAAATGCTTCAAGAGCATCAGTAGCCTCCTGAAGACGCATACCTGCACAGTCAACAAGACCGATCACAGGAGCTCCAGTCTTCATTGCAAGGTCATACAGAGCGGTAATCTTTCTGGCATGCATTTCACCAACAGTTCCGTTTAATACGGAAGCATCCTGGCTGTATACATATACAAGATTTCCGTCGATCACACCATATCCGGTGATAACACCGTCTGAAGGCGCTTTTGTTTCAGTTAAATTGAAATCTGTGGATCTGGCTGTTACGCTTTTTCCGATTTCAACAAAACTGTTTGCGTCAAGCAAAGAAGTGATTCTTGTGCCTGCTAAGCTTTGTGTTGCATTACTCATTCTTTCTTGCCCTCCATTTTATAAAATTTTAAATATAACCAAAATTTTAGCCGATTGTAATTGTAACCTGTTTTCAATATTTTTTCAATAGATTTCCTGTTTTTTTGTTAAAAGTTTAACTCCCATGTCGTTTTTTTTACAGTAGGGTTCTGATATGTCGATATGTTATTGGAATATTACAGAGTAATTTCCTAAAACGCAAAAACTTCTCCCGCAACAGGAGAAGTCAGGTCTGTTAATGAAAAAAATTCTTAAATACAAGCTCTGCGCAATGGGTGAATGTATTTTTCTGAATGTTTTCTGTTGCCAATATTGGACAGGAAAAAAAATTGTTATCATTAAGAAGATAAATGATCTGTCCAATCTGTTCGCCTCTTCTGACAGGAGCACTTAGATGTTCTTTTAAACGGATCTGATATTGCAGCCGGTCATCTGAGCCAATCAGAATCTGTCTGTTTTTTTCGTTATCCGAAACAGAAATCTGACCTCCTGTATATACAGAACTTCCTGCACCGAAATCATTCAGAATACCATTTTCAACGGGAATATAGGAAAGCTCCGGCTCTTGCCAGAAACTCCGGTATTCATAGTTGCTGTTTCCATAATTAAGAAGTTCCAAAGTATCATGCCATTTGTAGTTTTTATGGTCAGGCCAGCCGGCACCAAGAAGGGCAATGATAAAAGTTTTGTTATCTTTCTGACAGGCACAAACATAACAATATCCGGCATCACCGGTATATCCGGTTTTCCCGGCAAGTACACCGTCCGTCATATGAAGTAGTGCATTAGTGTTATGGACCGAAAAGTGTCGTTTTTTACTTAAATCAGAAAAAGAATACTCTTCTGTCTGTGTAATCTTCAGAAAGACATCATTGTGGATTGCATAACGCATGATCAGAGCCAGATCTTCTGCAGTTGTGTGATGTGTTCCACCAGAATTTTCTGCATCCAGTCCATTCGGAGTGACAAAGTGTGTGTTTTTACATCCGATTTCTTTTGCCTTTGCATTCATCATAGCTGAAAAATTATCTACAGATCCACCGATACATTCAGCAATCGCAACGGCAGAATCATTATGACTCTGCAACATCAGGGAATAAAGAAGGTCTTCCAGATAATATTGTTCTCCGATTGAAAGACCAAGGCGTACTTCCGGTTGACTGACAGCATTTGCAGAAACTTTGACATAGTCATCGCCCTTTCCGTTTTCAAGAGCAAGAATGCAGGTCATTACTTTGGTAGTGCTCGCGTTCGGACGAGGCGTATTACCTGATTTCTGATAGAGAACTCGTCCGGAATCACCATCCATCAATACTGCTGACAATGCATAAAGATTACCGGGAGACTTTTCTGATGCAAATACAGACCAACCGGGTGTCAGTAAAATTATGATCAATGAAAAGATAAAAATATTTTGTCTGCTATTCATAGTCCCTCCTTAATTCATATAGAACTATTTTATGCAGACAGAAAAGCAATCATTCCGATCATCCATTGTATGTCAGAAACCATCTTTCTGACAGAGGAAATTCTTTTTTTGACAATTGGAATAATTCCGTCAGTTCCTGAGGTGCCTGTGCCAGAGCATGATCGTATAATCCGTGAAGTGTGTGTACAGGCACTGCACTTCCTGGAACCGGGTCTTTTTCCATAAAATATTCCATCATTTCAGAAGAAAGTTTTTTTCCAGCAACTCGTGACAGGAACATCAGGAATTTTTTCCGGCGTCCATGATTATCGTATACAAGGCAGTTGGTAATCAGTTTTATCAACCTTAGAGAAGACATTATTTCCTTCGTCCGTATTCTGGGAATAGCTCTGTGAATCACTCGTGCATACGTAACGCGGGGAACAATGCCACAGGCCGGGTAATAATGATATGGATCTTTGTGAGTTTCAAGCATCAGCGTTCTGTCAAATTCTTTTTCAAGCAGGGTATGTGAGATGACATTGCGTTCAGCCATCTCGTAAACGAATGGATGACAGGCACTGTCAAGAAGATAGTGACATCCAAATCCGAGCAGATAAGCAAGTAATTTTTCGTCATGAGTTGTTCTTACGAGTGTCATTCCTCTTTCAAAGAATGGTGCTGCACATTCTCTGTGCATGGCGATACCGGTTTCCGTAACTTTAGGTTTTAGCATATCATAGAAGAGAATATCCGGTCCATGAAGACCAATTCGATATAGGTTTGTATTTCTGCGAATCACTTTCTGAATTTCGGCAGGAAGTTTTGCATATATTTTTTTACCAAACAGATCATGTGCATAAGTAGTTGGCATCCGGGGCACCTCACTTTCCTAAATATCTAGCTTCAACTGAATCTCCTCTTCAGCTTCTGCTTTAAAATCTTCCAGACGCACCGGATCAACAGAAGGCAGCTCTTCGAGGCCCTGAACACCAAAGCATCGGAGAAATTCTTCTGTTGTTCCAAAAAGAATCGGGCGACCCGGAGCGTCCAAACGTCCCAGCTCTCTGACAAGTTCATATTCTACTAATTTATTGATGGCGTGGTCACATTTGACGCCTCGAATTTTTTCGATTTCTGCTTTGGTTACCGGCTGTTTATATGCAATGATGGAAAGCGTTTCCAGCATAACATCTGTAAGTGCCGGCTTTTTGGGATGCATCGCAAGCCGGATAAGACATTCATAGTATTCTTTTTTGCTGCAAAGCTGATAAGACTGTTCCAGTTCAATGATCTGGATACCACGATCTTTTTTCTGGTATTTGTCCATCATATTTTGAATGATCTTACGAGTGGTTTCTTTATCCTGTTGAATAGCATCTGCAATCTGCGACAGTTCTACCGATTCACCCATTGTAAACAAAATTGCTTCAATTGCAGCTTCTAATTTTTTTATTTCCATATATAATTTCCTCAGGTTTTATATTTCGTTACGGAATTATCATTATTCATCTGCGAATTCTGTCAAATGTGTCCAGGTTTCCGGATCCTGTGTGACATCGACCTGAATATCATCAAACAGCTCGTCCTGTTGTACATGAATATAGCCCATTTTCATTAACTCCAGGATAGATAGAAAGGTTACGATAACCTGAACTCTGGATGACTGGCTGGTGAGTAGCTGACGAAAACTGAATTTCCGGTGTTCGGCTGCATAGCTTTTCATTGCCAGCATTTTGTCAGAAAGACTGACTTCTTCTTTTTCAATTGTTCCAAATTTGCTTCGGATCGGATCAATCTTTGACTCCTGCTTTTTCAGGATAGACTGATAGATATTGTTGAGTTTCTCCAGAGTCAGTCCGGCGAGAAGTTCTGCCGGATCAACCGGTTCACGATATTTCAATACTTCATCAGGAATGCTGGGGTTTTTATAAAAAACGCCGGCAGCATTATCCATGTAATCCTTCAGTTCATAGGACATGTATTTATACATTTTGTATTCCAGAAGTTTCTGTACAAGTTCCTCGCGGGGATCTTCTTCTTCGCCCTCTTCATTTACTTCTTTTGGAAGTAGCATCTTACATTTGATATCCAGAAGTGTGGCCGCCATGACCATGAATTCGCTCATTGTTCCCAAGTCTTCCTGCTCCATGGAATGCAGATATTCCATATACTGATCTGTGATCTCTACGATTGGAATATCGTAAATGTCTATTTTGTTTTTTTCAATCAGATGGAGAAGAAGGTCAAGAGGACCTTCGAATACATTAATTTTAACAGGTATTGCCATCTTCAGTGTTCCTTTACTGATTTTGTAGATTGGGGATACAGGTTTATAAGAACAAGTTCCCTTGGATTATGGATACGGACAGGAATGGTATGCTCGCCAAGACCGGCACTTACGATCATATGCTGCTTTCCTTTTTTAAATTCCCCACAACAGAATGGTGGAAAGAGCAGGTACTGAGGACAGGTGAGACCATGGTTTTGATCCAGACGCAAAACTCCTCCGTGATAATGCCCTGAAAGAATCAGATCAGCTCCCCAGGAAAAATAAGTATTTCCATATTTGGGATTATGTGCCAGTAATACATGAAATCCCGGTTGGGAAGGTGTACCGATCATCTCTTCCATTGCTGTCAGACTCAAAGCCGGTGAATTCGGTTTGTGATAATATTCGACTGGAAGTTCAAGTCCATGAAATACAAAATCATTTCCCTTCAACTGAACAGATGTATGTTCATTGTGAAGAAAACAAATGCCGGCAGATGTAAGCAGTTTTTCATAGTTTGAATAGAAAATCTCAGTCTCTGGATTGAGGAGCATTTTGTATTCGTGATTTCCAAGTGCATAAAAAACAGGAATCTGATCACAGATCCGGAGCAGCAGACTAGCTGCCGCTTCCAGAGTTTCTGTGTCTCTGCTTACAACCAGATCACCGCAGACCAGAACTGCATCAGGCTGACTGGAAATAATTGCTTTGTATAAAGTCTGGTGATTCTTTCCAAATACAAGGCCATGCAGATCTGCAAGAATGGCGAAAGTAACTTTTTGTTTGCCGGTAAGCCTGGTGCTGGAAATGTTATAAGTACTTATCTTAAAACTTTTCATTATACTCCTTTATAATACGGATTATTTGCCAAAGCCACAGTTTGGAAAAGTACAGACATCACAGTTCAGACAAAGTCCTCCCTCACCATATGATGCAATTTCATCTGCGCAAATCCGGTCATCGGCCATAATACGGGGAAGAATAAGATCGAATACAGTCCGTCTGGCATACATGACACAGCCTGGAAGACCAAGGATAGGAATGATTTTATCATTATTTTGGTAATAGGAAAGAAGAAGCATGGCACCAGGAAGAACCGGTGCTCCATATGTGACAATTTCTGCACCGGTATCTTTGATAGCACCGGGGGTACGATCATCAGGGTCTACACTCATTCCTCCGCTGCAGATCACCATATCGGCACCCTGATCTATAAAGCTCAGAATATCTGAGGTAATCTGGCTGCGCTCATCCCCAGGCAGTGTCTGCCCCAAAATCTGACATGAGAATTCGTCAAGTTTTTCTTTCAAGACTGGAGTGAAAGTATCTTTGATCAGTCCTTTTTGTACTTCGCTTCCGGTCGTAATGATTCCAACTTTTTTAGAACGGTACGGAAGGATGGAAAAAATCGGTTTTGTTCCGGCCACTTTCTCTGCCTTATCCATTTTGGATTTTTCGATAACCAGAGGAATGATTCTCGTTCCGGCAATTTTATCTCCTTTTTTTACAGGAAAATCACCATGTCTGGAAGCAATCATCATTTCACCCAAGCTGTTGACTGCAAGCAATGCATCTCGGCGGATTTTGAGTACGCCATCACAGTCGGCAATCAATTCGATCTTTCCTTCTTTGATATCACTGCCGTGCATATGAATATCAGCGGATATACGGTAGAGAATTTCTGCCGCTTCATTTTCGTGAAGAATACCCTCCTGTTTTTCCCAAACATAAAGATGTTCTTTTCCGACGGAAAGAAGTGCCGGAATATCTTCTTCGCGAACGATGTGACCTTTTTTAAAGAGAACACCCTTTTTTTCATCCTTTATAATTTGTGTTATATCATGGCAAAGCACATGCCCGACAGCATCTTCTGTACGAATCTCTTTCATTGCATCCATCTCCTGTTCCTGCGAAATTCTGTCGAAATCACTCTGGAATTGCTGTTTATTTCGTCTACAGCAACCATTTAGATTTTATTATACCTCGAACAGAAGGAAATTGTCAAAATAATTGTTAACACCAGAAAGTACAGAGGGTATCTTTCAGACAATCGGTATATTTTCTGATTCTTATTGATTCAGAATATATGACCGGTATGCGACCAAGCTCCTTCTGACCGGAAAAATATATGATTTCTCCAGCCTTTTCTCCTTTTTTTACAGGGGCGTTCACAGAGGCAGGATGAATGTATTTTTTGTTTACCGTCGTAATCTTTGTTCCATCGGTACTTAAATAGCGAAAAGTTTTTCCATATTGAACAGCTGCTGATCTGTGAAGTCCTCTTTTTACAGGGATAGCAGGGAGTGACTCCGGAGTGTTATCTTCATAGATGCTACATCTGGAAAATCCGTAATCCAGAAGAGCTGCGGCATCTTTTAATCTTGCTTTATAATCAGGAGCAGCCATTACCACAGATATCAGTTTCAGGCTATTTCTCTCTGCTGTTGCTGAGAGACAAAATCCTGCTTTACTAGTACTCCCCGTTTTGAGTCCTCTGCATCCGGGATAAGTCCGAATCAGTCGATTGGTATTGGTGAGTCCGAATTCTTTGATTCCCTGACTTGTTTCATGGATAATTGTTTCCATCCATATAGAAGAATAATCAAGAATTTTCGGATATTTTACGATGAGTTCCCGACTCATGATCGCAATATCATTTGCGGTTGTGTAATGCTCGTCAGAATCCGTCAGACCACAGCAGTCAATAAAGTGAGTATTTTTCATTCCCAGACGGTCAGCACGCAGGTTCATCTGTGCTACAAATTCCTGTTCTGAACCGGAGATAAACTCGGCCATTGCCACACTGGCATCATTACCTGAGGCAATGACGATACATTTTATAAGCGTTTCTACTGTCTGTATCTCTCCTTCTTCAAGAAAAACCTGTGATCCGCCCATGGATTTTGCATGTGCGCTTGTTGTGACTGGATCAGTCAGGGAAATGTCCCCAGCATGTAAATGGTCAAAAATAAGTATCAATGTCATAATCTTTGTGACACTTGCCGGACTTCTGCGAGTATCTTTATCCTTGGCATATACGAACTGTCCGGTTTCAGCCTCCATAAGAACAGCGCTGGGAGCAGAAAGTTCGGGACCGGATGTGGAATTTTCCTGTCCGGCATAGACAGAGATCATACAGATATGTAAAAGCAGAAAAAAGAAACATAACGGAAGGAGAAGATATTTTTTGCGGAGGATTTTGTTATTTCTCATAAAAATTTTCCTGTCAGGCACTTTAGTATTATTGTAGCGGACAATCATAAAAATATACCTAAGAAACATAAAAACAGTATCTTTCCGCAGTTAAAATCCGCGGAGGATACTGTTTCTGTAAAAAAGCTTCATCCAAATGGATGTCAGAGTAAAGGTGCAAACAGGCGAAGAATACTCTGAAAAGCCCGTATGACAATGTTTCGGTTCCGACAGAAATCAATACTGATCGGATCACAGTAATTGAGTGTTTCCTGAAAGTCAGACAAGATGTCCTGGATAACTTTGTTTTTATAAAACCATACACCATTTTCAAAATGCAGATACAGACTGCGGTAATCCAGGTTGATTGTCCCAACGACGGCGATTTCATCATCGCAGACGAAAGACTTTGCATGAAGGAAACCTGGCTGGTATTCATAAATATGAACACCTGCCTCCAGAAGTTGTTCATAATAAGACTGTGTCAATAAGAAGACCATTTTTTTATCAGGAATCCCTGGTGTCATAATACGGACATCAACGCCACTTTTGGCTGCCAGACAGAGAGCCGTCATCATTTCATTATCAATGATCAGATAAGGCGTGCAGATATATACATATTTGCGGGCACGGTTAATGATGTTGAGGTAAACATTTTCACCAACAATTTCTCCATCAAGAGGTGTATCACTGTAGGGCTGTACATATCCGTCACTTTCAAATGAGTCTGGATGAAAATGATGTGGCAGATGCAGTTCATGGTCAATTGGCTCGGATGAATTGGCAATTACATTCCACATGTGCAGGAACATAACGGTCATATTCCAGACAGCTTCTCCTTTCAGCATGACTGCCGTATCTTTCCAGTGACCAAAACGACGCTTCTGATTAATATATTCATCAGCAAGGTTAATTCCGCCGGTGAATCCTGTTTTACCATCAATAACACAGATTTTACGATGATCACGATTATTTTGAACGATATTCAGAAGCGGACGAAATGGATTAAAAACCTGGCATTGAATGCCTTTTTCGCGAAGAAAGCGTTCATAATGATAGGGAAGTGTTGTGAGGCATCCAAAACCATCATAAATCAGGCGGACGTCAACTCCTTCGGTTGCTTTTCGTTCAAGAATATCCAGAATCGTTCGCCACATCACGCCATCATTGATAATAAAATATTCGATGTAGATATAATGTTCTGCCTGCTCCAGTTCACGAACAAGCACAGGGAACATATCATCTCCTACCTGGAAATATTCAGCAGTTGTATTAGTGTGAACCGGGAAACTGGAGTATTGATGAATATATCTGGACTGGACTGCCGCAGATTGAGAGGATTCCTCAAGACTTCTGGCGACATCAGGATCCTGTTTCATATAGGAAAAGCTTTCCTCCTGAACCTGTGCATATTTATTCTGGATTGCCTGTGCAATTCTGGATTTACCAAAAAGTATATACAACATAACTCCTAAAACAGGGAGACAGAGAATCAGAATCGTCCATCCGAGTTTATAAGACGGATTGATCTTTTTGTTTACGATCCAGAGTACGACCAGGATGCTGATCATACTGATTACATGCGAAATATATTTTGAATATGCTGCCAGTCTCCATGCGGTGATCAACAACCATGTAAGCTGAAGCATCAGCGCAACTGCAACATAAAAAATTCGATTAAATAATAACTGTAAGATTTTCTTGAAGGTATGAATGATACGATGCATAAATGTCCCTTTTTATTGTTTTACAGCATTGTTAATTTAGTGACGATTCATAAATCTTAAAAATCCCTGACGGAATTGTCGTCAGGGATTTTTGCGCACAATTAATTATATTTACGTTTTCTTGCGGCTTCAGATTTTTTCTTACGACGAACGCTTGGTTTCTCGTAATGCTCTCTTTTGCGGATTTCCTGCTGGATACCTGCTTTTGCACAGCTTCTCTTGAATCTGCGAAGAGCGCTATCTAAAGTCTCGTTTTCTTTTACGATAACGTTTGACATAGACTCACACCTAACCTCCCTCCAGTTGTAGATTGTGCTAAAATACAACTGTCTGGGTATTTTTCTTGCACGAATGTTATTATATAACATAGCTGTAACATTCGTCAACATTTTTTGGCTAAATTTAGAAAAAAATTATTTCATCAAAAAACAGTTCTTATTAGTGGAGCTGCTGTTCCAGAATTCCAGCTGCTGCTTTTACTGCTTCGTCTGCCTTTTCCGGATTTTTTCCACCAGCCTGAGCCATGTTTGGACGACCGCCGCCGCCACCACCTACGATCGCTGCGACACCTTTAATAAGATTTCCAGCGTGCGCTCCTGCTTTCTGAGCTGCATCTGTAGCCATAGCAAGAAGGTTTACTTTACCTCCGTTTACAGCTGCAAGAACAACAACACCTTCTCCGATCTTTTCTTTGAGCTGATCTCCAAGATCACGAAGTCCGTTCATATCAACGCCCTCAACCTTGGCTGCAAGGAGTTTTACGCCTTTAACATCAACGATCTGGTTCATAACATCACCGAGAGATCCCTGAGCCAGTTTGCTCTTGAGAGATTCATTCTCGCTCTGGAGAGATTTTACTTCTGCCTGAAGATGTGTGATCTTCTCAGTAATTTCTGCAGGCTGTGCTTTGAGTGCTTTGGCAACTTCCTGAAGCATAGTCTCCTGTTTTTTATAGTATTCAATAACGCCGTTTCCTGTCAACGCCTCAATACGACGCACCCCTGCTGCAATACCTGCCTCAGATACGATTTTGAAGAGCATGATGGAACTCGTGTTTTTAACATGTGTACCACCACAGAGTTCTTTTGAGAAATCACCCATGGATACAACACGTACTTTCTGATCGTATTTTTCACCGAACAGAGCCATTGCACCGGATTTCTTTGCTTCTTCAATATCCATAACGTCTGTTACTACAGGAAGAGCAGCCTGAATCTCTTTGTTTACAAGTGTTTCTGTCTGCGCAATTTCCTCTGGAGTCATTGCCTGGAAGTGAGCAAAGTCAAAACGGAGTCTGTCCGGAGTTACCAGAGAACCTTTCTGTTCCACGTGAGAACCAAGAACAGTCTTGAGTGCTTTCTGAAGAAGATGTGTTGCACTGTGGTTTTTCTCTGTGTCACGGCGGGCCTGCTCGTTAACCTTAAGGGTTACAGTCTCTCCTGTGGAAAGCATTCCGGATTCCATACGTCCGACATGACCGAATTTACCACCACGAAGTTTGATGGTATCTTCTACTACAAATTTACCGTTTGCTGTTTCAATTACACCGCAATCACCTTCCTGTCCACCCATGGTAGCGTAGAATGGTGTCTCTTTTACAAATACAGTACCTTTTTGACCTTCCACCAGAGAAGTTACGATTTCTTTTTCAGTTGTGAGAACTGTAATCTCGGAATCATAAGTAAGATGATCATATCCCTCGAATTTAGTGGTTACGTTAACATCGATCTCATCATATACAGTGGCGTCAGCTCCCATATAGTTGGTTACTTCACGTGCGGTACGTGCTTTGACTCTCTGTTCTTCCATTGCTTTCTGGAAGCCTTCTTCGTCGATTCCATAGCCTTTTTCTTCAAGGATCTCTTTGGTAAGGTCAAGTGGAAATCCGTAAGTATCATACAGTTTGAATGCATTTTCTCCGGAAAGAGTTTTTTCTCCGGCAGCCTTTATCTCTTCCTCCATGTCGCCGAGGATGCGAAGTCCCTGATCGATAGTTTTGTTGAACTGATTTTCTTCGTTAGTCAGAACTTTAAAGATGAATTCTTTCTTTTCTTCCAGTTCCGGATATCCGGCCTTGGAACCATTGATCACTTCTGCACTGAGTTTTGCGAGGAAGCTTCCCTCGATTCCCAGAAGACGTCCATGACGTGCTGCACGACGGATCAGACGGCGGAGTACGTATCCACGTCCCTCATTAGTCGGCATGATACCATCAGAGATCATAAATGTAGCAGAGCGGATATGGTCTGTGATCAGACGGATGGATACATCATCCTGATAGTTTTTCCCATATTCTTTGCCGGCAATCTCACATACCAGGTTACGAAGTGCACAGATGGTATCTACGTCAAAGATAGAATCAACATCCTGTACAACAACAGCCAGACGTTCAAGGCCCATACCTGTATCAATATTTTTCTGTTTCAGAGTTGTATAATTTCCGTTGCCATCGTTTTCGAACTGAGTGAATACATTGTTCCATACTTCCATGTAACGGTCGCAGTCACAACCTACGGTGCAGCCAGGTTTGCCACAACCGTATTTTTCCCCACGGTCATAATAGATTTCAGAACATGGGCCACATGGACCTGCACCATGTTCCCAGAAATTATCTTCTTTACCAAAACGGAAAATTCTGTCTGCCGGGATTCCGATTTCTTTATTCCAGATATCAAAAGCCTCATCATCGTCCTGATACACAGATGGATAAAGTCTGTTTGCATCCAGACCGACAACTTCTGTCAGAAATTCCCAGGACCAGTGGATTGCTTCTGTTTTGAAGTAATCTCCAAAAGAGAAATTACCAAGCATCTCAAAGAATGTACCATGACGTGCTGTTTTTCCAACATTTTCGATATCACCGGTACGAATACATTTCTGACATGTGGAGACTCTTGTTCTAGGTGGTTTCTCTGCACCTGTGAAATATGGTTTCAGTGGAGCCATACCTGCATTGATCAGCAGGAGGCTCTTGTCTCCCTGTGGTACCAGGGAAAAGCTTTTCATTACGAGATGTCCTTTACTCTCCATGAAATCAAGGAACATCTGACGAAGTTCGTTTACTCCGTATTTCTTCATGATTCTTTCCTCCTAAAAGAAAGTATATAAATACTTATTATTTGGCATAAACTCTGTTAAATTTCTTTTTGCCTCGCTTGAGGACAACTCCATCACCTGTAAGGGTATCTTTGGAAACCGTGTGTTTGATGTCTGTGATCTTCTCACCATCAATGGAAACACCACCCTGCTCGATTGCACGACGCCCCTCAGAACGTGTCGGAACAAGACCTGCTTTGATCAGCATGGTAATAAGGTCAATGGTTCCTTCTTCTACGAAGTCTTCATCAGTCAGTTCTGTGGTCGGCATATGTGCAGTGTCAGCTCCGCCAGAGAAAAGTGCTCTTGCGCCTTCCTGTGCTTTCTTGGCTTCTTCTTCACCATGAACCAGGTTGGTCAGTTCATATGCAAGGATTTCTTTGGCTTTGTTTAACTGACTTCCTTCCCATGTTGCCATCTCGTCGATCTGCTCAAGCGGAAGGAATGTAAGAAGACGCATGCATTTGATAACGTCTGCATCATCCACATTTCTCCAATACTGATAGAAATCAAATGGAGATGTCTTGTTCGGATCAAGCCATACAGCACCAGACTGTGTCTTACCCATCTTCTTGCCTTCTGAGTTCAGAAGAAGTGTGATGGTCATAGCGTATGCATCTTTGCCAAGTTTACGACGGATCAGTTCTGTACCGCCGAGCATGTTGCTCCACTGATCATCACCGCCAAACTGCATGTTGCAGCCGTATTTCTGATATAACATATAGAAGTCATAACTCTGCATGATCATGTAGTTGAATTCAAGGAAGCTAAGTCCTCTTTCCATACGCTGTTTGTAGCATTCAGCAGTAAGCATACGGTTTACTGAGAAATGTGCGCCTACATCACGAAGCAGATCTACATAATTCAGATTCAGAAGCCAGTCCGCATTGTTAACCATCAGTGCCTTTCCGTCAGAAAAATCAATAAAACGAGACATCTGTTTCTTGAAGCAGTCAATATTGTGCTGGATGGTTTCTTTTGTCATCATCTGACGCATATCGGTTCTTCCTGATGGATCTCCGATCATACCGGTACCTCCACCGAGAAGTGCGATCGGACGATTGCCTGCCATCTGCAGACGTTTCATCAGGCAAAGAGCCATAAAATGTCCTACATGAAGACTATCAGCGGTAGGGTCAAAGCCGATATAAAATGTTGCTTTTCCATTGTTTACCATTTCTTTGATTTCATCTTCATCTGTTACCTGGGCAATCAGGCCTCTGGCCTTCAATTCTTCCCATACTGTCATAATAAATTCCTCCTGTAATGAAATGCAGAAAAGTTTTGGCACAGTATATTCTGCATGCTATGGTATTAAAAAAGCCCGGTTCCTGTCCGTTTAGGACGAGAACCGGGTCCCGTGATACCACCTAAATTCGCAGGAAAAGTTCCCGCCTCATTGAGCACGATAACGAGTGCCAATCCGTCGTAGCCTACTGAAATTTTCGGTACGAAGCTCCAGGATGTATTCACATAAGTTCTGCATGTGCCTCTCACCAGCCGGCTACTCTCTGTCTGCTTTCCTTAGGCTACTTCTTCCCTTCAAAGCCGTTATAATATACTTCTAAAAGTATACAAATTGATAAAAAATTTGTCAAGAGCGTTTTGCTGCTCTTTTAACAACTTAAAGTGACAAAACATTTCTACTGAGCAGAAACATCTGCCTCAGAAAGCATGAAGCCCTGACGAACTTTCTGCATAAGTGTTTTGGCTTTGTCAACAGTTGTCTGATCAGGAACCATAACATAAGCTTTCTGACTCATGGAATATGGCTTCTGTGTATCCCCTGTACCGTCTACACTGTAGGAAAGAACCTGCCAGCTGCCGCCCTCATCGAGCTGCTGTTTTACCAGAGAGGTAATAACGTCATATGGAATATTTGTTTCAAAACATCCGGAAAGGCTGTCCAGAAGTGAAAGATAATTTTTCAGGATATCCGGAGAGGTTGCCTTATTGATAACACCCTGAATTACTTTCATCTGGTCTTTGCCTCGCTGACGGTCACCGGCAGAAAATGCATATCTTTCGCGGCAGAAAGCAAGAGCCTGATCACCATTTACCTGATTAGGACCTTTAGTAAAATGATAACCGGAACTGTTCTGTGTCGTAAAATCATAATCAGAATCAACGGTAATTCCGCCAAGTGCATCAATGATCTGCACAAATCCGGCAAAATTCAGGCGGAAATAATAATTGATATCTGTATCATAAAGCATATTCAGCGTATCCATACATACGTTGATACCATAGATTCCTGCATGTGTAAGTTTATCCGGTACTCCATTGGAAATAGAAAGTGGTACATAATAATCTCGTGGGGTGGAAATCATCAATACCTGTTTGGTCCGCGCATTGACTGTAAGGACGATATTTACATCACTTCGACTTGAAGCTGTAATATCGCCCCGTGTATCGATACCACTGACAAAAATCGTATAAATCTGATCTGTTACAGCTGCATCCTGGGTTGTGTCTGAAGAATCCTCTGCCTGTACATCTGTCTGAACCGGTGCCGGAGTATTACGTTCTACCAGTTTTTCTACCTGTTCAGATGCAATTTCACGGATCTGAGAAGAAAAGCTTGCATAATTGTCAATTTCATCAAAAACATCCAGATATGCTCTGTTAAGAACGATTGCCTGACAGTCGCCTTTCAGAAGTCCATCGGCAAGTTCTGTAAGGCTGCTGTATTCTTTGGTACTTACTTCCCCACCGGTCTCACTTGCCATCTGTTGTAATGCAGTGTCTGTGTTTTCTCGATCGAGATCTGCCAGAATACCAAATGAATAACTGGCTGCATCCATAAGGCTCTGGGCTGCATCATCCTGTTTGACATATACATTGATTTCGGTGATCTCTTTATTAACACCTGTAATATCATCAAGTGCAGATACTGTTTTATAAATATAAAAACTTGCAATTCCAAGAACGGCAAGAATGATAACCATCAATATGATTCCAATCCAGAAACGAATCTGTTTACGGAATTTTCGAATCAGAAGATGATCGATCAGAAGTAAAACAAGTAATACTGCAAATACGATACCAATGTACTTGGCAGAAAGCAGGTTTGTATAGAGCAGCAATACAGTAAACGCTATTTCTGCAACAAATAGTAAAATAGTTAAGATGATTCCTGGCATGCGATCCTGTTTTTTGGTTATTCTCATTTTTTCACATCCTGTTTGATTATTCAACAATTACAGTCAGTACTGCATTGTTGGAAATGTTATTTTGTGAGTCGATTACATAGTAAGTACATTTGTATGTCCCCGGAACTGCAGAATTAACTTCACCTGTGATCTGTACCTTCCGCCAGAGCGTATATACATCATCGGAATCATCTTTGATCTCACTGACATAGGACAACAGATCTACAGAGGTTCCCACAGGGACCTTGATCAGATAATCCTTGAGATAAATTCTAGGATTCTGATCAGACATAGCATTTGCTTCCGCTTCTTGTTTTTCTTTTTCTGCTGCAGCCTCATCAACTTCCGGTGTAGGAGTTGGCGTTTCCTCAACAGCAGCAACATCTGCATTCTCTTCTGCATGATCAGCAGCCTCTGGATTTTTACTCTGCTCAGCATCTACACCAGTTGTCGCCGCAGAATCTGCATTATCGGTTTTTTCTCCAAAAGCAGATGTATCTTCAGAAGCTTTGCCGGCATCGGATGGATCCATTTCCATCTCATATTTCTGCTTGGTGATGTTATTGGAATTGTCTTTTGCAGTATAAGTAACAGCGACATGTGAGTCATCAATCTCATACACGGATTCTACTGTTAGAGAAGATGAAACGTCTCCATCTTTCCGGTCAGTTGCAGTCACTCCGGTCAGAAGTTCTTCATTACTCATATCAGAACGATATACAGAAGGTGCTTCAGAGGTAAATACAATTTCTGGTCCTTCTGTATCTGCATTCATTCGCATAAAGCCTACGCCTCCGGCGAGACCAATACATACAACGAGCAGAAGTGCAACCCATTTTTTGGACATAATCTATCAATGCTCCTTATTTCTTTTCGGTTTTCTTGTCACCGTACTTGCCATAATACTTACCATAATACTTACCATAATACCCCTGCTTGCTCATGTCAACCTTATTTAATATTACACCAAGTATTGGGCAGTTACATTTTTCAAGCTGGCCTTTTACATCCTGAGCGAAACGATAACTGATCACACCGGATTCCATGACTATAATGGATCCGTCACATTCATCTGCAATGACTGCACTGTCAATAACACTTCCAAGTGGCGGTGTATCAATGATCACATAGTCATAAACTTTTCTGATCGCAGATAAAAATCGTTTGAAATATTTGCTACCGAGAAGTTCTGCCGGGTTCGGCGGAACAGTTCCTGCATAAATAATATGAAAACGTGGAACATTTGTAGCACAAATAACATTTTCAATCGTTTCCTGATGGGAAAGAAGATGTGACAGTCCCTTGATCTCCTCTCCTTCTACTTCTGTACGTCCCATAAGCACAGATTTACGAAGGTCAGCATCAATAAAAAGAACTTTTTTTCCTGAATCTGCCAGAGATAAAGCAAGATTCAGAGAGACTGTACTTTTTCCTTCATTTGGTGTACAGCTTGTAACTGCGATCACTTTTTTGTCTTCACCACAGAATAAAAGGTTTGTACGTAATGATTTATAGGATTCGTTTGCACTGTAATCCAGTTCCTGACGATAAATATTAACTTCTTTCATGATTATCTTCTCCCTCTGGCTCTTTTCTGTTTCTGTTTTTTCTTTTTCTTTTTACGATCTGTTTCAGTTAACGGGATCGTACCCAGAACACTGAGACCAAGATATTTTTCGACATCTTCCTGTGTCTTCACAGTATCGTTGGAAATATATGCGATCAAGATGATCGCAACAGACAAGAGTACGCCAAGGAGTACACCGATAATACCATTTTTACTGATACTTGGACTTGACTGCTGATCCGGAATGTTCGCTGTTTCAACAACATTTACGGCATCAATATCCATTACATTTTTAATATGGTTTGCAGCAACATCTCTGATAGCATTGGCAATCTTGCATGCTTCATAAGGGTCTGCATCTGTTACAGTGATTGAAAGAATACGAGTATCTGTTGCAGAATCTACTGTCATTTTTTTCAGAAGTTCTTCATGTGTGAGATCAAGATTTAACTGCGCGATCACACCTTCAGTAACTGTACGGCTTTTGATCAGTTCTGCATAGTCTTTTGTCAGAGACAAACTTGTCTGCATATCCTGCTGAGTAAGTGTATTGTTGTCCTGCTTACTTAACACGTACATTTTTGTAGTAGATTCATATTGTGGCGTAATAAAAAGAATTGTTCCACCAATAAAAGCAAGTCCTGCAATGATTCCTGCCAGAAGAATGATCCAGAACTTGTTTAATAATACATGGAATAATTCTAACACATCAATTTCAATATCGGTATTGTCTTGTAAATTCTGCTGTTCCATTTTATCTTCCCTTCCTACGCTGTGCATCCGCAATTATTTTTTGTGGATTTCTTATGAAAAGCTGGTTTGCATAAGAATCTCCTTCTTTTTTTGAAACATAATCATAAGCTTCACCAATTCGTGATATCCGTTCTTTGGTTCCATGACAGTCAGAACCAACAAAACTGAGCAGATCCTGTTTCATAAGCTTTTTACAGTATCGTCTGGTACCAAATCCGTCTTTTCCAATGATACTGTCGGCATTCACCTGCATAAGCGCACCGAGATCTGCCATTTCTTCAACAAATCCGATATCTTTTCGCATACATTCATAACGTTCGATATGTGCTACAATTGGTTTGTAACCATGAGAAAGCAATGAATATAAACGTTCTCGGATATAGCTTGCTTTTGTGCTTCCCGAAAATTCTGTAAGAACATAACGGGAACCGGCCATTGTGTGTACTTCTCCGCTGCGAAGCATCTCTACCATTTCCATATTAGAATGAAATTCGCATCCGAGATATACGTGAAGATCAGGTGCAACTTTTCTAGCCAGCTGTTTTAATACCAAAAACTGGTGCTCCACTGTTTCAATGGGAGTTTCAAACATCTGAAGCCTGTAATGGGGAGTTGCAATAATATTGCGTACACCCTGTCTGTATTCCATCTGAAGCATTTTGTATGCTTCTTCTGCGCTCGAAGCTCCGTCATCAACCGAAGGAACAATGTGACAATGTATGTCAAACAGTCCCTTATCAGGCATATTCTATCCTCTCCTTTTCCTGCTTTTTGCTTTTATAAGCAATATTAACATTCGAATTATAGCTCATTTCAATTCCCTTTTCAACAGAATTTTCATATATATGCGAACAAAAATTATGTGGAAATAAAAATTGTTTCTCTTCTCAGATAATTGTAAGTAACGCATAAAGCTTTCACTGCATAATATGAAGTGTAAACAAAACCTGGAGGATTTACTATGAGTGATTTAGCTGCTACAAATTGTGGATGCGGTGATGAAAGATGCGGATGTAATAACAACTGTGGCTGTGGCAATGGAAACAGTCTTTTTGGAGATAACTCCTGTAATTGTATTCTCTGGATCATCTGTCTGATGTGTCTGTGCGGAAACAATGGGTATGGAAACGGATGCGGCTGCAGCAATGGCAATGATTCCTGCTGGATCATTATCGTACTGCTCCTGCTCTGTGGTGGATGTGGCAATAACGGTTGTGGCTGCTGATATCTTTGGGAGGCAGAGGTTATTTCCTCTGCCTTTTCTGTGTATGCTGTGAAGAATGTATGCCTGCTTTTTTGTCAGGAAAATGTTTCGTGTCTTTTTTCTTCTTTTCAAAACACTCGAGATCGATTTCATAAAATGCATTTCCATTTATAATAAGTTTTTCTTTTTTCATATTCAGAAAATCCTTTTATTTGTTGAGATAATTTATAGTATGTCAAATCTTATTGCACTGTCATAAAATAATTAGCAAAAGCATATAATCGTTAGAAAGGAGTGGCTGTATGGAACAGGAAACCATTGCACAGACCATGTTGGATCAGCTAGTCACCGATGAAAATTCTCAGATGCTGAAAGCACTGATTCCCTATTTGTCTTTTTCAGGTCAGAGAATACTGGCTGCATACGCCAAAACACAGGAACTGTGTAACACACTTCAGTTATTTTCCAGGCCACAGAACGATATGCAGATCTGCAGTTCCAGGCCAATGAACCCAATGGAACTGTTAAATGATATCCGAAAATTCAGTTATGGAGAAAACAGAAGAAAGCTGGACCAAGCAGTAAATATGTTTGCAATGCTAGAGATGTTGATGACAATAAATGAATAAACAGTTTTCTGGGGAGGTGATCAGATGGCGATGAATGATGACTGGAAAAATGATCCGAAGCTGAAAGAAATTGACAAAACCAAATTAGATATGCTGCAGAACCTTGCAGAAAAGGGCAATGGAAAAAGCGTGTCAGACATGATGCCATATTTAATGAGTGCTGCTGCTTCCGGAAAAAAGAATGGACTGCATTTTTCACAAAATGAAATTTCAGCGGTCCTTGAAGTGATGAAAGCAGGAAAAACTCCACAGGAAGCGTCCAAAATTGACCGTATTGTAAATCTGATGCGCATGATACACTAATAAATATCCCCCGAACGATCATATATAACGTCCGGGGGAATTCCGTTATCTGTATATTATTCCTGCATGGACAGAACGGTTCGGTTCTGCCAGATGTAGGTGATCAGAGAAATGATGGTCAATGCAAGGGAAAGCCAGATAAAAATCTGTTCAAGTATAACAAAGATACCATCAAAATGAAGTATCAGCAAAATGATCATGATCATCTGGGAAGCTGTTTTAAATTTTCCCCAGTAGTTTGCAGCAATTACAATACCATTTTCGGCAGCAATAAGGCGGAAACCACTGATAATAAATTCGCGGGCAATGATAATGATGACGAACCATGCAGGAAGACGTTTGAGATCGATCATACAGATCATTGCAGAACATACAAGCAATTTATCCGCCAGAGGATCCATAAATTTACCAAAGTTTGTAACAAGATTGTTTTTACGGGCAAGATATCCGTCAAACCAGTCTGTAACGCTTGCGACCACAAACAGAGTCAGAGAAATGTAACGATTGGCTTCTCCGCCCCATCCGGTCAGAAGAAATATTACAAGAAAAGGAACAATGATCATTCTTGCAATTGTAAGTTTATTCGGTGTATTCATCAGCCAACTCTCCTATCAAATCGTATTCCATTGCGCCTGTTACTTTTACTTTTGCAAAATCGCCTGTAACAAGCAGTTCTCCTGTTTGAACAAACATATATCCATCTACCTTCGGAGCATCTCCGTAGGTACGTCCGATATAGGCACTTTCGCCGGAAACCTTTCCTTCGATCATAACAAGTAATTCCTGACCGATACGGTCATTTCCTTTTTCCAGGGAAATTTCCTGCTGCAGTTCCATGATCTCATCACGGCGTTCTTCTTTAAGTTCTTCTGGTACCTGTTCTTCCATTGTTTCGGCAGGTGTTCCCTCTTCCGGTGAATACGTGAAAACTCCAAGACGGTCGAATTCCATTTCATCTACAAATTCCATCAGTTCCTGATGGTCTTCTTCTGTTTCGCCCGGAAAGCCTGTGATAAGGGATGTCCTGAGAACGATATCCGGGATTTCTCTGCGCAGCTTGGTAATGATTCCTACAAGTTGTGCTTTGGAAGTGCGGCGGCCCATACGTTTCAAAATACGGTCGCTTGCATGCTGGATTGGAAGGTCAAGATAGTGGCAGATCTTCTTTTCCTCTTTCATGACCTGGATCAGTTCATCATAAATTTCTTCCGGATAACAGTAAAGAACACGGATCCAACGGATTCCTTTAATCTGGCAAAGTTTCTTAAGAAGGATATGCAGAGTTTTTTTGCCGTAAAGATCAGTACCATAGACGGTTGTTTCCTGTGCAACGAGAATCAATTCCCTGACTCCCTGGGAAGCCATATACTCGGCCTGCTTCAGAAGACGCTCTTCAGGAACACTGCGGAATTTACCTCTCAGCGAAGGAATGATACAGTAGGTACAATGCTTATCACAGCCTTCAGCAATCTTAAGATATCCGAAATGTCCACCAGTTGTAATGACTCTGCGACCGGAATCTTCCGGGAGAGCATTAATATCTTTGAATTCCTGAAAAACATGACCGGCTTCTGCTTCATTTAATGCTTTGACGATATCTCCATAAGAAGTAGTTCCAAGAACAGCATCTACTTCCGGAATTTCCTCTGTGATTTCTTCTTTGTAGCGTTGAGCCATGCAACCAGTTACGATCAGTATTTTGCATGGCCCGGTTTTTTTGTATTCTGCCATTTCAAGAATCGTATTAACGCTTTCTTCTTTGGCATCATGAATAAAGCAGCATGTATTGATGACAATCGCATCTGCTTCTTCTTCAGAGTCTACGATTTCATGACCATTTCCGGTAAGCAGTCCAAGCATTTCTTCGGAATCTGCAAGATTTTTATCGCAGCCCAGTGATATAAATAATATTTTCATATATTCTCCTGATAGACGTAATCAGAAGACATAAAGTCTTCTGATTACTCTGGTTTACTGGTTATTTTCGGTTGTTTCTTCGATATTTTCAACAGTCTCTTCTGCAACCGTCTGTGTTTTTGTTGTATCTTCTTCCGCTTCTGAAGCAGCTACGATCTTAACTTCGCCCTTGTAGAGCTCATCAATCGCTATAGAAAGAGGTTTTTTACCAGCAGTGTTAGGTACCAGCGGTTCTGCGCCTGCAATCAGCTGTCTTGCTCTTTTGCTGGTTGCAAGAACCAGTGAGTAACGGCTGTTCAGCATCATTGTGTTGTCGTCTTCCTCTACATTGTTGTTGATTGCCTGAATAAGTTCAGAATATGATGGATGTATCATATTATTTATCTCCTTTCATAAAGATCCGGGCTTCTTCCTGGATCGTGTTGATAAGTTCTTCGTTGCGCTGTGCTCGACAGCGTTCGCTCAAAATGATCTGATGAAGCTGATCGACACAGTCTTCAACCTGATCATTGATCAGAATGTAATCATAATTATTCATTCCCTCCGATTCTTCTGCCGCACGTCTGAGACGAGATGCAATCACATCAGCCGTTTCTGTACCACGGCCTATCAGACGGCTGCGAAGTTCTTCAATCGTAGGTGGGGTTACAAATACCAGAACTGCTTCCGGAATTTTTTCTTTGATCTTCATTGCACCCTGAATTTCTATTTCAAGGATTACGTTTTTCCCCTGAGAAAGCATATCTTCTACATAAAACCGAGGAGTTCCGTAATAATTACCCACGTATTCAGCATGTTCGAGAAGCTGATCTTCCTGAATCATAGCTTCTACTTCTTCTCGTGTTCTGAAAAAATATTCAATACCATCTCTTTCACCTTCACGAGGTTTCCGCGTTGTTACAGAAATTGAAAGCGCATAATTTTCATATTTTTCCAGAAGACGTTTCATTACCGTACCTTTGCCGGCACCTGAAAAGCCGGAAACAACTGTTAAAACACCTTTACTCATGTTCCTCTTCCTTTTCTTCATAATTATTAGCTTCCGCAAAACGCCGGGCAATCGTTTCCGGTTGAAGTGCGGATAAAACAAGATAATCATCAGAGGTTACAATAACTGCTTTTGTTTTACGGCCCTGTGTTGCATCAATCAGAGAACGGGTTCCCTTGATGCTCTGGATCATTCTCTTTACCGGTGCTGCATCAGGACTGACAACTGCAACGATCTTGCGGGAATTAACTACGTTTCCAAAGCCGATGTTGATTAATTTTGCCAAAGCTGTATTCTGCCTCCGTTATTCTATATTCTGGATCTGTTCACGGATTTTTTCAATCTCTGTCTTAAGATCGATCGCGATATTGGAAACTTCCAGATCATTTGACTTGGAAAGGATCGTATTTGCTTCGCGGTTCATTTCCTGTGCCATAAAGTCCATTTTGCGGCCAACACCTTCTGATTCCTGAAGAATCTTCTGCATGCCATGAATATGACTGTGCAGTCTTACGGTTTCTTCATCATTACAGATCTTGTCTGAAAACAAAATAACTTCTGCTGCGATACGATTATCATCAATCTGAGAATCTTCCAGGAGTTCATGTACCTTCTGTTCCAGTTTCTCCCGATATGCCAGAACCACCTGCGGGGACCGTTCTTCAACCAGAGATACTTTCTGATCAAGACCTTCAAGCTTGGCAAGCAGATCTTCTTTCAGATGATTTCCCTCTCTGGTACGTGTTTCTACGAATTTGGTACAAGCCTCTTTTAATGGATCTGAAAGCAATTTCCATAGTTCTTCCTCGTCTACAGACTGTTCTTCCATGCTCAGAACTTCCGGATATCTGGATAAAGCTGTTACTCGAATATCATTTTCCAGATGAAATTCTTCGGCCATCTGATTCAGATAATGGAGGTATTCTGCAGCCAGATCTTTGTTATATTTCAGAGTATAATCACTGGAAATATAGTCTTCATAAGTGATAAATACGTCTACTTTGCCGCGCTGCATGTATTGCTTTAAAAGATTTCTGACCTGACCTTCCAGCATATTGAAACGCCGTGGCATTTTGATGTTCAGATCAAGATATCGGTGATTGACTGATTTCAGTTCAACCGTAATCTTACACTGACTGGTTACTTTTTCTGCGTGGCCGAAGCCTGTCATACTTTTTATCATAAGCTCTCTCACTTTGCAAGTCTCTTTTTTTACATACAGATTTATTATAGAGCATTCTAAAAATCTAGTCAATTCGTTTTTTCTATAAAATATTTTATAAACAGTCAAATACCCACGTTGACATTTCCATACTGCCCGCGTTACAATGATTCGGATGAAATATAAGGGGGAATCATATATATTATGAAAGAAAAAATCAAACACTTTTCGCTGCTTACCGTCAGTACTCTGATCATGGCAGTAGGTACATATTTTTTCAAGTTTACGAATAATTTTACATTTGGCGGAATTACAGGCCTTGCAGTTTTGGTTGCTGATAAAACATCCATTTCAGCCAGTGACTTTTCTTTTATTGTAAATATGCTGCTGCTTATATTGGGATTTATTGTACTGGGAAAAAAATTTGCTGCCAAAACAGCGTATTGCAGTATCCTTTTGTCAGTTGTTCTTTCTACATTGGAACGAGTATGTCCGATGGATCATCCATTGACTGACCAGACTATGCTGGAACTTTGCTTTGCAATAGCTCTTCCGGCACTCGGATCTGCGATTTTGTTTAATATTGGTTCATCCAGTGGTGGAACAGATATCATTGCAATGATTCTTAAAAGATACAGCAGTTTCGATATTGGTAAAGCTCTTCTTGTGACGGATATACTGATCACAGTTGCTGGATGCTTTGTTTTTGATATCCAGACCGGTCTTTACTCATTCCTTGGACTGACGATTCGTTCCTTTATGATTGATAACTTTATTGAAGGATTTAATCTGTCCAAATATTTTAATGTGGTCTGTGATGAACCGGAAGCAATCTGTAATTTTCTTGTGCATGAACTCAACAGAAGTGCAACGGTCGTTCATGCACAGGGGGCTTTTTCCGGAAAGGACAAATATATTGTATTTACTGTTCTCAGCCGGCCTCAGGCAGTACGTCTTCGTAACTATATTAAAGAAAATCAGCCGAGCGCATTTATGCTGATATCCAATACCAGCGAGATTATCGGAAAGGGTTTTCACAGCATCTGATTCTTATGAAAGAAATTTTATTAAAGGAGAAATAGAATGGCATTTGATGGTATTACCATTGCAGCAATGGTACAGGAATTACATAAAAATCTTGACAATGGTCGTTTTAATAAAATTGCGCAGCCAGAGTCGGATGCATTGATGATTACAGGAAAAGGTGCGAATGGACAATGTCGTTTATTTATATCCGCCAGTCCCTCTCTTCCTCTTATTTATTTTACCGGCAAAAATAAACCCAATCCACTGACAGCACCCAATTTTTGTATGCTTCTTCGCAAGCATCTGAGCAGTGCGCGAATTGGAAGTATATCTCAGCCTGGCCTGGAGCGTGTTGTAGAATTTGAGCTGGAACATCTGAATGAACTTGGCGATCCATGTAAGAAATATCTTATTGTCGAACTGATGGGAAAATACAGCAATATTATTTTCTGCGATGAAAACCGGATGATTCTTGACAGTATCAAACATGTGTCTTCACATATGAGTTCAATCCGTGAAGTTCTGCCGGGAAGGGATTATTTCCTGCCACAGACTCAGGAAAAATATGACCCACTGACGATCGCAGAAAAAGATTTCCGAAATGTTGTATGCAAAAAGCCATGTAATATTGCAAAAGCGATCTATACAACCCTGACAGGTATCAGTCCGCTGATTGCCGAAGAAATCTGTTATCGTGCTTCGATTGATGGAAATGATGCCGCACAGTCCCTGGATGAAAATGCCTCTGTACATCTGTATCATACATTTAAAAGACTGATTGAACAGGTACAGGAGGAAAAATTTTCTCCGAACATCATTTATCACGGTGAAGAACCTGTTGAATATGCAGTAGTTCCGCTTACACAGTATGGACCGGATTATCACAGTGAAACATTTGAGTCTGTATCAGAAATGCTGGAGACTTATTATGCATCCAAAGAAATTCTGACCAGAATCCGCCAGAAGTCTTCAGATCTTCGAAGAATCGTACAGACAGCCCTGGAACGTAATCGCAAAAAACTGATCCTTCAACAGAAACAAATGAAAGATACTGCAAAAAAAGATAAATATAAAGTATATGGTGAGCTTATCAATACATATGGATATGGCCTTGAAGACGGTTGTAAATCCTTTAAAGCGCTGAATTATTATACGAATGAAGAAATCACGATTCCAATGGATCCAGCTATGACACCAGGTGAAAATTCCAAGAAATACTTTGACCGTTACGGAAAATTGAAACGAACAGAAGAAGCTCTGACCGAGCAGATCGCTGATACAGAAGCTGAGATAGAGCATCTGGAATCTATCTCAAATGCTCTGGACATCGCACGTGCAGAAAATGACCTGAGCCAGATCAAAGAAGAACTGACAGAATATGGATATATCAAAAAGCACTATTCGAACAAAAAAGGTCAGAAAGCACAGGCGAAATCGAAACCGTTCCACTACATTTCCAGTGATGGCTTTGATATTTATGTTGGAAAAAATAATTTTCAGAATGATGAATTGACTTTTAAGATGGCAACAGGTAATGACTGGTGGTTCCATGCTAAAAAAATGGCAGGCTCCCATGTTATTGTAAAAACACCGGACGGTGAAATTCCAGACCGTACCTTTGAAGAAGCAGGCCGGCTTGCGGCTTATTATTCCAAAGGCAGAACTGCTCCAAAAGTAGAAATTGATTATATTCAGAAAAAGCACGTCAAAAAGCCAGGTGGTGCAAAACCGGGATTTGTTGTTTATTATACAAACTACTCTCTCATGGCTGCTCCGGACATCACAGGCATTAAAGAAGCCCCCCAGTCTTAACTGGAGGGCTTTTCTTGTGCGTATATATAATTTTTATTTTGCAACAAAATTAACGATCTTGTTTGGAACATAGATTTCTTTGATCAGATTCTTTCCTTCAAGGAAGGAAGCAATTCTCTCATCTGCTTTTGCGATTTCGAAAGCTTTTTCCTTATCGCATCCATTAGGAAGAACTACAGTTCCTCTTACCTTACCATTTACCTGTACACCGATTTCTACAGTCTTGGCAACTGTCTTACCTTCATCATATACCGGCCACGGAGCAACTGCAAGCAGACCTTCTCCACCAAGGAATTCCCAGATCTCTTCGCAGAGATGTGGCGCAAATGGACTTAAGAGTTTGATAAAGATGCTTAAATCTTCTTTTCCGATATGTCCTTCCGCGGTAATTTCGTTGATCAAAGTCATCAGGCTGGCAATTGCAGTATTGAATTTCAGGTTTTCAATATCAGAAGAAACTTTTTTGATAGTGCGGTGAATCTTCATTTCCAGTTCTTCAGAAACAGGTTCTTCAGAAAGAATATCTGTCAGGCCTGCCACACGATCAAGGAATTTCTTGCATCCTTTAACGGAGCTGTCACTCCAAGGAGTTGCAGCGCCATAATCACCCATGAACAGTACATAAGTACGAAGGGTATCAGCACCATATTCTTCTACGATATCAAGTGGATCCACAACATTTCCTTTGGATTTACTCATTTTATCGCCATCCGGTCCGAGAATCAGTCCCTGGATAGAACGTTTTGCATATGGCTCCGGAGTGTTTACAACGCCAAGATCATACAGGAAATGATGCCAGAATCTGGAGTAGATCATATGTCTGGTAACATGTTCCATACCACCATTATACCAGTCAACCGGCATCCAGTATTTCAGTTTATCCATATCAGCAAGCGCATGAGTGTTGTGCGGATCTGTATATCTCAGGAAATACCAGGAAGATCCTGCCCACTGAGGCATGGTATCAGTTTCACGTTTTGCTGCAGCACCACATTTCGGGCAAGTGCAGTTTACAAAAGAATCAATCTTTGCAAGTGGTGACTGTCCGTCTTCGCCCGGTTCGAAATCTTTAACATCCGGCAGGCGAAGAGGAAGCTCATCTTCCGGAACAGCTACAACACCACAGTTCGGGCAATGGATAAGCGGGATTGGCTCACCCCAGTATCTCTGACGATTGAATGCCCAGTCTTTCATCTTATACTGAACGCCGGCTTTACCAATGCCTTTCTTTTCAAGTTCTTCCAGCATACGCTCGATAGAATCTTTTTTCTTGGTATAGCCGTTGAGAAATTCGGAGTTGATCATTTCGCCATCACCTGTATAGGCTTCTTTGGAAATATCTCCACCTTTAATGACTTCAATGATGTCGATGCCGAATTTCTTTGCAAAATCATAGTCACGCTGGTCATGAGCCGGTACTGCCATGATCGCACCTGTACCATAGCCCATCATTACGTAGTCTGCAATGTAGATTGGGATCTTCTTGCCGTTTACAGGGTTAACTCCCTCAAGTCCCTGAATGCGTACACCTGTCTTGTCTTTAACAAGCTGAGTTCTCTCGAACTCTGTTTTCTTGGCACATTCATTACGATATGCAGTGATCTCGTCCATGTTTGTGACTTTGTCTTTGTATTTATCAATGATCGGATGCTCCGGTGCGATTACCATGAAGGTAACACCAAACAGGGTATCCGGTCTGGTTGTGTAGATTTCAAGTTTTTCATCAATTCCATCAATATCAAAGTTTACAAATGCACCTTTTGATTTACCAATCCAGTGGATCTGCTGCTGTTTTACATTATCCGGATAGTCTACATCCTTAAGACCTTCAAGAAGTTTATCCGCATACTGAGTGATTCTCAGATACCATACATCTTTGGATTTCTGTACGACTTCGCTATGACAAATGTCGCATTTACCACCCTGACTGTCTTCGTTGGAAAGAACAACTTTACAATGTGGACAGTAATTTACAAGAGTTCTGTCTCTGAATACAAGACCTTTCTCAAACATTTTGAGGAAGATCCACTGTGTCCATTTGTAGTAGTCCTCATCTGTTGTATCGATCACACGGTTCCAGTCAAAAGAAAAGCCAACTTTCTTTAACTGGTTGGAAAATTTCTTGATGTTTTCATCTGTGATGATACGTGGATGTGTTCCTGTCTTTACTGCATAGTTCTCGGTAGGAAGACCGAATGCATCAAATCCGATCGGAAAAAGCACATTATATCCTTCCATACGACGTTTTCTGGAAATAACCTCAAGGCTTGAGTATGCTTTGATGTGTCCGACATGCATACCTGCACCGCTTGGATATGGAAACTCTACCAGGCCATAGAACTTCGGCTTGTCACTGTTGTCCTTGGCTTCGAAGACTTTGCTTTCTTCCCACTTTGCCTGCCACTTAGGCTCAATCTTTTTAAAATTGTATTTCATTTCTATGGTTCCTCCAACATTGTTATCTAAAAAATAATTTTAATTCAATACGTCCTGTTTGTCAATATTTCTATTACGGTACTGAAGCGGTGTCATGCCATATTTTTCGCGAAAAATCTTACCAAAATATGCATTTGATGAAAAGCCACAGTGATAACTGATATCTGTAATGGACATTTTGGTGTCGTCCAACAGCTGCTTTGCTGTATTCAGACGATATTCCATAACATATTCAAGAGGTGTTTGGTTGATATTCATTTAGAACAATTGTTTTTTCAGAAAAACCCTCACTTCATTAATCTGAAGTGAGGGTTTTTTATGTGTCTTATTATCAGAATCAGAAAAAGAAATTATTCAGTAGTATCTAATTTGCTTGCTCTTGCTTCGATCTCTTTGGCCTGAATATCATTCGGAGCCTGTTCATAGCGTGCAAATTCATAAGAGAAGTCTCCGCTTCCGCCTGTCATAGAACGAAGTGTTGTAGAGTAGCCATAGATCTCAAGCTGTGGAACATCTGCTTCGATAATGGTGTTACCCGCATGATCAGGATTCATTCCAAGGACACGTCCGCGGCGTTTATTAAGATCGCCCATTACATCACCGGTATATTTATCCGGAACAATAACTTTCATGGATACGATTGGCTCAAGAAGAACTGGGGATGCATCCATAAATCCTTTTTTGAATGCAAGTATCGTTGCCATCTTAAATGCCATTTCAGAGGAGTCTACCGGATGATAAGAACCATCGTAAAGTGTAGCTTTGACACCAACTACAGGATAGGCAGCCAGAGGTCCTTTCTGAACGCATTCCTGCAGACCTTTTTCAACTGCCGGGAAGTAGTTCTTCGGTACAGCACCACCAACAACAACCTGTTCAAATACATATGGAGTTTCCAGATCACCGGATGGCTCAAAACGCATCTTAACGTGACCATACTGTCCGTGTCCACCGGACTGTTTCTTATGTTTACCTTCCACATCAGAATTCTTGCGGATAGTTTCACGGAAAGCAACCTTTGGTTTGGAAAGTTCGATGTCTACTTTGTAGCGCTCTTTCAGTTTGCTGACTATAATATCAAGATGCTGATCTCCCATTCCGTAAAGGAGCGTCTGTCTGTTGGCAGAATCATTTACAACACGGAGCGTCTTGTCTTCACTTGCCATTTTTGCAAGTGCCTGTGCAATCTTGTCTTCATCACCTTTCTTAACCGCTTTGTATCTCTTATAGGTATAAGGGGTAGAAATTACAGCTTTCGGATAAAGGACCGGACTTGCCTTGGCTGCAAGGCTGTCACCTGTCTGTACGCTTGCGAGTTTTGCAATGGCACCGATATCACCTGCATGAAGTTCCGGAACTTCGAGAGGTTTGGAACCTTCCAGAACATATAATTTATTGAGTCGTTCTTCTTCTCCTTTTTCTACATTGAGAAGTGTATCATCTGATTTGATAACACCAGATGCAACTTTGATCAGAGAATATTTGCCGAGGAACGGATCTACGATTGTCTTCCACACATATGCGGATTTTGTTTTTGCAAAATCGTAATTTGCTTCAAAGATCTCATTGGTCTTCTGTGAAATACCATTGCAGGAACGTTTGTCCGGACTTGGGAAATATCCACAGATGTCATCAAGAAGATTGGATACACCGCGAAGATTGATCGGAGATCCCATACATACCGGAACAATACTTGCATCCTGTACATTTGTTGCAAGTGCTGCGGAAACTTCAGTTACAGAGAACTCATCACCCTCAAAATAACGATCCATAAACTCTTCGCTGGTCTCTGCTACAGATTCCATCAGGATATCATGATATTTTTCCAGATATTCATTCAGATACTCTGGAATATCACATGGTTCTTTACCTGCTTTGTCAATATATTTACGACCGGCCTGTTTGACAACATTGACATATCCTACGAATTTACCATTTTCACGGATTGGGAAATGGAGTGGTGCGATTTTTTTGCCATATAACTCTGTCAGTTCTTCCACGACTTTTCGATAGCTGACATCATCTACATCCATGTCTGTTACAAAGAACATACGTGGCAGTTTATATTTCTCGCAGAGATTCCAGGCTTTCTGTGTACCTACCTGTACACCTGCTTTACCTGAAACAACGATAATTGCTGCATCAGCTGCGCTGACAGCTTCCTCTACTTCACCCACAAAATCAAAATATCCCGGTGTATCAAGTACATTGATCTTTACCTTATCCCACGGTACCGGAATCAGTGTAGTAGAAATAGAAAAATGTCTTTTGATCTCTTCTTTATCAAAATCACTGACGGTATTTCCATCTTCTACTCTGCCAAGGCGGTTAGTCATTCCTGCCAGATAAGCCATTGCTTCTGCTAATGTAGTCTTTCCGGATCCCCCATGTCCTAAAAGAACCACATTGCGAATTCGGTCAGTTCTATAAACGTCCATATGTAATACCTCCCTGTATGTCTAATATGTTCATATTCTACTAAAATTTCTCGCACTTTTCAAGTATTTTATATAATTTTAACAACATTTTTTGTTCGAATTGTGTAAATTATTAACGAATTTACCGATTTTATGGCTCTATTTGACATTTATAGTATATTCTTTTAAAATAAAAGCATAGTTTAACTTGGAAAGGATATCAAACATCATGAAAACCATTGGTTTTATCGGGCTTGGCCTGATCGGAGGATCTATCGCAAAAACGATCCGCAAATTTCATCCAGACTATCATATTCTGGCATATGCAAAACATAAAGAAACTCTGGCAGCTGCATTAAACTGTAATGCGATCGATGCTGTACTGGAAGAAAAGGATGAGCGATACCATACCTGCGATTATATCTTTCTCTGTGCACCGGTAGAATACAATATAGAATATCTGAAATATCTGAAAAATGTAATTTCTGATGACTGTATCATCACAGATGCAGGAAGTGTCAAAGGACCAATCCATAAAGCTGTTGAAGAACTTGGTATGGATCACTGTTTTATTGGCGGACATCCGATGGCCGGATCTGAACAGTCCGGATTTGAGCATTCCTCAGATCATCTGCTTGAAAATGCATATTATATTCTGACTCCGGGTGGTCAGGTGCCGCTTGAAAAGCTTACGGAATTCTCAGAACTGATTGATTCACTGGGCTCTATCCCTATGGTTCTGACTGCTGAAGAACATGATTTTATTACCGCAGGTGTCAGTCATCTGCCTCATATCATTGCTTCTTCTCTTGTTAATCTGATAAACAAGCTAGATAATGAAGCAGAATATATGAAGACGATCGCAGCAGGTGGTTTTCGTGATATTACCAGAATCGCTTCCTCTTCACCTGTTATGTGGGAACAGATTTGTATTGAAAATCATGAAAATATTTCATCAGTACTTGATGAGTATATCCGCATGTTGATTCAAATTCGCTGTTCTATCGACAATCAGGAAGCTTCATACCTTTACGATATGTTCGCCAAATCCAGAGATTACCGAGATTCTATCGACGCTTCGTCTTCCGGTCTGATCAACAAAACATATATGCTTTATATTGATATTGTAGATGAGGCAGGTGGAATCGCTACGATTGCTACAATTCTTGCAATGGAAGGAATCAGTATCAAAAATATTGGTATTATTCATAACCGCGAATTCGAACAAGGCGTTCTAAAAATAGAATTCTATGAGCAGAATGCACTGGAAAAAGGCTGTGCGCTTCTGAAAAAACGCAACTACATAGTATATGAACGGTAGGTAGTCATATGGAAATCAAAAAACAGACAAATTTAAGAGGTACTTTAACAGTACCGGGAGATAAATCCATTTCACACAGAGCAGTTATGTTTGGCTCTCTTGCAAAGGGAACTACATGCATCTCTCATTTCCTTGAGGGTGCAGACTGCCTTTCTACGATCTCCTGCTTTCGCAAAATGGGGATTTCAATAGAATGCAGGAAGTCTGAGATTCTGGTTCACGGAAAGGGACTTCACGGTCTTTCCGCTCCGGAGGCGCTGCTGGATGTCGGTAACAGCGGAACAACCACCCGCCTGATTTCAGGTATCCTTGCGGGGCAGAAATTTATTTCAGAACTTGATGGGGATGACTCCATCCGTACTCGTCCGATGAAACGTATCATGACACCGCTTGCTTCCATGGGTGCCGATATCACAAGCAAAAGAGGCAATGGCTGTGTTCCTCTTCTGATCCATGGTAAGGAACTTCACGCAGTTCATTATGATTCTCCGGTGGCTTCTGCGCAGGTCAAATCCTGCGTCCTTCTTGCCGGTATGTATGCAGATGGGGTAACCAGTGTTACAGAGCCGTTTTTATCCCGTAACCATACAGAGATCATGCTGAATTATTTTGGTGCAAATGTAACATCCGAGGGAACAACTGCTTCTATTCTTCCGGAACCTGTACTGGAAGGCAGAGCTGTAAAAGTACCTGGTGACATTTCATCAGCAGCATATTTTATCGCAGCCGGACTTCTGACTCCGGGAAGCGAAATTCTGCTGAAAAATGTCGGGATCAATCCAACAAGAGCCGGAATGCTTAAGGTGTGTATGGATATGGGCGCTGACATCACCCTTCTGAATCAGAGTACAGAAGGTGAACCGACTGCCGATCTTCTGATTCGCACCAGCAACCTTAAGGGAACCACGGTTGAGGGAGCTGTTATTCCTACACTGATCGATGAAATTCCAATGATTGCGGTTATGGCAGCTTTTGCTGATGGAACAACTGTTATCCGTGATGCACAGGAACTCAAAGTTAAAGAATCTGACCGTATTACAGTTATGGTTGAAAATCTGAAGCGTATGGGTGCTGATATAGAGGGAACAGATGATGGTATGATCATTCATGGAGGAAAACCATTGCATGGAGCTACCATTGATTCTCATTTGGATCACAGAGTAGCGATGTCTTTTGCTGTTGCAGGAACGATTTGTGACGATCCGATGGAGATTTTGCATGGTGACTGTGTAAAGATTTCTTATCCGAATTTTTATCAGGATCTTTACAGCCTGGGAGACAAATAAATATCCAATCACAAATATAGATAAGAAAACCTGTCTTTACATAAAAATGGAAAAGGCAGGTTTTTTTATGAACAAATGTATACGTTTTTATCTGGTGAGACATTCTATCAGTAAACAGAGTCTGAGCTATATATGCAGATTCAGATGAATTTACAGGAGGTCTTTATGAAAATTTTATTCTATGGAACCAGAGATTATGATCAGATATTTTTCGACAGGTTAAAGCCAGAATATCCAGATATTGAATTTACATTTCTTGAATCAAACTTATATAAAGAAACTGCATCTCTGGCCGCAGGATACGATGGAATCTGTGCGTTTGTAAATGCAGATCTCGGAGCAGAAGTCATTGAAGAACTGAGACATCAGGGAATACGACTGATATTGATGCGCTGTGCAGGATATAATAATGTAGACCTGAACAAAACTGCAGAATGTGGCATAAAAGTTCTTCGTGTTCCCGGATATTCCCCCGAGGCAGTTGCCGAACACGCTATGGCGCTGGTACTTACCGCAAATCGCCATACCCATAAAGCATATATCAAATGCAGAGAAAATAACTTCTCACTGAATGGGCTCATGGGAGTTAATCTGTATGGAAAAACAGCCGGGATCGTAGGTACTGGAAAGATTGGTCTTGCAATGGCACGAATCTGTCAGGGATTTGGGATGAAAATCGTTGCTTATGATCTTTATCCAAACGAAAGCTCCGGACTGGAATATGTTTCTCTGGACAGACTGCTGGCAATCAGTGATCTGATCAGTCTGCACTGTCCTCTTACACCGGAAACGCATCATATGATAAATAAAAAATCGATTTCCCGGATGAAGGATGGCGTAATTCTCGTAAATACATCACGCGGAGGACTGATCTGTACAGAAGATCTGATCACCGGTATCCGTGATCATAAATTCTGGGCAGTAGGGCTTGATGTTTACGAAGAAGAATCTGATTTTGTGTATGAAGATATGTCCGAATATATTTTAAAAACTTCCACTGTACAGCGGCTGCTCTCTTTTCCAAATGTTGCGCTGACATCACATCAGGGATTTTTTACCGAAGAAGCTCTGACCAATATTGCAGAAACAACCTTGCAAAATGCAGAAGCTTTTCGGACAGGAATGGAATTAAAAAACGAAATCTATTTATAAAAAGCTTCTTTCAGAACATGGATCTCTTCTGTCCATCCAGAATCGTCATTTGGGGTTTCGAGGATAAAAGGGATTTCCCGCAAAGCCGGATGTTTTATTATACGGGCAAGAGCCTCCATGCCAATTTTTCCCTCTCCTATTCTGGCATGGCGGTCCTTGTGGCTTCCGCAGTCATTCAGACTGTCATTAAGATGAATGGCTTTTAAACGCTCCAGACCAATGATATGATCAAAATCATTTAAAACGCCATCTAAATCATGTACAATATCATATCCTCCATCCCAGACATGACAGGTATCCAGGCAAATTCCCATTTTGCTTTTCTTTTCTACGAGATTCAATATTTTTCTGAGTTCTTCAAAATTTCTTCCAACTTCCGTTCCTTTACCGGACATTGTCTCCAGTAAAACAGTGGTTGTCTGTTCTTCGGTAAGAACATCGTTAAGAATTTCAGCAATTTTCTGAATACCAATTTCGCTGCCCTGACCTACATGACTTCCCGGATGAAAATTATAATAATTTCCCGGTGTATATTCCATTCGTCGAAGATCATCTGCAAATGTTTCACGCGCAAAAGTTCGAAGTTCTTCTTTTGCAGCGCACGCATTTAACGTATATGGTGCATGCGCAACGATCTTTCCAAAATGATTTTCCTGTGCAAGTACAAGAAAATTCTGAATATCTGTTTCATCAATAGCTTTTGCTTTACCTCCACGGGGATTTCTTGTGAAAAATGCAAACGTATTTCCTCCATTTTTTATAATCTGCCTTGCCATTGCGGCATACCCCTTAGATGATGAAGTGTGGTTTCCAATATATAAAACAGTCATATTACTTCTCCTTCGTTACTGTCCACTCCGTTCGCAGTAATTCTTTTTTTTATCTTTTTATATTCTTTATCTTAAAATGATTGACGGAATCTGTCAAACTTCTTATACTCTTTTTAAATAGAATTTTTTGTCGAATTTTGCAAATAATTCCAGACAGGAAAGGGAGTATATAATGAATCAGACCGGCAGACATTCAAAAAAACGTAAAAGAAAAATGGTAAAGAAATCGAGATACTATCGTGAACGTCAATTGCGAATTTTATATATCGGAATTGGTGCAGGCATATTACTACTTATTCTAATCTTAAGTTTTGCAGTAAAAGGATGCAGTTCTCGAAAATCAAAAGCGGCTTCTTCCAGTAAAGCAGAAAACATCAGTCAGACAGGATCACTCACTGTCACACCAGAACCAAAGATGGATCCGGTATCGTTAACACTCAGTGTTGTCGGCGACTGTACATTGGGAACTGACGAATACTTCGATTATGATACCAGCCTGAATGCATATTACGAAAATTATGGCGCGGACTATTTTATGGCAAATGTAAAAAGTATTTTTTCTAAGGATGACCTGACAATTGCAAATTTTGAAGGAACTCTTACAGAATCTACGGAACGAGAAGACAAGCAATTTGCCTTTAAGGCACCCGCTTCCTACGCAAATATACTTACAGCAGGCTCTGTAGAAGCTGTTAATACAGCAAATAATCACAGCCATGACTATGGTGAGGAAAGTTTCAATGATACATTGAAGGCTCTGGATACAGCGAATATCCTTCATTTTGGCTATGATGAGACTGCTGTTACAGAAGTAAAGGGTGTCAAAGTAGGGCTGGTAGGAATCTATGAGCTGAATGATCATCTTGGCCGGGAAGAACAGCTGAAACAGAATATTGCCAAAGTAAAACAAGATGGTGCACAGCTGATCGTTGTTATCTTTCACTGGGGAAATGAAAAAGAGGAAGTTCCGGATGAAAACCAGAAAACACTTGGACATCTGGCAATTGATGAGGGGGCAGATCTTGTCTGCGGCCATCATCCACATGTTCTGCAGGGAATCGAAGAATATAAAGGTAAGAATATCGTATACAGCCTTGGAAATTTCTGCTTTGGTGGAAATGCATATCCAAGTGATATGGACACTATAATTTTCCAGCAGACATTCACGATTGATCAGAATGGTGTAAAAGATGACAATGTAACCAATATCATTCCATGTTCCATCTCATCTGATTCTGATTATAATAACTACCAGCCAACTCCTGCTGAGGGCGAAGAAGCTACTCGAATCATGCAAAAGATCCAGAAAAGAAGTTCCTGGATCAAGGACGGTACAGTAAGTGATTCTGAAACAGCTACAGAATCAGATGAAGAATATGATGAAAATTCAGATGCGTTTACAGATTCTGATGATACTGAGGATCCAGAAGCCTGATTTCAGGAATTTTGCTTACTGTATTCAGAAGCTCCTGCAGAAATTCCGTGACCAGAGGATGTGCATTTCGCTGGTCATTCATAATTGCATAGCATGTACGATACTCCGGACCGTTTTCAAGAGAAACGATCCGGCAGTTTTCGTTTTCGGCTAATTTATGTCCAAGAGTTGCCGGCATGATTGCCCAAGCATCTTTCAGATCAAGCAGCTGACGCAATAATGCCATATTATCCAGCATAACTTTGACTTCAGGATCATTTCCAAACCAGTAATCATGCCACATAAGAAAAGTATTGCTCCATGGAATATAGATCTCATCGGTGCTGTTTAACTGAGACGGGAGAATCCCATCCTGATAGGAAGCACTTTTGTGGCACACAAATACAAGCTGTTCTTCAAAAAGTGGGATTGTCTGAACCTTTTTGAAGAAATGGGGATTGGTGATCAGGCCAAGATCTGCTTCTTTATTTTCGATAGATTTATAAGAAAGATTTGACTGCATGGTGTTGATATGCAGACTACATTTTGGATGACTCTCCAGAAAATTCTCAATTACCTGTGGCATAAAATAAAAATTAAGGCTGTCTACATTTACAATTCGAAGCTGTGTGGATGGCCGCTCGAACTTAATCTTTCCGGTTTCAATCCACAGCTGTTCCCATTTTCTGGCAATTGGGACAAAACGCTGGCCCGCATCGGTAAGCTCCAGTGTACGGGATCCTTTGCGACGTATGATCAGCTCTGTCCCCAGCTCCTCTTCCAGTGCTGACAGACGATGACTTAATGCCGGCTGTGATACAAAAAGACTTTCTGCTGCTTTGGAAAGAGAAGAACTGGATGCTATGGTAAGAAACGTGTGTATATCCTGATATGTCATGTATTTTCCTCCATATGTAAAAACATAAATATAAACATAATTTATATTATATAGACAAAATATCAATTTTACAATATATATGAGCGAGATTATAATAAAAAATGACAAAATAAGAAAAGGAATGATTTTCATGGATGAAGCAACGCTGGAAAGAAGGCTGCATCTGAATATGACTCTGATTGGTGGGTTTATGGTTGGATATGGTGTTATAAATCGCCATGATATACTTGGATCTGCACAGACTGGAAATATGGTTTCGTTGGCTATGGATGCCGTAGGACATGCAGATGAGGAGTGGTTTTTCCGTATCATAGCGTTGATAATTTATGTTGCATCAGTATCGTTGACTGTGATCCTCTCTCATAAGATCTCAAAGATGAGTCAAAAAAGACTCAGTATTCTGATAGATGGAGCTGTTTTGCTGATCATTGGTTTTTATCCGGCGGAAATGAATCCATTTGTTGCTCTGTTTCCAATCTTTTTTGCTACAGCTTTTCAGTGGTGTTCATTTAAAGGAGCAGATGGTTTTGCAAGCTCCAGTATTTTTTGTAGCAACAATCTTCGTCAGTGCGTAACAGGATTTACAGAATATCTGTGCAGCAAAGATGAACAGTCTCTTCACAGAGGAATTTATTTTGGAAAAGTACTGCTCAGTTTTTATGGGGGCGTTGCCGTTTCCTTCCTGGCAACACAGATCTTGGATCTGAAGGCTTCCTGGATTGGAATTCTTCCAACTGTTTCTGCGTTTCTATTATGTAATGTAGAATATGGAAGGTGTAAAGTAAAAAAAGAGGATATCCTCAAGGCTTCTGCCTGAGAGGATATCCTCTTTTTAAATTAAGACTCAATTATCACGCTTCTGCTATCAGCTGTTATGTTATGCTGCATCATCTTCTGCGGTAGTATCTGTGTCTGTTTCAGTATCCGCATTTTCCTCTTCTGCTGGCTGTGAAGCGCTTTCAACCGCTGCTTTTAATACATCTTCAAGCTGAGTAGCCAGCTCATCCGGAACACCTGCTGCCTTGACATTAGCAAGGAAAGTATCCCAGTTTATTTCTGTGAGATATTCGGTCATAGCTTCATCATCTGTTGCATCGTAAGTTTTATCAAGAGATGCAAAATCCGGAATTTCAACACCTTCACCATAGGAACCTGTGATAGACAATGTTGCCAGTGCTGCACCAGATGTTGTCACTGTCAGATCCAATGTAGACGTATCTGCATCCGCATCAGATGTAAGTTTAATAACTGCACCAAATCCAGCCAGCATATCTGTTGCCGAGGTATCTGTATCATCTTCTGTGCTTTCTCCTGCTTCTGAATCGCTGCTATCTGTTTCTGCTGCAGGGAAGGAAATATTAAAGGTTCCGTTATAATATCCTGCTTTTGCAGGTTTCGTTTCCAGATTTTCTACATTGATATCAACAGTTTCTGTACCGTTTACCGCAAGGATATAATCTCCATTCAGAAGACCATCTGCTGTTTTGCCACTTCCTGTAAACGTGAAAGAGGAATCATCCGCTGCAAGCTCAAGCAGTAATGCAGAATCTTCTCCCTCAGAAGGTGCTTTCCAGGTAAAGACAGGCGTTGTATCAGTACCATCCGTTATACCAAACTGACGACCTACGATCTTACCATCTCCGTTCACCCACACTTTGGAGGAAAATGCTTCATTCTCAGTGGATCCTTCGTCATCTCTGTTCATATCATCCAGTGCATCTGTGATTAAATTCTGGAAATCTTTGTACTGGTTTTCCTCATTTGATGCATCATCTGACCATTGGTCAAAAAGTGCCTTGATCTCTTCATCATCTTTGGCTGTTGTCAGTACTTTTTCGACAATTGTATACGCTGATTTTTCAGAAATAATACCTTCATATGCTGTGCATTCTTCGCTGATGCCATCTACAGATACACTTTCTTCTACAGAAGAACCTTCTTCAAAACTGTCAATTATAATGTTTCCATAACGATCCAGCAATGTAGAAAGTGTTTTGGAATCCGGAAGCACAGAAGTAAGATCTGAAAGTGTCGTCATATAAGTGTTTAGGAACTGCTGCGCTTCTTCTGAATTTTCTTCAGAATCTGAAGAAACAGGAGCTTTCATATAGGAATCTGACAATTCCGGAATCTGAATATATTCCATCATATTTGCAAGATCCATATATACGTTAAAATCACAAAGTTTGTTATCATTCAGAAGAACAGAAGACACGATTGCTTCGACACCATCTTTGATGGAAATATTACTGTCTAGGCTGATGCTCTGTAGCCAGGAAACATCCGTTCCACCCATAAGTGCACCAATCAAAGCACGTCCGGTATCCTCTACTTTAAGTGTCATGTTGCTTTTACTTCCGGCGGCAGATTTCTTGTAATTTTCGAGATAAGTATCCCAGGTTTCCGGAATACCGTCTGTGAGTTTGTTAAGGGCAGCCTTTTCTGTTTCCTGATAGGAACCTGCTGCAAATGCTGTACTGCTTCCTGAGAGAATCAGGGATGCACATAAGACTGCTGCAGCTGATTTTTTTAAAATCTGTCTGGTTCGATTCATGATAAATCTCCTTCCATTTTGTGATTTATGTAGATATATAAACATATTACCATGATTCTGTCGAATATACAATCATATATCCGCTTTGTTTTCAGAAAAAGCTCCGGAAATTCCTGTTATTTCAGGAATTTCCGGAGCTTTTGTTAAAGACAGTCCACAAGCATCTCAGATGCTTTTTCCAACATTTTGGCGAAACCTTCCGGTTCTGTCAATGCCTTTCCTTTGTCTGCGTCAATACATCCAAGCAGTGCACGGTAAGCATCATTTTCCGGATATTTTTCACAGATAATCTTGCAAAGTCTGGATGCAGCCTCTGTCAGTCTGATTGAACCATAACATGCAGGTTCTTCCGGAAGTGCTTTTGCACTTGTGATCAGATAGACAAGTAATTCAAATTCTGGATTATTCATGATTCTCCTTCTCTGATTCTGTAATATGATCAAAAAAACATATCTCTTCTAACGGAGGACGTTTGGGGCAACGTGGTTCACCCTGGGGATATCCAATCGACATGAGCATTTCAATACGATATCGTTCAGGGATGTTCAGAATCTTACGTATCGCAGAATCATTATAGGATTTGATTGCACATGTCCCGAGCCCTAATTCAACAGCTTTGAGCATAAGATTTTCAGCAGCCATGGAAGCATCCATCAGACAACCGTATACTTCTGAATTTTTACCACCCTTTCTGGCTGCTTTATGCATATCTGAACAAATCACAAGGATGACCGGAGGCTTGCCTGAAAGTCCAGGACTAAAGAGATCAACTTTTTCTTTGAGCTGCTGATCAGTGATGAACAGAAATCTCCACGCCTGCAGATTGCTGGCTGAAGGCGCCTGCTGAGCCGCATCAGCCAGAGTAAGCAGTAAGGATTTTTCTACAGGATCAGGACGAAAAGACCGGATGCTGTGACGGCCCATAATAGCTTCGTTTAACAACATATCTTTATTACCTTTCTGGCAGCATATGGCCGGTTATTATAAGTCTGAGCTATATTATTTTTTTCTGAGATATTCAAAATAAGCAAACATACCTTCTGCCATAACCGGGTCAATAACTGGAAGTCCAGTCTCTTTTTCAAGATCTTTGGCAATGCCGATTGTTGCAAGTCCGGTGCAGGCAAGAGCAATTACTTCTGCACCCTGTTCTTTTAATTTCATACCCAGTTTCAGTACACTTGCTTTTCCTTCCGGAGTCATCAGATCCAGTGTGCTGTGTACACCTTCTGGTCTGCCGAGAATCATCTGATCAGGGATCATTCTCATGTATGCCTGAGGTGCATAGTCTGTAATTCCAAGTACACCTATCCTGCTTCCGTATTTGAGAGCCAGTGCTACAGTTGTCTCACCGCCGCCGGTAACAGGAATGTCCGGGAGAACTTTACGGATTTCTGCAACACCCGGATCATCTGCACAGCTTACGATGATCATATCTACATCCGTAAAGGAACGTGCTGTTTCAACAATTTTGGGAAGGGCAATTTCACCGAGCTCAGGGCTGTGTATTCCTTCATACTGATCCGGAATGCATTTGGTTACTACCTCCAGTTCAGGAAAATATTCCATGATCTGTTTTCCATGTGACTGAAGCACTTCTTCATCTTCGGTTGTGAGTACACGGATCAGACCAACTTTAAACTTTTTATTCATATCAGTTCCTCCTGTCATATTTTTATCTGTCTGAAGTAAATCAGATAAGAAAAACTCCGTTTTCGATTACTTTTGTATCATCCAGATATAAAGTCGGACGCAGGATGATTCCATCCATATGGCATTCTGCTTTGTTTGTTCCACCAAAAGAAGTGTTGGTACCAAAGGCGATATGAACAGTTCCATATACTTTTTCATCTTCAAGGATGATACCGTTCAGAATTGCAGCTTCATTTGTTCCGATTCCAAGTTCACAGACTGTTCCGTTGATTTCATTTTTTAGGAGAATATCAAGATTTTCGCTCTTCTCTCCTGTTACGGAACGTAGTTTTCCGCCGGAAATCGTCATGTGAAGCGGACTTTCAAGCTTACCAATGCCTACCATGGAACCGTCAATGATCATTTCTCCATCAGAACCGTCTTCGAGCGGTGCAATATAGGCTTCACCTGAAGGAAGGTTTCCGCACTTTCCGGCTTCTCTGTATACACCAGGGCTTGGAACACCATTTCTTCCACTAATATTGATGTTTAACACATAACCGTCTTTTTCAATGCGGGCACGGGATGCTCTGGTCAGCATTTCTGTTACTTTTGCAGTTAATTTTTCAACTTCATTGTAATCAGCAGTCATTGCACCGCGTGAAAACATTTCTTTTGTGATACCAGGCATAGTAGCCACACGAGTACCTGCTTTGGCTGCTTCAATACGGGCATTCGTATGGGTCAGAGACTGTGCAGTCGGAACGAGCACGACATCAGCTGCTTTCATAGCTGCTGCAATCGCTTTTGGCGGTTCCTGCCCGCTTACTTCGCGTTCTTTCATTACCATAAGCAGTTTTTCGCAGCCAAGATTTCCAGCTGCTTCATAAATAGCTTCACCAATCTCCTTACGGCTGTCATCTGTGATGATCAGCACTTCTTCTCCTGTTTTCACTGCAAGACAGGAAGTCAAAACATCTTCTGCAATTTTCACTAAATTCTCCATTGTTGATTTCCTCTTTTCATAAAAATAATTTCGGACATTTCGCCGGACTTATGAAGTACCCTGCGAAATGCCCGGTAAAATATTGCCTTTATATAAAAGCTGCTAATTCAGATATCTGTAAGTTCAGAAACAACTCTGGCAAGAAGGGTTCGTGGAAGAACAACCTTTTTACCTGTCTTTTCTGCAAACATCTTCTTCATTTCCTGTGTATATCCAATGCAGTCAAGAACGATCAGATCTGCTTCAGAATTCTTAATTTCTTCTGCTGCTTTTTCAAGAGCATCCCATTCACCATATGGTGAAGCGGAAACTGCTTTGACATGATCCACATATTTTTTCCATTTGTTTTCACACTGTTCAGTCTGAAGTGGTGATGGTGTCATACAGATAATATCGGATTTTTTGGTCATTAGCGGAACAAGACGGTTCAGTAGTTCACATGGATATATCATAGGGATTTTTCTGGTAGAAAGTGTTTCAGGGAAACTGCCTGTACAGAACATCATGATAAGACTGCATCCCTCATCTTCCATACGGTTAATTGCATCTTGAAGTCTTGGCAGAATATGACGCTCTGCAAATGTTACAGAACTTCCGTCTGTTAATCTGGATACCAGAACATAATCATCCTTGCCTGGAGCAAATTCTGCAATCTGTTCTTTTGTGAGACCGTCGAGACCGCCGGCCTGAACAAGTTCCAGTGAATCATCAAAGATATGTAAGATATCTGCGGTCACATCTGTACGTGGTGCCTGTCCAATTGTAATTGCTCCTATTTTCATGTGAAATCCCCCTTATTATTCATTTCCGAGAGTCTGAAGATGTTTCATGCTTCCATACAATTTCTGAAGACGTGCATATTCATCTGCATCATAGAAGCTACACTGCTTTCTTCCATATGCTTTGGCAACTTCCAACATAAATCTTGCAGCCTCTTCAACATCAGCAGCATGTGTTGCTCCTGTAGCACATCCAGGAACCATAGTTTCTGCTGTGATCGCAACACCTACAACTGGTGCATCTGTTGCTGTACATGGCTGCAGGATACTATTCAGATGATGAACATCATTTCCATATGGTGTGATATCCTGTGTTGCAAGAGGGAATACATATGGAAGGCGTCCTGTAGTGATCTGCATCAGATCAAGAAGATCTTCAGAAGTTCTTAATACATATCCTTCTTTTACTGTAGGAGAAATCGCAAATCCTCTTGTATTGATTACACGGTTTCCTTTTGTTGTGTCTACAACAAGCAGTGCATCCAGGTCAGGAGAAACTTCTTCTTTATTTACCTGTGCCATTTCAACTGGAGATCCCATGAATGGAACCGGATCATGAGGGGCTGTCGGAGCATGTGGGCAGATATGTGTTGAGATAAATACATCACCATCAAGATAATCTCCCTTGTTCTGCATATCAAGCAGCTTTGCTGCAAGAGCTACTGCACAGAGAGCACCGTCACCATCTGATACGAATCCGATACGTTCCGGACGTGCACCGATTCCACCAAGTCTTCCAAGAAGACCGATTGTTGGAGCATCTCCACCGTTTGTTTTACCATTTTTGCCAGGAATACGAACTTTAAGCATATCTGTGCTTCCCTTAGGTCCAACCAGTTCATAAACCTCAACGTTGGCATCCGCTTTAATTCCGAGAAGATATTCTTTTACTGCTTCTCCTGTTACGAATGAACTGTCAAGTACTTCGTAAGCATCAATGATCTGTTTCATTAACATGTTATTATTTCCTCCTGATTACTTATCCAAATAACTGATTAAGTCTTTTTTGATTACATCTTCTGTTGCTTTCAGCAATTCCGGCGCATACATGGTCGGCGAAAGTTTCAGATTCTTCTTGTCTGTGGTGATCACGTAGACATCAAGGCCCTCTTCCATCATGGCTGTTGTTACAGGTTCACCTGTTTTTGCGTTGATCGTCATGATAAGGTCAGGGAAAGTAGCAAGTCGTTCACCATCTTTTTCTACAGTTGCGTATTCATTCCAGAAAGTCATATCACAGCCGCCTACGGTTGCATAACCTACATCAAAACCTCCAGTTGTCTCAATTGAGAAATTCTGTACCGGACCTCTGGCAAGTATGCGTCCATTCAGGAAAGTACAGAGACTGTTTACACCCTCTTCTACGGAAGTTTCAAGTCCTTTTAAGAATGCTTTTCCTGTTTCAATTGCAAAGCTGACACCACCAATGGCACAATTTTGTCTGGCATAGGATACTTTGACCGGATTTCTGGCTACTGCAACCAGACCGCCGGCTTCGATAGATGCAAGACGCACCATTTTAGAAGTATGATCGATATTTCCTTCAAAGAAGCATTCAATATGATTTCCTGTATCCGGATTGCCGCCGACACATGCCTGAACGGTGGTATAATCTGGGATTTCGTGAAGATTCATACTTCCCATTACTCCTGTCGGATGCGCACGTCCGTTACATGGTGCATCCACAACCGGAAGTCCTGTAACGGCAGCCTGAAGCCAGCCATTTACAGTAGCTTCTCCACCCTGCTCATTTGTGATGATGCCGCCAATATGAAAATCACAGTTTTTCTGAAGAATCTCAACTGTTTTAGCGATATCCTTTGGAGTCATATACTGATTCGCTGCATTCGGTGCGCCGACCAGAGAGGCGGTTAACAGTACATCATCTTCATCCAGATCATCGATTGTGATCAGACGAAGGTCTGTATAATCCACTGCAATCTCTGCATATTTTCTGCCCTTTTTCGGATCACCGCCACCACCACCGCCGAGGATCGTACCCCCGGCGAGCGCAGCATCAAGGACATCTTTTGTAAGACGAATTCCTTTTGTTTTCATTTTAATACTCATCTCCTGCAATAAAAAAATTAAAATACCTGTCTTAAAATATTATTTCTTTTTACCAAGTGATAGTGTAGCTGTAAAGAAACTGTACAGAGCAGCTCCGGCAAGTGAACCAGCACCCAGGATATTGAGGGTCTGCTCGTTTTCTTTGTTCTTCTTAACAAGAATATAACGAATAAGTAAAGCAATCAGGATTGTCAGACCGTTGATAGTAGATCCAACAAGAAGACCTGTTGCAAAAAGGATACCAACCTGTCTGGAACCGCCAAGGAACTGGATAATAGCACCCGGAATAGCCCAAATAAGCAGCCATTTGGCAACATCTCCGCCGGCACCTGCTTCAATCGTAGCTGCAAAAGTAGCATCAACCGGAGCAAACATCCCCTGATTGAAGTACTGTTTTGCCATAATAGCTACAAGTATAAATGCCACTATAAAGCCAATAATCTCACTGATATACTGCTGTTTTCTTCCTTCAAGCTCAAGTTCCTGATCTTTTCCGCATCCGCGAAGGATGTAACCGCATTTGAGGTCATATGCCATATCAGAGAAAGCAGGACCTGTTGCGGAAGTATAAGCAACAAGAATTCCAAGTGGAAGTGACGGGAATCCAATCAACATACCTACGATAAGGAAAATAAGCGCTGTTGCAAATCCAGGGAACCATCCTGAATACATTGCAGAAATACCCACAATAAGTTCGGAAGCAATTGCTGCAAAAGCTGAGAAGATCACCCAGATGACCAGCTGAACAACTCCCATTTCTGACCAGATACCTGTGATCACTGCCAGAAGGACTGCTACTACCAGGTATGCAACATATCCACCGCCTAAGGCTTTTTTCATGTTTGCCATACTGGATGTAAATTTACCAGCTGCACTGTCTCCGTCACTCTTCTTGAACAGCATACGGCCACACTGGATAAGAGATACAAGGCCGGCACCAATCATAATACCGTGAGGCATGTATTTGAACATGTTTGAAGCCATCAAGTCTGCACCTTCACCAAAGATATTGGTAATGACCGGGAAGCTGTGTCCGAAGATATCAATGATAAATCCATTTGTCTTAATGATACCGATTACAATTGATCCTACACCAAGAGCTGTCATAGCTGCGAAATCACCGAACCATGATACGCCGAGAAGGTCTGTAGGAATACCGATCATCTTACCACCGATACCAATAACCATACCTACAATAAGAAGAAGGGCTTTCTTTCCTTTTTCTACAACTGCGAGGATAGATTCTGCAGATGCAACTCCAGGAGGCCACGCTCCTTCTGCCGGAAACATTTCGCTGTCAAATGTTTTATAAAGAATTGTTGCATCAATGATGGTTGCAAGAAATGCACCAACAAGCATAGGATACATAAGATCCATTCTGCCCATGATAACCGGAACACCGATTGGAAGCAGGAAGCAGTTTGCTGCTGAAAATGTTGCACCTGAGATAGATGTCTGAATCATGTTCTGACAGTGGATACTCTGGTATTTCTTTAAAAATGCGATAGGTAAACGTGAAATGATAATTGCAAATAACGCTCCTACGATAGATGTGTTTGGTGCAACACCGGTACGTACGATCAGTTCAAGTCCGATAATTGCACCAAGTATGCTCATCACGATGTTCAAAATAAGAATATGTGGTGCATACGCTTTTGGATGATCAGATGCTTTAATATGCATCTGTGTGTAATCCTTGTTTGTGTTACTAGCCATATTATCTCCTCCATTCGTAAAAAGTTCATGTGCTCATATTCCGGATAACAGCGGGCCAGAATACAAAATCAGCCGATGTAGGAATGCCCACATCGGCTTCACATTCATGATTTAAGATAATATCACTTTACATTGATAAAATCATCGGCTTGAAATCACTTTTTTTCAGCAAAATATTGTGCACGATGCACATTTGTTTTTAATGTGCATACATTTTCATTTTTATAGCAAATTCCAGCTGTTCCATTATTTCTGTATCATCCAGGCTGCAATGCAACACTTCTTCGATCTTGTTGATACGATGTACCATAGTATTTCTATGTAAAAAAAGGGATTCCGCAGCAAATTTGCGGGAATTATGATTCTGAATGAGTGCTTCAAGTGTCTCGAGCAGCTGCGTATCATGAGCACGGTCATATTCCACTAATGGGCCAAGCTTACACCTGATAAATTGGTGTACTTCCGTGTCTTCAGATATATGCAGCATAATACGATCATATTGAAGTTCATCCAAGAAAATACACTGCCACTGCTGCTTTCGGATCACGCGAATATGAAAACCTTCTTTGAGTTTTTGATAAGTATCCGCCAGTTTAAGATAATCTGACAGAGGGTTGCTGATAATTGCAGAACATGCGCAATTATTAATTTCGACAGTTTTTTGAATCATATCATTTGCAATTGTATCAAGGAGTGTATCATTTATGGATATTCCCATGAGCGCAAAGCACATTTCTTTGCTACATATTACAGCATTTCGTATATGATTTTTTTCAAGAATTCTGGAAATTGCTTTTGTCTGTTGTTCTTTTTTCATTTCAAGAAGAAAAGAATTTTTCTCAGTTTCCAGAGACAGCGCAATCATACGCACTGGTTCTGATGGCCATTGTAAAGAGGCTGTACGATATTCTGCCTCCTCTGGCTGTGTGATCTTACGGTTGATAAGATCAAAGAATAGTCTGTTATCAAGTTCTGATTTGTTTTCTTTTCCAATCTGATAACGAGTATCCAGTTCAATATTGCTTCTGGATTCTACGATTGCTGTCATGACAGGAAAAACAAGTTCCACAAAGCCAGCATTATTATCGAGAAAAAATAACGGAAGCTTCAGTTCATCCGCCAGTTGAAGTGCTTCTTTGGGAAAATCCTCAAAAAAACGGGTTTTGATGGCAAGCGCAGATGCATTCACCTCATTCATATCGCGGATCAGGTTCAGCAGAGCTTCTTTGTCATTTCGAATCACATATCCGGTAGTGATCAGGAGCAGGTGTTCCCTGAGCCATGGTTTGATATTAGGCTGTTCCATCATATCAAATACCTCTATCCTGCGCATGAGTCCTTCCTGACCTGCTACCAGGGAAGCAGCACCATTATTCCATATTTTTACAATATCTTTAACACGTAATTTCATTTATATATTCTCACTATCCTCCTGAAGAAACGTTATTTTAAAGTGAAATCAGACCAAAAAGTAATGGAATGATGAGCATACAGAATAAAGTTGTTGTTACTACTGCCGTGGAAGCATATTCCTCATCCAGATGATACTGTTCCGCAATCATACTGGAAGTTGTCATGGATGGAGCTGCACTGATCAACATAAGAATCATACTTTCAACATTTGTGAGAAAATGATGGGAAATAAAATAAACAATCAGTGGAATCACGAGTATCTTTGTAAACACAAGTACAAGGATAGATCTGTATTTAAAAATATTTGTGAGCTTCATAAATCCAAGACTGCATCCCAGATAAATCAGTCCCCAGCTGTAACAGGTGTTTCCAACAGAATCTATGGTGTTCATGATCATATCAGGAACTGGAATGTGAAAACTGGTCAGACATAATCCAAGTATGATAGAAATGAAAATCGGATTCATGATGATTTTTTTCCACGGATTTTCTTTCTGTCCTACTCCATTCGTAAATAATGTAAATCCAAGAGTCCAGACCAAAGTAGTATCAATGACCGAACAAATCGGGATATAAACATTACCGCCCTGATCGCCGAACAGAGTCATGATCAGAGGAATCACAAGAAATCCATAATTACCGCCAACAGAACAACCACGGTGTACATTAGATGTTGTTCCGCTTAAGTGGCAGATTCTGCTTCCAAGGATACCTCCTGCTGCCATGATGAAGTACATGAGAATCTGTGCAATGACCATTCTGCCATAACGGGCCATTGTATAAAAGGTAGTCTGATTTTCCCAGATCAGCGAAATTGTCAATGCCGGCAACACAATCTTCAAAAGGAAACCGGAAATAGATGACATGGCCTCTTTTTTGATCACACCAATACGTGATGCGGTAAAGCCGATAAGTACAAGTAAAAGAAATCCTGCCATTTTGGGAAGGATTGCTATCATATAATTCATAATAATCTCCTCGAGTCATCCCTTCAGCCCTGTGTCAGGATGTTTCTGTGAACTTTGCGTCTGACAAAATAGAAACAGATTACCTGCATAAGAATTGTCAGAATCCAGGACACAGGATATGAAATGAAAAGGAAAGAAAGGGATCTATTATGAGGAAACAATCCAAAGATCCATACGATTCGTGTTCCAACGGTACCTATGATAGACAAAATCATTGGTACACCAGAATGTCCCATTCCACGAAGTGCACCGGGAATCAGATCCATGATTCCGCAACAGAAATACGGTACGGTTGTATAGGCAAGAATTTCAATCCCACACTGGATAACGTCCGGATCACTGGTATACAGACGCAACAATTCATTACCAAAAAAATAAGCTCCACATCCCAATGTAAAAGAAAATGCAAAGGATAGGATAATACAGTCAAGAAGCACTTTGTCCATACGTTTTGTTTTCCGTACTCCATAATTCTGACTGGTAAAGCTCATACAGGATTGTGTAACAGAGTTTACAGATACATACAGAAATCCAAAAATATTATTTGCTGCAGTATATCCTGCCATTGCAATCGAACCAAAAGAGTTCACAGAAGATTGCAACAAAGCATTTGACAGGTTGATGACGGTACTCTGAATACCCGCCGGAATGCCCACTTGAAAAATTTGTTTCAGATAAAAGCTTTTTATCGTGAGTTTTGAGAATCTGAGCTGATAGCTTCCTTCTGAACGGTAAAGACATCGTAATACCAGAATACAGGAGATGCACTGAGAAACAATTGTTCCGATAGCAACTCCGGCTACACCCATGTTAAAAGCAACGACAAGGAGCATATTCAGACCTGCATTCGCAAGACCAGATATGATCAAAAAGATCAACGGACGTTTCGTATCTCCTACTGCTCTCAGAATAGCTGCACCATAGTTATAAAGCATAAAAAATGGCATTCCCAGAAAATAAATTCGCATATAGAGTGTGGACTGGTCAATAACATTATCCGGAGTACCCATAATTTCCAATGCAAGCCGTGAAAAAAGAAGTCCTACAACTGCCATGATCATACCGCTTACGAATGCCAGGGCAATGGCTGTATGTACCGTTTCCGACATTTCTTTGTTTTTTCCCGAAGCATAAAAACGTGCAGCAAGCACATTGGCACCAAGGGATATTCCAATAAATAAGTTCGTAAAAACAGCAATCAGCGCAGTCGTTGAACCAACTGCCGCAAGTGCTTCGCTTCCTGTAAACTGACCGACGACGATGATATCCACTGCATTGAACATTAACTGCAGGATTCCAGAAAGCATCAATGGCAAGGAAAATGAAACCAGTTTGTCCATGATCGTGCCGTTGCACATATCAATTTCATATTTGTTATTTTTCAAAACTACTCCCCCTAAGTTTCTAATACTATCAATTTCCATATGCCATTATACAGGTATGAATTTTCTTTTTCAAGCCATAAGCAGAACAAACCGACAAAAAAACCCTCACGATACAGTTTCCTGTAAAGTGAGGGTCGGTATTACTCTGTTGGGACACAAATATTAGGCTATTTTAGTTTGCCTTATAACAACATCAACTTATGCATTCTTCTCAGCGATTGCTGCCTGTGCTGCTGCAAGACGAGCGATCGGTACACGGAATGGTGAGCAGGATACATAGTTAAGACCGATCTTATGGCAGAACTCTACAGAGGACGGATCTCCACCGTGTTCTCCACAGATACCTACATGAAGATTCGGGTTAACCGGTCTTCCAAGTTCGATTGCCATCTTCATCAGTTTGCCAACGCCAACCTGATCAAGTTTAGCAAATGGATCATTCTCGAAGATCTTAGCATCATAGTATGCGTTCAGGAATTTACCTGCATCATCACGAGAGAAGCCATATGTCATCTGTGTAAGGTCGTTTGTACCGAAGCAGAAGAAGTCAGCTTCTTTAGCGATTTCATCAGCAGTAAGAGCTGCTCTCGGGATCTCGATCATAGTACCAACTTCATACTGAAGGTCGGAACCAGCTGCTTTGATCTCAGCGTCTGCAGTTTCTACTACGAATTTCTTAACATATTTAAGCTCTTTGATATCGCCAACAAGCGGAATCATGATTTCCGGTTTGATTGCCCAATCCGGATGAGCATTTTTAACTTTGATTGCTGCACGGATAACAGCTGTTGTCTGCATCTTAGCAATTTCTGGATAAGTAACTGCAAGACGGCATCCACGATGGCCCATCATCGGGTTGAATTCATGGAGAGAATCAATGATTGTCTTGATTTCTTCAACAGTTTTGCCCTGAGCATCTGCAAGTTTCTTGATGTCAGCTTCTTCTGTAGGAACGAACTCATGAAGCGGCGGATCCAGGAAACGGATAGTAACCGGGTTACCTTCCAGAGCTTCAAACAGTCCTTCGAAGTCTCCCTGCTGATATGGAAGAACTTTTGCAAGAGCTTTTTCTCTTTCTTCAACTGTTGTAGAGCAGATCATTTCACGGAATGCATCGATACGTCCCTCACCGAAGAACATATGCTCTGTACGGCAAAGACCGATACCTTCTGCACCAAGCTCAACTGCTTTCTTAGCGTCAGCCGGTGTATCTGCATTTGTACGAACTTTCATAGTTCTGTATTTGTCAGCCCAAGCCATGATACGGCCGAACTCACCAGCGATTGTAGCGTCTACAGTCGGAATGATTCCGTCGTAGATGTTACCTGTTGTACCATCGATGGAGATGAAGTCTCCTTCGTGGAATTCTTTTCCAGCCAGTGTGAATTTCTTGTTTTCTTCATCCATAGCGATATCACCGCATCCGGATACACAGCACTCACCCATACCACGGGCAACTACTGCAGCGTGAGAAGTCATACCACCACGAACTGTCAGGATACCCTGAGCAGATTTCATACCTGTGATATCTTCTGGAGATGTCTCAAGACGAACCAGAACAACTTTTTCTCCTCTTTCTGCCCATTCAACAGCGTCATCAGCTGTGAATACGATCTTACCGCAAGCAGCTCCTGGAGAAGCTCCAAGACCTTTGCCCATCGGTGTAGCGGCTTTCAGAGCAGCTGCATCGAACTGCGGATGAAGCAGAGTGTCAAGGTTACGTGGATCGATCATTGCTACAGCTTCTTCTTCTGTTCTCATTCCCTCATCTACAAGGTCACAAGCGATCTTCAGAGCAGCCTGAGCAGTTCTCTTACCATTACGTGTCTGCAGCATGTACAGTTTACCATGTTCTACAGTGAACTCCATGTCCTGCATATCTCTGTAGTGATCTTCCAGAGTTTTGCAAACCTGTTTGAACTGTACGAATGCTTCTGGGAATTTCTGTTCCATTTCAGTGATATGCATAGGTGTACGAACACCAGCAACAACGTCTTCACCCTGAGCATTTGTCAGGAATTCGCCGAACAGACCATTAGCTCCTGTAGCAGGGTCACGTGTGAAGGCAACACCTGTACCACAGTCATCTCCCATGTTACCGAATGCCATCATCTGTACGTTTACAGCGGTACCCCAGGAATATGGAATATCGTTGTCACGACGATAAACGTTTGCACGCGGGTTGTCCCAAGAACGGAATACGGCTTTGATAGCACCCATTAACTGTTCCTTCGGATCAGTTGGGAAATCAGCACCGATTTTTTCTTTATATTCAGCTTTGAACTGTTCTGCAAGTTCTTTAAGGTCTTCAGCTGTAAGTTCAACGTCCTGTTTAACGCCTCTCTTAGTTTTCATTTCGTCGATCAGCTCTTCGAAATATTTCTTACCAACTTCCATAACTACGTCAGAGTACATCTGAATGAATCTTCTGTAGCAGTCCCAAGCCCAACGTGGGTTGTTGGATTTTTCTGCAAGAGTATTAACTACTTCTTCATTTAAACCAAGGTTCAGGATAGTATCCATCATACCAGGCATGGAAGCTCTGGCACCAGAACGAACGGAAACAAGCAGAGGATTTTCTTTGTCACCGAATTTCTTACCGGTAACTCCTTCCATTTTAGTGATTGCTTCCATGATCTGAGCCATGATCTCATCATTGATCTGTCTTCCGTCTTCATAGTACTGAGTACAAGCTTCTGTTGTGATTGTGAAGCCCTGCGGTACAGGAAGACCAAGGTTAGTCATTTCAGCAAGGTTGGCACCTTTACCACCCAGAAGGTTTCTCATATTAGCGTTACCTTCTGTAAACATGTAAACCCATTTTGCCATTTTACATTTTCCTCCTAATTATTTTGTTCTTTTCACATAAAACCTATGTTTTATACGCACATAATTATTGTATAGAGTTTAGTACAAATAGTCAAGGTTAAACTGTCAAAAAATGGGGAAAACTTTGTAAGTTTTCCCCAAATCATATATTGACTTATCGTTTCTTTTTTAAATTAAGTACAAGATGTCTCGGAAGACCATTTACCATGATTGGCTGATAATCTCCCTGAATCAGAGGACTGATATAATCAACAAAATCTTTTGTTACATAGGAGGCATCTTTATTCATCCAGTTACGTGGAACAACTTTTTCTTCATTTGCTATACGGTGTACATCATAAATACCGGTCTTAGCCATATAAGGATCATCTGAAACACGGTCAATAACGATCATTTTGCCGGTATCACCTTCGTCGGCTGCTTTTACTGCTGCTCCGCCTACCATAAATGCTTCATCAATATCTACTCTGGATGCCATATGAGAAGCGCTTCTCTGTAACGTAGAAAGCTCTACAGCTCTTGTCTTACAGCCACATTCTGCTGCAAGGAAATTTGCAAGATAAGTTGCAGTTCCGGCCAGCTGTTTATGGCCAAATGCATCAACATAATCTCCAGAACTTCCAAGTTCGCATACATAACGCCCATCTGCAAGACGGATTCCTTCAGACACTGCAATCACAACAGAGGATTTTTTCTTGAGGAGATCTTTGACTTTGACAAGGAATTTATCAATATCAAACGGAACTTCCGGCAGATAGATAAGATCTGGTCCATCACAGTCTTCTGTACGTGCAAGTGCTGTCGCACCGGTCAGCCATCCTGCATTACGTCCCATGATCTCCATGATCGTGATCATACTCTTCTTATAGGTAAGGCCCTGTGCATCACGGATGACTTCTTTGGTAGACGCGCCAATGTATTTGGCTGCACTTCCGAAACCTGGTGTATGATCAGTCAGTGCAAGGTCATTATCAATGGTCTTTGGAACACCAAGGAATTTCTGCTTCTGGCCAGTAAGAATCGCATAATCAGAAAGTTTCTTTATGGTATCCATAGAATCGTTTCCGCCAATGTAGATAAACGCATCAATATCCAGGCGGTTCAGGATTTCAAAGATTTTCTCATAAATTGCTTTATCTTCGTGAATCTCCGGAAGTTTGAAACGACATGATCCCAGAAATGCCGATGGAGTACGTTTTAGCAATTCGATATCAAGCTCGGAATGAATCTGTGTAGAGAGATCGATATATTGTTCATCCAGAAGGCCCTGGATTCCGTGAAGCATGCCGTATACTTTGTCGAAACCACGTTCGATAGCGTTCTTGTATACTCCTGCCAGACTGGAATTGATTACTGATGTAGGTCCTCCGGACTGTCCTACAATGATATTACGTTTTTTTGCCATGCTGTCATCTCCTTTTGTGCATTTATGCATTACATATAATGTATAATATTACCAAAAGTTATTTGATTAGTCAAGTTATTTTGTGCAATATGTATTGTTTAAGTTTCATAAATATCTATATTTATAGAAATTATGTTTATATTTGACAAAATATCTCGGAATATAACTTGTAATTCTGCCCATTTATATTCACTTCACTCATCTTCACTTCATGAAACAGGCTATATATGTGTTGGAGATTTTCTCTCTTATGCTTACTTCACGAAACAGGCTATATATGTGTTGGTATTCTCCTCATGTGAGAGACTTCTAATATACTAGAACAGCTATCAATATACTAAAAACGCCATGAGAAATGACATAACTCGCTTACGCTCAAACAATGTCATTTCTCACGGCAACGTATATTTCTACCTGTTAAGTATATTCACGAAGTATCTCAGGCTCGCAGAATCCTCAACACATATATTTCCTGTTTCTGATGCAGCATAGATTTCGGTGGATTGGCGGCGGCGGACAAAACCGCCGCCAGCGTCATCCCCGGCATAGCTTCGCTGAGTCGTTTGCCATCTAAGTAATTACATGAAAAACGCAAAACACCCGTAGATATTATATGATACAGCAAACCTTCTGCGGGAAATTTGACAGTTCTTAGATGGGAATAAATCGTGTTGTCTGTAAAAATCATACTGTTTGAGCGAAGCGAGTTTATGATTTTTACAGACGGTTTTAACGATGCAATTCACATCTTAGAAATGACGATTTCCGAAGCCTGTTTGCCGGTATCATATATATCATACGGGTGAATTTATATATATCTTTATTTACTTAGAATGTAAACTTATCAGCGAAATATGCCTCAAGTTCTTCAATCTTCACACGAACCTGTTCCATGGTGTCACGGTCACGGACAGTGACAGCTCCGTCGTTTTCGGATTCAAAGTCGTATGTGATGCAGAACGGTGTACCGATCTCATCCTGTCTTCTGTAACGTTTACCGATATTTCCACGGTCATCAAATTCACAGTTATATTTCTTGCTGAGCTTCTGGAAAATCTTTTCAGCGCCCTCGTTCAGCTTCTTTGACAGAGGAAGCACACCAATCTTAACCGGAGCCAGAACCGGATGGAAATGAAGAACTGTACGAACATCATTCTTTTCTGCGTCCAGAACTTCTTCATCATATGCACTGCAAAGGAATGCAAGTACCATACGGTCAGCACCCAGTGATGGTTCAATTACATATGGGATATATTTCTGCTTTTTCTCATCATCAAAGTATGTCAGATCCTGTCCGGATACATTCTGGTGCTGAGTCAGGTCATAATCTGTTCTGTCTGCGATTCCCCACAGTTCGCCCCATCCAAATGGGAAAAGGAATTCTACATCTGTGGTTGCTTTACTGTAGAAGCTCAGTTCTTCTTTGTCATGATCACGATAACGTACTTCATCATCCTTGAGACCAAGAGAGCTCAACCAGTCAAGACAGAATTTCTTCCAGTACGCGAACCATTCAAGGTCTGTATCCGGTTCACAGAAGAATTCAAGTTCCATCTGCTCAAATTCACGTGTACGGAAAGTGAAATTACCCGGTGTGATCTCATTACGGAAAGATTTACCAATCTGTCCAATACCAAATGGAATCTTTTTACGGGAAGTTCTCTGGACATTTTTGAAGTTTACAAAGATACCCTGTGCTGTTTCTGGTCTTAAATAAACTGTATTTTTTGCGTCTTCCGTTACACCCTGGAAAGTTTTGAACATCAGGTTAAACTGACGGATATCTGTAAAATTATGTTTGCCGCAGGACGGACACGGAACTTCATGTTCTTTGATGAAATTCATCATCTGTTCCTGAGACCACGCATCTACGCTTCCTTCGATTGCAATATCATGCTCGGCGCAAAAATCTTCAATCAGTTTGTCCGCACGGAAACGCTCATGACATTCTTTACAGTCCATCAGCGGATCAGAAAATCCACCAAGGTGGCCGGAAGCAACCCATGTCTGTGGATTCATCAAGATTGCACAGTCAACACCTACATTGTACGGAGATTCCTGAACGAATTTCTGCCACCACGCACGTTTTACGTTATTTTTCAGTTCAACACCAAGATTACCATAATCCCATGTGTTTGCCAGACCGCCGTAGATTTCGGAACCTGGATAAACAAATCCTCTGGCTTTGGCCAGGGCAACAATTTTTTCCATTGTCTTTTCCATGATAATTCTCCTCTTCGTTTTAATTCGTTACGTTTTCTCATCATTATACCGCATTTCAGAGATATTTCAACTTTTTTATTTTTGCAGACTAAATTGATAAAATTATTCTTATCCCCAAAAGCTATTTCATAACCTCCAGAATCTGGAGACTTTTGAATTTTCTATCGGTATTTCTTGCTGTATAGAGATGAATGATCTGCTCCAGTTCCAGAAGTACATCCGGATCAACACAGAAAGTATATAATTTTCCCAGGGAAGCTGTTGCTATGTATCTCATGGCATATAATGCAGAAGGGGAAATCCGTCGGGCTTCTCTTTTGCCCCTTGCACAGGATTCACAAAGGATCCCATGCAGTTCCTGAGAGAAGAAACAACTCTCTTCACCAGTAATTTCGCAGCCACATCCGGCACACTGAAATAACTGTGGACACAAGCCCTGTTCTGTCATCGTACGAAGCTCATAGATACAACGAATCAGTCGATTATCCATCCGGGAATTCAGAAGTGCCTTCACAGTTACATAGAGAAGATTCATCATCTCTTTTTCGTCCGTCCCCTCTCGCCCGAAATAATCTGCCAGTTCGAGGAAATAATAGCCGTAATAAACTCCTGGCTGCATAGTCGCAAGTTCAACAAAATGATGAGTAACCGAAACCTGATTCAAATTGTAACTTGTCCGACCTTCATACAATGTAAAATTTCCAAATACAAACGGATCAGCCGCAGCCATAAACGGACTGTTCAAACGTCGGGCACCTTTTGCAAATGCCGAAATCTTTCCCCGTTCTCTTGTAAGAAGTACAATTCTTTTGTCATATTCACCCACAGGCATAGCAGAGATCACAACTCCCTGCACTGTGATCAGATCACTCATTCATCAGCTTTCCTTTTATCAAATCTCTTTTTTATCGTAACCAAAGTTTTTGATCATAAAGTCACTGTCACGCCAGTCCTTACGTACTTTTACCCAGAGCTTCAGGTTAACTTTTGCATCCAACATCTGTTCGAGTTCATAGCGTGCATTGCTTCCAATCTTTTTGAGCATGGCACCCTGCTTACCGATAATGATTCCCTTATGAGAGTCACGCTCACAGATAATCGTAGCTTCAATATCTACAAGCTGACGTTTGCCCGGTCGTTCCTTCATGGTATCAATTGCAACGGCAATTCCATGTGGAATTTCCGCATCAAGTGCGTGAAGCGCTTTTTCACGGATGATCTCTGCGGCAATCTGTCTCTGTGGCTGATCTGTCACAGTGTCTTCATCATAAAACATCGGACCATATGGCAGATATTTCAGAATACATGGAATAATATCTTCTGTATTCTGATTACGAAGTGCAGAACACGGAATGATCTCATCAAAATCATACAGCTTACGATAAGTATCGATGGCCTTCAGAATTTCATCTTTATCAACCGTATCGACTTTATTAATCACAAGAATGACCGGCAGATGCAGGCCCTTCAACTGTTCTGCAATATGGCGTTCACCTGCACCAATGAAGGTTGTTGGTTCCACAAGCCACAGAATCACATCAACATCCTTCAGTGTACGTTCTGCTACCTGTACCATATATTCGCCAAGTTTATTCTTGGCTTTATGGATGCCCGGTGTATCCAGAAAAACAATCTGACCATCTTCGCAGGTATAGACCGTCTGGATACGGTTACGGGTAGTCTGCGGTTTTTTTGATGTGATTGCAATCTTCTGACCGATCAGATGATTCATCAATGTAGATTTACCAACATTTGGACGGCCAATGATCGCAGTAAAACCTGATTTAAAATTTTCTTTCATTTACGATAACTCCTGTATATTTTTATATACTGTTTTCTTTCTCAACAGCTGATCAGAGGAAGGACTGTATCAAACAGTTCTTTTTCTTTTTCAATTGCCGGTTCACTTCCGACAACGCAGACCGCATCATTGTCAAGAATTGCCTCGATCAGTGGCGCAAGTTCCTGAATATCTGTCTCACTTGCTTTTAGAATCTCATCTCGTTCTTTCTGTGCCATTTCTTCAGTAATTCCACAGAACCACGCACTTCTGGAGATTGCTCCCTGCATCTTTGGGGTACGTGGTACATCTTTGCCACTGATTGTACCAATAATGTATTTTGTCATTTCCCTTTCATCCGCCTTAAAAGAACGTACATATTCCGGAATGCCCTTGAATACATCCAGAGTACGTCTCAGATGTGGATCACGGTAAGAAACAAAGAAACTCTCACCACTGCGTTTGAACCCGCTCATACAGCCATATGCACCGCCCTTGACACGGATATTCGTCCAGAGGTAATCGTAGCTCAGGGCAACTTTCAGAATATTCAGTGCACCTGTATATTCATAACCTTTTTTTCGGAAATTACCTGTCTGAGCCACATACTGTACCTGTCCGGAAGTTGTGAAGCCTTCGTTTTCCTTTACACATGTCATATTCTGATGCTGTACACTGACCGCTTCCTTATGCAGTGTCTGTTTCAGAGCTTTTACCTGCTTCTGTACATCCATAAGAGAATCCCTTTCACCTGTATAGCTGACACACAGATATTCCGGTCGGAGAATTTCCTGCATAAGATGAGAAAGTTCTTTTACAAGATCATCTTTACGTTCTTCAAATTCTTTGTCCAGTTTTTCAATAAATTGGTAATACGCAATACCTGCCATTTTGTCCTGAAATGCGGCCATTGGTGATGTATAGGAAGCTGCACGCAGTACTGCTGTTGAATGGCCCGCACTTACCAGACTGGACTGTGCTCTTGACTTCACCTGTGCAATGATCTCATGAAGACGTTTGGTGTCTTTCAGACTAGAGGTATTGATGATCTCACGGATCATTTTAAACAGAACATCTGTTTTTGGATACATGGCTTTTCCTCTTACAGAAAAGAAAGCACGGAATGCATCTACAGAATCTGCATGATCAAATACTTCTACCCCGCACATAATACCACCTGTCTGTGCATTGATCTCATTTGTCAGCTCCCCATAAGTATAATGAGCTGTATCTACATATCCAAGTACAGATTTTAAAAGACCAAGATATGGTATTTTTTCATCTGCAAGGTCTTTCAGATCAAACATCAGATCCAGATAACCGATTCCATTTGTTGGAACTTCATGATACAGGAAAAGGCTTCCATCTATATCCAGAGCTTCATTCGTAAAAGGTGTGATTTCTTTACGAATATCTTCTCTCTTCAACATAGGTATACATTTAGCCGCTTCCGGATCCTCCGGTGCTTCCTGATACTGTTCCAGATTCGCAGTCTTTTTAACAAGTTCTGTTTTTTCCTCTTCAGATAGAGAAGAAAGATATGCGTCCAGTTTGTCTTCCAGTGCTTTGGCTTTTCTGGCAGTCAGGCCTCTGGATGGATTCAATGTCAGAACAGAACCGTGAGGATTATCCAGAAGATATCTCTGAATCAGATCTTCAAAATAACCCTGATTCTTTAATTCTTTTAATTTGTCGAAGACAGGAATCAACTGAACCTGCGCGAATGGATGTTCATCATCATAAAGCCAGTTGTCCAGAATATCCAGACCGTAGATCAGTCCCTTCGGGTAAGAGGAAAAGTCAGCTTCTCTATAGCGGAATTCCATATAATTGATTCCTGCTTCCAGTGCTTTTGGATCGATTCCGTTTTCGACCGTGTCTGTCAGAACTTTGCGGATAATGGAAACAAATTCTTCTTTTCTGCCAGGATCAGCACCTTTGGCAACAACATCAAAATACGTCTGTCGGATACCATCCTCATAGGAACCATACACATCCGATCCGATTCCGGCATCCAGAAGTGCTTTCTTAAGAGGTGCTCCCGGAGTACTTAAGAGAGCATAATCCAATATATCAAAAGCAGTACATTTTAAAGTATCCATGGCAGTTCCTGTCACAACACTGTATGCCAGATACGAATTATTTTCTTCACTCTCACTCTCTGCAACCGGATACTCCATGACCAGATCATGCATTTTATCAAAGGGCTGCTGTTCACGAATCTCCGAATCCACATCCAGACTGTCAAATGCAGAAAGATAATTCCGATCAATAAAATCAAGTTTTGCTGTCATATCCATATTTCCATACAGGTAAATATAGCTGTTGGACGGATGGTAATAAGTTCTGTGGAATTCCAGGAACTCTTCATAGGACAGCTCCGGAATATTATCCGGATCACCACCGGACTCACAACCATAGGTGATATCCGGAAACAGGGAGTTCATGATATCTCTTTCCAGCACATCATCAGGAGAAGAAAATGCCCCTTTCATCTCATTGTAAACAACACCATTATAAGTCAATGGACCTTCTGGCTTCTCCAGATGGTAGCTCCATCCTTCCTGACGGAAGATTTCTTCTTTTTTGTAAATATTTGGATAAAATACAGCATCCAGATACACATGCATCAGATTCTGAAAATCCTGCTCATTGCAACTTGCTACCGGATAACAGGTTTTATCCGGATAAGTCATTGCATTTAAAAATGTATTCAAAGAACCTTTTACCAGTTCTACAAATGGATCTTTTAAAGGAAAATCTCTGGATCCGCAAAGTACACTGTGTTCCAGAATGTGTGCAACACCGGTGCTGTTCTTTGGCGGAGTACGAAAAGCGATGTTGAATACTTTATTGTCATCATCGTTTTCGATTACCATTATTCTTGCTCCTGTTTTGATGTGGCGAAGCAGGTAGCCTGTTGAGCGGATATCACTCAGGTTTTCTTTTCTGACAAGTTTATATGCTTTTAAATCATCTAAATTCATTGTTGCCTCCGTTTTTGCATAGTACATATAGTATTTCCTGATATGCCATATTTATTCCGGAAGTCTTTCTCCCGGAAACTGCAGTTCATACATTTCACGGGCAGCTTTTGTCAGAAGGTCCAAATCCTCTTCAAGGCCAATCTCCTGTGGAAGCAATATGGCAGTTTCATAAATGTCTCTCTGCAGTTTTGCTTTTGCACTGTCTTTTTTTATCGTGATAAGTCCGCAAAGTACACTGTTATAGTTTTTGTCTTTTTCACAAAGATCCATATAAAATCTGACAAGATGCTGGCACTCTCTGTGAAGAAGTTCTTCATGAAGAGCACTTTTTGCACGGATTTCCCGGAATTTTACATCATCCAGTTCTTTGCGTATTTCCTTCTGTGCTCTTCCAGAGCCAAATACTTTGTGACCTGCATTTCGATTAAATTCCAATGCCATCCAGAATTTCAGATAACCGTCGGCAATGCCCCCTTCGTTTGTCGTTCCTTTGTAACGTGCTTCCCAGATTTCTTTACGGATCTTATTTGCTTCCTGATCTTCTCCGGATGCAATTGCCTGCTCCAGCAGTTCCTTACGTTTTTCCGGTTCTGTCTCTCTATAATACTGGGCAATGATTGGTGTATCCATATATCCTTCTCCTTTTGATATATTATCTTTTGAAAACAAAAATAAATAAAAAACCCTTTTTCTCTTCAATATGCCTATTATAGCAAATCAAAAAGAAAAAGGGTAGTCCTGTTTTATATTCATCAAAGCGGACACATCAGAGAATCAGCATGGCATCCCGGATATTTATGAATTGTAACCAAAATCCAACATTTGTTGGGTATTTATATAGGAAGTAATTTGATTTTTCCTTAATGAAATGGTAATCCTTCATCATCAGCGCTCATAAAGCCATCAGGACTTGTCTGTGGTTTGGGCTGCTGTGCCTGCTGGTTGTTTGAAGCATTCTGAGCATTTCCTGAATTATTCTGCTGACTGGCAGCTTTGCTCTCTGCAAAATCCTGTTCCTCGATCACTATATCTGTTGTATATACCTTCTGTCCATCTTTATTCGTATAGCTTCCTGTTTGAATCCTTCCAGCAATTGCAATCTTTGTACCTTTATGGAAATACTTTTCTGCGAACTCTGCTGATCTTCCAAATGATACGCAATTAATATAATCTACGGATGCTTCGTTGTCTCGCTTGATTCTCCTATCTACAGCAAGTGTAAATCTGGCAACAGCTGTTGCGTTTTCTCCCTGAGAATATCGCACTTCTGGGTCACGTGTAAGGCGGCCCATTAAAATAACTTTATTCATAGAATTGATTCCTCCTCAAAACCTTTGTTTTGCTTCATATTCCGCAGAATTATTATATTCTGCCTTTCATTCAATAACTTTTGTACCTGAATAATCCGGGCAATTTTCGGTGTACTCATACTTATCCAGATCGCCACATTGTGTTTTGCATTCTTCTTTCTTCGGACAGCATATGCAGCAATAGTCCAGACCTTCTGTGCAATCTAATTTACAGTGTCCAATCATCTTCGTATTCAGCTCCATATCTAATCGGCCCTTGCTCTCCTAAAGGTCTTCTCCTTTCCGTTGATCGTTTCATTCGCTTTCTTTTTTTCTGTTCTTGATAGCGTTCATATCTTCTTTTCATAACTTCTACACTATCGCTCTTGAAATGACACCAGAATCTGTCTCCATCCTCATCTTCTGCACAAATTCCCACGTCCAGCAATTCACCTGAAAACATTGCGTGTTTCTTGGGAATGTCATAGCAGCTTCCAATAATTGTCAGATTTTTCTTCACACATGCCTGTGCCATTTCCCATGGATCAGATGATAACCAAGAATTAAACATCTCGTGATAACCAATTTCGTAATTTTCAAGGCGATTCTGGATTGCTTTCACAACTGTTCCTGCCATTTGGTTGTATTTTTCTTTGATCTCTTCCTCTGTCATTTCTATTCCGAACAGTGTTTCTTCCGATGGAAACCGTTCTTCTGGTCCTCCTGGATTCCATAATTTGAGAATTACATAAGCCGCATTCACCTCTTTTACATATCCTTTAAAACTATGCCAAGAATTTCCCTGCTTGGCTCCAGATATTTCTTGGTCTTTCTTCAAGTGTCTGTATGTAACATACTTTTCTTCGGTCATTTTTTTTATCCTTTCTGCCCTGTTTCCACAGGGCAATACAGTTTATCAGTTATCCAGTTTCCCATAATAAGCGGAGCGGAAGCCGATGCTCGTGGACGAGTAGGAACGTGGATCGCCCAGGTTCACGCCGAACACACCAGCACCCGAGGTGTCGTTCCAGTAGCCACCACAGATCGGCAAATATTCTCCGTCTGTACAATCCATATAACAATACGCATCTGGTTCCCCTGCGAATAATGCCAATTCTTTGAGCTGCTCGCTATTGCAGTTAATCTGTACATCGCTCCATCGTGTTCCAGTATAATCCTGTTCAATCTCTGGATCCGTTGTAATGCAGATGTTATCATCATCAACTGAAATTCTGATGATTTTTCCCTCATCATCTCTGATTGCTTCCCAGCAGTCCCCTTCCAGCGTCAGGTCAATATCCATAGCAGCATCATTATTCTTTGCCGTCTCCAGTACACCATTTCTGATTCGCAATCCTCTTACCATTTCCCATACGTTACCGCAAAGGTCATGCACTCCGGTTACTTTATGATTATGTGTCCATGTTGCCGGCCCTGATCCTGTCTTTGTTTTTCCGCTCTCTTCAATCGGTTCGCCTTTTTCTTCCAAATCTGCATGGTACTTTCCGTAATTCGTATTTCCATGTGGCAAGGTTCCATCTCTCAGGCTGAGATTTGCAAGCAGTCCCCATTCAGCCCTTGTCATCATGTGCCAGCCTTCACCTTTAGAGAAGCAAACCTCTGCTGCTTCATCATTCGTAATGTTTGTCCAAGGTTTCTGGTATGGAAGGCTATATGGTTTACCGTTGATCTCGCAGTTTGGGTAAACTGAAATATAAATCGAATCGTACTCTTTTCCTCCAACAATAAATGCCGGATGGACTTTATCACTTCCACCGAATAATTCTTTATTTGTCACTTTACGGAACCGGTGCATAAATGATGGGATTCCTGCGTTATCGTAAATTGCTACAACTTCATGCTCCACGCCATTCTCCACCTGATCTGTTGGTGTTATCTGTTCTTCTGTACCACTTTTTTTCGGTTTAATAACCGCAGCAAATACAGACATAGATTCCGCTTCTTTCTTTTTTCTTGCAGCAAACAGCTTTGCTCTCACCATTTCTTCTGAAACAAATTCCTTAGAGCCTTTCGCTTTTACTGTAAATTCCCTTGCTTTAAAAACTGCTTTTGCCATTTTTGTTTCCTCCTCTATTTTCTTGTAAGTTCATCAACACAATCGTTCCAGCCGACTTTATAACTCGGCATCTTGCCTCCTTTTTGAAAGTATTCCTGATTGTATCTTCCTGTTACTTTCATTTTTTTCGGCAATTCTCTTAACGGGCACCCTTTCATTAACTCATCCCACGAATCCGAAGCATTAAAGTTTGCATCATCATCCTGTACTGTACATTCGTCTGAACCGTTAAGTAAGGGACATTCCGAACAGTGTTTTGGTGTATCTATCACTAATATTGATTTGCTCATTTCGTCGCCTTCCACTTATGGTCTGTACATAAATGCATCAAAATCCAGATCTTTTTCTCTGGTTCTTCCTTTCTCAAACGGATAGCTACCATCCATCATTGCTTTTACATCTTGCAATTCTGCGATAAGAGCATCTATGCTATCTGCTTTTGAGAATGTCAGAATAACTTCTGCCTGAACTGGATCCCATTCATCTTCGACAGGAACTTTTTCACCTATTTCATGTGGCTCCTGCGTAATACAACATAGTGCCCCAACGCCATTGCTTAAGGCTCCTGTCATTCTGATATCTCCTGAACCAAATTCCATTTTTGCTTTGCCTTTTATCATCTTCTAATTTCTCCTGTTCTCTAAATATTGAATAAATCAAATATTGATAATTGCCCTTCTGGTAAAGACTTCTCTATTTCTGCAACCGGTGTAATATCTCTCAGTTCTTCTTTTATGGATTGCATCATTCCTGAAAAATCCCAATGTATAAATCTTCGCATTGCAACAAGATCATCTTCTGAAATACTCTGGCTATATCCAGAAATGTATTTGATTATTTCTACTTCTTTCTGGCTCTTTTCGCTTTTTCCGAATAATCCTATGTAATCCGGATTTTCCTTTATATTTCGCATAAGCTCAGATGTCTTTCGCCTGATCTCATCGCCTTTTACCATGTAATTTGGTGGTACCTTTTCTGGAAGCGGCAAATAGTATTCTTCCGGGTAATCCCCTTCCTGCAGTTCTTCCTCGCACAGCCTACGTCCATATATGATGTGATTCCTTACCAGGTTCAGGTTTACTCCATCAGTCCAAAATGGATCGTTGCCTCCGTTTTCCCGGAGCCTTTTCCATTGTTCATGAGATTCCCTGATAACCTCAGCAAGCTGTTCCTTTCTGTTCCTCTGCCTTTTTGCCATTTCCTATGCTCCCAAACTTCGCTTCGATTGCCTCTTTGATCTTTCCTCTCAGCGCCGGTCCTACGCCTTTGACCTCTCCGATCACTTCCATAAGCTGTTCATCTGTAATTGTTCTGACCGGTTTTTCTGTTACTGATTTTTTACCATCATTGAAACCGTTTGTATAAACACGTGTGCAAAACGCATCAAACTGCTGATGATCATATTTCTTTACTGTCTTATACACCTCTCTAGTGGTTGTGTACCCTCCCATGCATCTTTTCGCCATTATTACTCCTCCTGTGCTTGTAGCCATTCTCTGACGTTCTTTTCTCTCTTTTCTATCGGACACTCAGCAGCGCAACCGCTTTCATAGTCCTCGCATCCTTCATCGCAACTCGGTACTTTCAATCCTTCTGCGTAGACCTCGCCCCACGCCAGCAGATCAACAAGTTCCTCGTCAGATAAATTCCGGATTTTATCAGCATTTGTCATTTCAACTCCTCCAACTCTTTTTTACTCTTTCCAGTGAATATCTGGCATTATCTGTAAGCTGTCTCTGCCAGCAATTATTTTTCCGGCTCCATCTAAAGCCATTCTTTTTAAGAATATCTCTTACTTCCGCTTCCGGTTTACCATCAAAGAAAAGCTGTAAACGCATGATTTCCGTATTTTCTACGATGCGGAAATACTCATTTTCACTTTCTGTATTTCCTTCCGTTTTAGCCGCTCTGAGCTTCTTGAGTCTGCCTTCTATCCGGTGAATCTCTGCATTATTGTTTGAAAGCTGGTATGTGGCAAAAGGCTTGTCCTCATAATGCCAGTCCTTCTGCATTTTCTCTTTCAGGCTATCGATCTGTTCCTGTGTCAATACAGGGCATCCATCTAATGTTTTATTCTTTCTGTAGTAGGCATTTGCAGCTTTCATCTTCTCCTGCAATTCCTTTAATCCGTTCAGCTTCTTTTCCAAACGTTCTACTGCATCCACATCACCAGATTTAATAATGCCCTTCCCGTTTCCAATGCTCCGGATCCGGTTAAGCATCTTCTGGATTTCCTGAAATTCTTGATAGTTTCTATCAGATGCAGCATTCTGTTTTTCTTTCTTCTTTACTGGAAAGTTCGCTGGTCCACAGATCATAACTGATGGACACATACAACCAATGCGGCTTCGATCATTCAAATTGGCTGCCATCTTTTTGGAATATCTATCTGCAATACCGTATACCCTGTCAGCTTCCTTTGGTCTGCTCTCAGCAACCTTGTCTGCCAGATCATACGCTTCGTCAACATATCCTTTGTATTCTGCTGTCAGGCTGCCTTCCTTATAATCCCGGAATGACATCATCTCATGAGCAGACCTTGCGGACTGCTCATTGATCTCGTAATAGATTCGTTCTCTCATTCTTCTTTTTCCTCCTCTTCGTCTGATAATTCATCCAAGAATCCGTACAGCTCAATGATTTCGTCCTCATTCAGCTTAGATTCTATTCTTTCTGCAAAATCGCAAAATCTTTCACATAATGGTTTCTGGGATTCTCTGATCTTTTTGTTTTCTTCCTCCACGTCCTCAAAATATGTAGAGGCAAGAATGACTTTCTTCTTCGCCTCAGAAACAATGACCGGCTTATAACCTCGCTTTTTTAAGGCTTCCATATCTTTCTGATCTGTAACCGGTGCTGCCTTCGCACCATATTCATTGATAAAATCTTCTGCGATCTCATTTTTGAGGTCTTCCGGTACACACTCACACATAATGTACTGACCACTGTATGAATCAATAGATTTTTTCAACAGTTCTGCATTCTGAGCATTTTCAACCATTTTGGAAGCATACCAGCAAACATCGAATGAATTTACCATGTTTCTGTCTCTTTCCAATCTCACGTAACATGGTTTGAAGTCTACTCCAATGTCAAGTCTTGGTTCTTCGCAGATATATAATCCTCCAACAAATATCTTTCCTTTATGTTCTGGGCTTTCCAGAATATCTCCATACATTGTTTCGATTTTCTGATAATCTCCCTGCAAATGGAGATTGGAATTTGTGACTTTCTCATATTCTTCTGGCGAAATTCCGGAAATTTCAATCATAAGGCTATGATCTGGTACTTTCTCCCATACTGCCGCAGTTTCTACAAAAAATGTAGGTACTAAAGCACCATCATATTTTCTGGATTTTACCAGTCTCGGTCTCCAGACTTCACGCCTGCAGTAATTGTTGAATACAACTGTTTTGCCCAATCGCAGAAGAACAACCGTTGCAATTTTGTACCCTTCTCCATGATTCCCGATCATTGCATCATCATCATTTTTAGTGGTCGTTCCGAACAGAAGTGTCTTAATATCCAGCTCGCTATGCTTGTTTCCGATTATCAGTTTTTCTTCTGCCTCGTCATATTCAAATAACATTTTGTTGCTGCTGTCTCTGGTTTCCTCATCAATGGAGTTCTGGAAGAACTCTCTCACTGCTTCTGTTACGCCCCATCCCGGGACATAATCCGCACTGATACTCAATTCATATTTTCGCATTTTCTTCTCTCCTGTTCTCTGTACTCATTCATTGTTGGACGTTTCCCGTCCAGATCATCCCATGTATAAGGCTCTTTAGTTTCCTGCTCATAATTTGCTTTGTAGCAGTCTCGACATACGCACCGACCACTGAGCCATCTCATTTCGCCCCAGTATTCAGGTTTCTTGCATTCTTTGCAGATCACAATTTCATCATTCAATGTCATGCCCCCCTTGTTTTCTTCCTGCCCCTGTGTTAATATCAAACCGAGGCGGCGGCAGGTGAAAACCGCCCCGGTTCATTTGGATTTTGGCTCCGGTTCTATTTCTCAGGTAGGCTCCGGAGCCTTATTCTTTTTTCTCTTTCTTCTCTGCTTCTTTTTCTGGAAGTTCATTTCCTGTCATATAAGTTGCTAAGTCGTATGCTTCTTCTGCTGTATGTCCATGTGCTAAAGCCCATCGCATTGCTCTCACAACCATGTCCCCTGTATTTTTAGTTGGCATTTCAAACTCCTCCATTTTCTCACCTGCCTTTCTCAAACTCATTTAATTGAGTTTGTAATTATAATTTAACACGCAGTTAGTAGTTGTCAATACCCTGTTTTACATTTTCCTCATTTTTGTGAGTTTTTAATTCCAGTGAATATCCCATTGTTGAAAACAATGCCTGAACACATTCATAGCTGACCTGTTCTTCATCTGTGCTTGCAAAGAAATCTGCAATTTCTTTTTCTCCCGGATCCGCTGCACCTTTCTTTTTCTCAACTACCAGATCATAGTCCAATGCTGCAAGAATCTTTCTTACTGTCTCGAAATTGGGTCTGGTATTCTTATTCAGCTTCGTCCAAAGATTCTGCCGGGTTGTTCCCGCCTTTTCTGCCAATAAATCGTATGTCATTCCTCTGTTTGACATTTCCTCTTTGATAAATTCTACAATGTTCTGCATTTTTCCTCCTATGCCACTCGATATCTGTATTCAATGCACTCCCAGTTACCGTTCCATTCTGCCGAATCAGCCATGATTCCTTTCTGTTCCTCCACTATCTCAAGCAGATCGCCTTCGTACAGTTCTTCCATCGGATAGCCCCTTTCCTTTTCAATCTCCTTGATTTCACCATCCAGGAACAAATTGCCATTTTCGTAGATTGGTTCGTCCTCATCCCATGCACTTTTTTTTCTGAATGCCCTTGGGTTTTCCCATTCTTCTCGGCGGCGTTCCCAGTATTCATCTTCACTAGGTAGTCCACACATGATGTCTCGCCTCCCCTCAAATCATTTTGGTATATATTCATATCTGGTATGCCAATGATACTGATACAACCCTGTCACCGGATCGATGCCTTCATACCTCTCTCGCCATTCTTCCAGCATTTCCCGATATGTAAACAATTCTCCGGTTTCTTTATTCCGGTACAGCCTTGCCGGCTGTTCTCCGGTGTTTGCCTTATCCATCTTGCTCGCCTCCCTCTTCTGGTAAATACTCAACTTTAATGTGAGCCGCCATGAAACAATCGGGTTCTCCATCAAATTTATTTCCTGCAGCTGAGTTGAGCGTATCTCCTCTTTCCTCACAGCACTCTCTCGGGCTGCAACAGTCTGTGTTCTTCCAAAGCTTTCCATTTTCGTCCTCGTATACATACCGTCCCCAGTCGTCCCTGCCGATATATTTCAGATGCAGTGTTTTAATTTTTACCGCAACCAGTTCATAACCAACAACATCAAAATGTCCGAGCGGCTTTTCGTATTCAATGTAGCCCCATGCCTGGCAGCCTACTTCCTCAACAAATTTTTTATTGTCAAAATTCTCAATCTCCAAGACTTCGTTATTTTGGGGCTTCGGGTATCCTCCCGGCATAACTGGACGCTGTGTGCTGTAATAACGATATTTCATTGTTTTTGCTTCCTCCTCTTATTTTTTTCTGCCCCAGGTTTCTGAGGCAGATCACTTTATTAATCAAGCAGGCATTCCTGCGAGATGCTGTATTTCTCTTTCAGCTTTTCAAAAGCTCTGTTTGTTACCCGGTATTCATTCCAACCAACTCTATGATCTTTTGAACAGAAGTCCTTTTCCTGATATTTTTTTATAAGCTCAATGCCTCTGCCTTTAAGTTCCAGTGGTGTGTCAATGAACCAGTGTTTCCCGTAATATCCTCTGGATGCCTCCATCTGGCATTCTGGTTTCTGGCCTCCCATTTCTGGCGTATAGCAATACACTCCAGGAGCCTCAGCAACTTCTTTTTCTATCGGATCCGGTTTTGCCATCTCCAGCCGTTTTTCTCGTCCTTGCTCTGTCAGTTTTTGTGCCTCGCCGTCCAGAAGCTTTCCTGATTTCTCCAACTGCTCTATACTCTCAACATAAAAATTGAGAACCTCTTTTGTAGCTGCAACAGCAATCAGTCTGGAAAGATTATCATAACCACTGCTGGCTGCCTGCGCTTTTACTGGAAACCGAATGATCTGTGCCATGCCATTTGCCCTCTCTTTCTCATTTCTGACTGTTAATGTATTTTCTGCATCCTGCATAAGAACCGGTATAAACTACCTTACCCTGATATGCTACTGTACAGGTATCACTCCATCTGCTAATCTCGTACACTTTTCCATTTGCCAGTTCGTATCGCTCCACTTCTATTCCTCCTCATTTCTCATCAGGCACTTTAACATATCAAGCTGTTCAGAATACTTATCCTTCCTGTCAATAGCCTCCTGCAGCTCTTTTACTTTTCCAGGCATGAACATTGCAATGTTTCTTGGATCGCCGTTCTGTGCCTTCTCCTTAATCTCTTTCATGCATCTTTCGATGTTTTCCTGCTCCCATTCGATTCTCATTTTTACGCTTTTGATCATGCCTTCTAATTTTCCCTGTTTCATCTGCTTTTTCTCCTATAACTCATTTTAATGTGATTCCACTATTCACAACTCGTTCTTATGAGTTTAATATAACACGTAGGTTAGTAGTGTCAATACCCTCTTTTACAAAAAATGAGAAAAAAATTTAAGGACAGCTCATTTTATTGAGCCATCCCCTTTTAGCTTTATTCTGTGCCCTCCTGCATATTCTTCAATAATTCCCATGCCATCTTGAACCCTGCGTAGAATCCTGTTTCCTCCGCTGCCGCTCCGTACTGACTTACCCATAACATAATATCATCTATACCACCATTCCCGATTTGCATCTCATTTAGAACGCTGATAACTTTTTTATATGTAACTGCCATTCTTTCCGGATCCGGTTCATCGCTCTCAATCCGGTTTTCGTAATAGCCTTGGAATATCTGCTGTAATGCTGTCATACTTGTACCCCCAGGATTTTTTGTATTTCTTTTAATTCATCCAATGTGTAGCTTTCCCATTTCACACCTGATGCAAGAAATCTTACAAGTTTTCTTTTATGGTAATAATCTTTTGCTATTTCCATATCTGGAAATAATATTGCCTTATATCCATAATCAATATTTTCTTCTAAAAAATCATCCGTATAATCTGGTTCTTTAAATCCTATCAGCAAATAGTCTGGCACAGTTTTGATGTTTACTTCTTCCCCTCTAGCTGCATACAGGTATTTCCGCCCAATTTTCGCAACGGTATACTTTTTGGGCTTCAATCCTTTTAGTAACGCTATATCCTCATACGAAAACGCATATACAACTTGTCCCACTGTAAAATCTTTTATTTTCATCCTTTAGCCTCCAATCCATGTCCGAATGCAAGAGCAATCATTTTCTGTAATCTCGCATTTTCTTCTCTCAGCTTTTCGTTCTCTTTCTCCAATGCCTCTGTTTTGGACTTCATCGCCTCCAGATTGATCCCGTCAACGTACCTTGCATCAGTACACCATTTTGTAACAGTAGCTTTTGCTACGCCATACCGCTGTGTAATTTCATCGAAGGTCATTCCATGAATTTTATGCATATTTACAATAAATTTCTTGAAATTTGCACTATACCGTCTGGTTGTATCATGGTTCGGACCGGTAGGCTCCTCTGGAATATCATCTATTTTGCTTTTCTTCACTTCGATTTTAGGCTGTGCTTTTTCTGGCTCCTGCAGCATTTCCACCTCGCCTGTGACTTCCTCTTTCTCTAAATGGATTCCCATTTTTGCAAGATCATCAATCTCATCCATAAGAGCGAATAATCTTTTTCTGTACTCTTTATTCATTGTCCATGCCCCTCCTTGAATCATATAATTTCCAGAAGCCACAAAATAAACATAATTCCTGGAACTCCTACAGAAATTGCTCCAAGAAGCGCAGCGGTGATATTCGATTCAATTTCCTCTTTTCTCTTCGCCTCTATTTTGCGGTTTCTTCTTTCTCTTTCATTGCAGTATCTTAATATTCTTTCTGATTCCTGAATGGTCCTCTCGCTTCCGTATTCTTCCACAATTGACCATTCTCCAAAATCTGCAATCGTTACATAACCGTCCATCATTCTATGCCCCTTTTTCATTCTTTCTCAGTTCTGGCATTTCCCTGTACCGCCCAGGGCGTAGGTTTCAATCTACGAAGTGCTTTCTTTCGTGCCATAAAAATAGGCGATTGGGTATGTGAATTTATATGGCTGCCTCATACTTTACAACCTGTGCAGTGCTTCTCCGGTGCTTCCACTCCCGTATCTAATTTCACTTTAAAATCAGCAAACTTGTTATCTGCCATTGAGCATTTTCAGGCGTTTTCTGCTCTGTCTTGCTTACCGCCCCTGATTTTCACCTTAAAAATCAGTAAAACTTGTTGTCCAATACCAACCGCATTGACCTACCATCATCAGCACCAGGCGGTCATTCCTGGTGGACGGTCATTTCTGACCGTTTCGGCTTATTCTTTTTCCCAATATCCATACAGACAGCAAGATCCAGATTCCCAAGTATCGTAGTAATATCCATCCACAACTGCTATACAGTGGTTAGCAACATTCAAAAAAATATTCCACTTTTATGATCTTTTGCAAATCGATCAACAGTTGGACGTTTTGAACCCTTTTTATTGCTGATTCCATGATATGTAAAACCATTTTCTTTTAAATAGCTTTCATAGCATTGCTTTCCGTTTGGCATGCATTGAAGTTTTTTTGCATATGAAATAAGATCATCAAATACCTGCATCCAAGTTTTGCTCATAACTTTTGTCAATGCTCTTACTACACAATCACCGTACTGATCTTTTAAATCTTTGTCATTAGGCTGATAGTATTTATAGTTTCTGCTTGCCATTCTTTTTCTCCTTTTTCGTTATGTTGAGTTTTCTATTTTTTCAAACTCGTTTTATTGAGTTTAATATAACACGTAGTAGGTAGGTGTCAATACCCTATTTTACATAATTTGAGTTTTTTCTTAGTGAAGCTCATAACTCATTTTATTGTGGTTGTTGCCTTTTATTAACAGTGGTATCATTAAAATAAAAAAGGAGATTTTTCTATGAAAAAGAGAACATTTTTTACCCCCCCCCCGAAAAAATCTGACAATTTAGTAGTCACTTCTTTTCGTAAGATTCTTTGTTTATCTTCCTGTGCCATAATCGGACTTATTTCTTTAGGCTGCTCCAATGTCACTGCGCAAGAACAAACGTCTACATCTGAAAAAGCTGCTCAGATTTCTTCTTTTTCGGATTACTCTTGGGGTACTTCCTACGATGATATTTATTCAGATCAAATAACCTCAGACATGAAAGAGACTGTTGATTATCAATGTGATGAATCTAATGATATTTCTGCATTAACGCTTCTACATCAAGAAGTTGCAGGCTATTCAGATGTTTCTTCCTCCTATCTTTTTTCAGATAATAAGCTCATTGCTGGAAGCTACGATCTTGACATTGATGATACGGCATTTGATGATTTATCAAAAAAAATCGCTCAAACATATGAAAAGCCTTATCTTGAAAAGGAATCTACTGGTTGGGGAAAATTATCCATCTGGATTGATGATTCCAAGGATGTAATAACATTATCAGAAATGCTTGGTATTACTTTTTTTGAGGCAGACAGTCCTTGCCTTGAATTTTTAAATGATCAATTTATCGAATTTCATGACGTTGATCTCGTGTCAGAAATAAAAAAATATAATAACTTGGATGGACTTTCAGAATCGGCTTCTGATTCTTCCAACCCCCTACTGAATGCGCAAGTTGTTACTGCTCCGGTAAAAAGTGGAGATAATTCTAAAACGCTTGGAACCTATGCATATATCAGCATTGCTAAGGACATTTTAAAAACGGTTACTTTAGAACAATTCACTGAATTTGCACAAACAGTGGTTGATAACAGTGGTTATAACTGGTTCTCCATCATCTGTGAAGATGGAACTGGTATCTGTTTTTCTGGATCAGATATCTACTATCCTTCATACGGAAAATTAGATACAGATGGAGCAATTACAGACGGATATGGTGATATTACATGGGATTTTAATACAAACTCATACACGTATACACCACGACAATAATTTTTCTTTTTATTGGATTTTCACAAAATTTAAGTCTGGGTTTTATAAATATCTCACGAAAATGAGCCGATTTTCCAACATTTGTTGGCTTTAATTTGTCAGCCGCTTTTCAGCCTTTGGCTGACTGAGACTTAGGTTTAGAATAAGATTAAGAGAAAAGATAAAGATATATGCTCATTTGCACCAGCTTTTCCTCCAACAATGTCAGGGACAAATTGGCTTACAAGCGGCTTGACGAGATTTAAGCTTAGTATTTGAGTATATAAATATAGTTATTACATATGCTCTGTTTGCACCGGGATTATCCCGGGACAAATAAAAAAAATCCCGACACCATCAGGCATCGGGGAAGGGTAGTAAACTCAATATTTTGAAGTTGACATTTTACTCGCAACAGCATATGATAATAACAGCTAAGCAAGCTGATGAAATTGCATTAGGCAAAATGAAAACCCCTGAAAGTGGTCCAGACTTTCAGGGGTTTTCTATTCCGTTTATGTAAGGTGGCTTATGCCTTTAGGCTGTCTGCGCTGCTTATTCATCTCCATCCAGCCATTTGCAAATGTAGTAGCTAATTACACCTGCTACGATAGAGACAAGCAAACTGATGAATAAATCTTGCATTAGGTTTCACCTCCTTCCTGCCGGAGGTGCGCAGCAAAATTATGTTATCACATTACACATATTTCTACAATCAGATTTTTCATCTGAGCAGAATGCTTTTCCAAGTTGCTGGCCCTGCGCATCCATCTACACTCAGGCCTTTCTTGGTCTGGTATGTCTTGATCGCATATACTGTATTGGTTCCGCATTCTCCATCAATGGTCAGGTTCTTTCCGTCCTTCCCTTTGAATCCATTACTTTTCAGTAATCTCTGTAATAGCTTAACATCGTTTCCTTTGCTTCCGTTCTGAACGTTTCCTACGCTAAACATATATCCGCTGCCTCCTGTCGTTGTTGTGGTGGTATTTGTCGTGCTTCCTTTTCCTGTATTGGAACCATTATCAACAGTTACGTTTACATGGTGTCCTGTGTTCAGGTTGATATCTCCTCTCTTTGCAAGGCTTGAATCTTTCAGGTACCGTCCCTGCAGAACTGTAAAATATTTCTTTCCCTTTGCAGAATTGAAATAATCCATCATGTTACCGGTATATGTAGCATTACATTCCTGCAACTCTTTGATGCCTTTCAGGTGCCCTACCGCCTGAATAAGTACAATTGTTTCCTCGCTACAATCGCATTCGCAAGGCTTTGCGATTTTGGAAGGGCGATACCCTACCGCTTTCATCTGCTGTCGGAACGTATAACGATCAGTGGAATTTCCTGCTGTTCCCTGGTCGTAACCGATCATATCATTCAGTGCTGCTTCGATGGCCAGATCAGCAAACAGATTTCCAAGACTTTCATCCTTCCATCGAAGAATATAATTCCATCCACCAGTTGGATATGCATACCAGGAGCGCAGATACCATTCTGTTCCGGTCTGGTCCCCTGCTTTTCCTCCTGCATATCTCCCGTTTTCGTCATGCCCACAATTTGACATTCTTACTGCCACTGTAGTTCCTCCCTTCTGTTCTGTGCCTCCATCAGCATATTTTGTAATAAACTCATACACTTTTTTCTGGCGTGTAGTGTAATCCCCGACCTGATTCGGCTTCGGGTCGGCAGGATCCGTATTCAATGCTGCATAAATTCCTTTTGCCGTGTATGGTTTTGCTGTTTTTGCCAGAATCCGTTTTAATGCGGATGCACCGCCTTGATGATAGATGTTAATGCACTCCATCATAGCTGCATCTGGCATGGCTCCGTACATCTTGCCAAGGCTGACAGCATATTCTTTGATCTGCGTTTCCATCAATTCATCCTGACATTTAATACCAACCGCCGAGGAAATAATTGCAATGATGCATTTCCCTTTGGCTGATGCGGAAGATACTCCATATCTGTCCCAGCTCTTTTTCAGATCAGCAGCAATACCGGCAGTGTCAAGTTTGGAAAAATCCTTCGGATATTTCTTCTGGATATTCTGCAATAGCAGTCTCGCTTCGCCTGCATACCACTGACCGGCTCCAATCGTGATTGCTTTTTCATTTGGAGTATTTGCTCCTACTCCTGCAAATGCAGAATAATTTTGGCGGCCATATACCTGACCGCCACTTTCCACAGCATATAGAATTTTTCTCAATACAGTAATGTTTTGCTGTTTCATCTCCAATCACCTCCGGTCTCGTCCAATTCATCCATAAAACCGCAGACATCTTCAAACCATCTTCCGGTTTCTCTTGCCAGTGCAACCAGAAAGCAAACGCCCCCAAACGCTGCAACGCCTGCAACAGTAATCGCAATACTTTTAATTGTCATTTTGACAAGCCCTCCCATCTTGTAAAATAAAAAAGCGCCTTACCTCCGGGATAACTATTCGGAAGTATGCACTTTGAACTGAGAAATTGCCTGAATCACTTTATCATATCCGACCATTGCACACAGCCATGACAACAACACTAACGCAATTAAAATCACTGCCATTTTTTCATTCATAAGTGTTTCAGTCAGAATCATATATCCGGTATCTACTGCAATGGACAGAATCACCGCAACAACACCAGCAAGTAGATTTGACCGATACGGTTTCTTTGCCTCGTCCAGTAGCTTCTTGATTCCTTCCGTCACTAGCCCGGTCAGTACAGACACGATCATCAGTAACAGTAAAAATGTTTCAAAATTCATCATTGTTCTTCGTCCTCCATTTCTTCATTATCGCCTGCATCCCCCTGATATTCTCCACCAGGATCAGCCGGCTCATTATAATCTTGTTTTCTCCTGTGCTTTTCCTTACTGGTCTTAATCCATCCACAGATGCCACATTCACCCAGCAGTGCTGCAATTAAAGCACACCACGCGGATTCCGGAGCGGAACCACACTGGGAGAATACTGCAAGCATTTTCCAGTTTATATACATCATGTAAATGAATACACATATAAGCACAATGTTCAATGTACCAAGCTTTTTAATCAGCTCTTGCACTTTTCTTTTTTTCTGCCTTTTGCGGTGAGAATTTCTTCTGCTCAACTTCTTTACTTCCTCCCTACCTCTTAACACGCCGTATAATCATTCTGACAGGCTCAGGCGCAGCTTCAAAATGCTTTGATAAACATTTCCTCACATAAGAATAAAAATCCGTTAAAACAGCAAATAAACGAGCCTTATTTATTTTTAACTCATTTATGTGAGTTTGTGGATAAAAATGTGGAAAACTTTAAAAGCCAATCTGCTTTGCCAGGAATCCGATTGCAATTCCTATGATAGTTGTCAGGACGTATCCTGTAACCTTCCTCCACATTTCTCCGTCTCGGTTTTCCAAGGCTTCCAATCTGTCACCCTGACGGCCTTGTTCCTTTACCATGTTTTCAACTGACATTGCAAGTTTCTGTACGGAAGTTGTCAGCTCTGAAATTTGTTTTGTCGTGCCCTCCAGAATTTCAATCCTACGATTCTGCCGATTGTTTTCAGCATCTAATCTGGCACAGAACTCTGCATGTTCGGCACGAGTGATATACTCATCCATTGTTCTCACCTCCTTCCCATCCTGACGTTTCTTCTTGCCATTCCACATCGTCTGCATCTGCATACGGGCGGCACATGGCCTCTATGACATCCAGATCATTGTGTATCTGGTCAAGACTTTTGTTTGATTTTCCGTCAATATAGAACAGGAGGTCATAAACCGCAGACCATAGCTTCGCTATAATTTTCAACTTCATAGGCTATTTCTCCTACAACCTTGTTTCTATCAAGAACCACTGAATCTATCAGTTCTTTTCGGAACTCTTTGCAATCGCAGTGATCCAGCATGCCCAAATAAGATTTTAATGTGGCAGTTACCACTTCCATCTCGATCAGTCCGGCGTTGTATTCCTCTACTTTTCTTCTGAGATGGCGCTTCATCTCCAATGTGGTGCTTTTCCTGATAGTTACATAATGCGGCCATATCCGATAGCCTACGAACTCTATGCCCTGCGATATCGGGCGTATGCAAGTCTTTTGGTTCAGAGATAACCGTAACGTTGTTTCCACAAACTTCTGGATTTCATCTTTCCACATGTGAAGCTGCTCTTTGCTGTCCGACAGAATGATAATATCATCCATGTATCTGACATAAAAATGGATGCACAGTGTCCTTTTACAGAACTGATCCAGTGCATCCAAGTAAATATTTGCAAATACCTGCGATAGCAGATTTCCTACCGGCATACCTACATCGTAAAGCCTTTCCTCCAAAGGCACCTCTCCAGGACCTTTACCAGGCGGTAATCCAAATGGCGTATACTGGCAATCTATAATGTTATACAGGACTTGCAAAAGCTGTTGATCTTTGATTTTCCTTGCCAGAATCTCCTTCAATACTTCGTGAGATATCCGGTAAAAATATTTGCTGATATCCAGTTTAAGGTAATACCATGTGCCAGGCTTATGTTCTACGGATTTTATCCAATATCGCAGTCTTTGCATGGCAGCAAGCGAACCTCTTCCTGGAATACAGCCGTAAGTATCTTTGATATATCCTTTTACCAACAGGGGATTTATGACACGATATATCGCCCATTGCACAATGCGGTGATAAAACGTGATTGACATGATCATTCTCTTTTTAGGTTCATAAACATAAAAGATATAATACTTATCAATCGTGTATTTACCAGAGCGTACATCCTGTTGTATCTGTTCAATGACATTCCAAATATCGTGCTGGACGCGAAGAACATCTTTGTTGTATCTTCTGCCTTTTGACGCATCTTGGATTGCCTCATACAGATTGTCGTCAGAGAATATCAAGTCAAAAACATGCTTGATTTTCATTGATTTTCCCTCTGTTTTTCATTATTTCGTTGTGTTTGGCGGTTTTCTCATAGGTACTGGCAGCCTCCACAACCGATGCCACATCTGCAGAACGCCATCAACATAGCACCATTTTTCTCCTGCTTTTCAGCCGGAGTGGAAACAGGTTCCTTTATCCCCTCGCACTGTCGGTAGTCCTTGGAGTTTCCGATTCTGGCATATGAGGGTAGAGCGGAGCGGAAGCCGATGTTCGTGTTCGAGTTGGAACGTGGATTGTTCAGGTTCACGTTGAACACACCAGCATTCGAGGTGTTGTTCCAGTTGCCACCACAGATCGGCAAACGCTATAACCCATTCCCTACGAAAATACTCAATGTCTTTTATATCGACTGTTTCCATATCTGGAGGATTTCTGCTGCTGAGTAGCCGTATTGTCAGCATCAGAGTTTGCTCCATTCACCGTATTAATAAAACCACCTATCATTCTGCCTATTTCTTCTGAACGTCTAGTCCATTCTTTGTAGCTGGACAGTCCTTTCAGAATATTCAGATCATATGCTACTTTGATAAATTCTTGCAGAGTTTTATTCTCTCTGTCAAAATCTCCAAGAGTGGTTTTCTTGTAGTATTTCTCCCTGATATCTACTGATAATCGAAGCAATTTCTTCATGCAATCCATCAGATCGTTTCCGATGGCGTATTTATCTGCAATGCTCCATTTCTTTATAAGCGGATATGCATAGTCTATCATGTCTTCGACCTTCTGAAGAATCTGGAAGGAATCATCTTTTGTGACAGTTCCGGTGTTCTGGCTTTCCTCCATACTTTCGCAGCCTCCATTTTTCTACTGCCCTACTACCGTAGGGCAGAACAGTACACAGTTCTCAGTTTTACAGTTCACAGTAAGCGGAGCGGAAGCCGATGCTCGCGTCCGAGCTGGAACGCGGATTGCCCAGGTACACGCTGAACACACCAGCACTCGAGGTGCTGAGCCAGCGGCCACCACAGATCGGCAAACGCTCGCCAGAGTTATTCATATAATGACCATCACCACCGTAATCACCACCCGGTTCATCAGGATAAATTAACAAAGCTTTAGCAATCTCAGGAACCGTTAATGCAGAATCAAGTGTCATATTCTGATATGTGTCACCTCTCCAAGTGTCTTCTGGCGTAATATCACCAGATGTAAGCTGGATATGTCCGCTCACATAGTTATATTTCAGAGTACCGGCAGTTCCAGGCTCAACCAGTGTGCCATCTGCTGCAATGGCTTTCCAAAGGGTGGAGCTTGCACCCATGCTTGCATCAGCGGCCATGCAGTTTGCATATGGAATGATCTGGATTTCCCCATTCATCAGTCGCATACCTGCACACCATTCCCAAACATTACCGTTCAGGTCTGCAATTCCATCAGGCATCCAGTTATGGTTCCATGTATTCGGTCCGGATCCGGTTGCGCATCTGGCAATTTTCCCACTCTCGTAATAAGTCGGAACGCCTTTTTCATGTCCATATGCGTGATCGGCTCCGTAATTGTTATTGCCTCTCGGCATGGTTCCGTTTTTACGACACCATAAAGCAATAGCAGACCACAGGGAATAAGGTGTAAGGCTCCATCCTTTCCCTTTATTTCGACAATATGTAACTGCCTGATCGAAATTAAGGCTTGCTCTTGGGTCACGCATCGGGAGGGAATATCCACGTTCATTCAGGACAATGTTCTGATATTTTGAAACATAGATAACGCTCTTTTCTACTCCGTCCACACTGAATGCCGGGTGAATGTTTTCACTTCCTCCTGCAATCAGGTCAGACATTTTCAGTTTCGGGAATGGAACCATTACAGAAGGCATTCCCAGATCATCAAATAATACGGTGTTTTTCCCACCGGACAGTGCTTCAATAGATAACTTTAAATCGTCAAAATTCGGCATTGTTTACTCCTCCATTTCCCATAATGTCAGTATGCATTTGTCCATAGAAAAAGGAACCGGTTTGCGTTCCATAATGGTTGGCTGTTCGGTTCCCACTTCTGCATCCGGATTATAATTCGGATTTTCTTTCTCTGTTTCTGTATATTCCCTTGCCGGGATAGTAAGCTGAGCTACATATTTGTCACCGGCGCTGGCTCCCATCACAAGACCACCGGTATAATCCTGGCAGATATCAATAGTCACTTCGTAGTCTCTTTCTTTTTTGTCAACCCGGAAAGACATTTCTCCATCACCAAAATCAATGGATTTTCCACTGATTTCATAATCTACAAAATTTGTACCGTTTTCAGGTAATTTGATAACTTTCATCAGTAATACTTCCTCCTGTTCTCTGCTGATCTGACTGCTTCGTTAGTTCTTGCCGCTGCCACTTCCGCAGCTTCTCTCATTGCAGAATTATTTCTATCCACACCGTAAGATTTCATGATAAATTCTGCATCCGCTCTTCTTTCCTGATTCGGAATGATCACATTCGCCATTTTAGATGCCTCCTCTCACATAACACCGAACTGCAACGCTTGAAGCAGAACCGGTATATTTGATTTTGAATCCATTCAGTAATTTGTCGCTGATTTCAAATTCACCAGCCGCACCACCGGTAACGCTTACAACCTCAACAGTGATCGTATAATCCTTGGTATTTCTTGGAGTAACAATCTGTAAGGTTTTGATGGAATTGTTATGTGGATATACCTGGCTGTTCGTCAGAGTGGCTTCGATTACCTCTCCAGTAATTCCTTTCAGCTCCTCATTCTGTCTCAGCAACATTCTCATTGCTTCGGAAGACATCAGCATAGCTTCCAGTGCTGCCAAATCCATAATATTGAAATTTGTTGCATTCTGCGGAGTTCCCTGTGTTCTTACTGTTCCAGGTGATCTCTGCAAGGTAACCTTGTCCCCCTCAACAGTCTGTGCGAATCTATTTGGAAATTCGCATACCATGTCTTTCCAGTTTACAAGACTTCTCATTTTCTCACCTTCTTTCCGTTATGATGTTTTCAGGACTTCTGATATTTCCAACTGCACGATATAAGAAAAGCCCTCTGCAACAGAATCCATTTTCAATCGTTCTGCCTTAGAGAGCCATAACTGGTTATCTGTATCATACAGCTGCACTTCTGACACTTCACCGGATCCGGAAGATAACTCAATCTTGAAAGCTATCTCCAGCATTCCATCGGAAGTAGTTGTTACCGATTCAATCGGCACCTTGTAATAGGTTGAGCCTACTTTGTACTTTGCGTATGCAATCCGGCGTTTCGTATAATCACGATACCCCTGAATAGCTGCACTTGTAAGTAATGCCATTCTGGAACCTCCTTCTTTTTATATTCCTAATGCATCACCGCAGATAGGATATACCACTTTCCAGCTTTCGGTTTTTACCTTCGGAAGTACATTTCCTCCTGCTGTCTGCAATTCGGTACTAATTATTGGATATATACCGGCATTTCCAGAATCACCGGCTACTGGGTATACTGTTTTTACAGCCTGTACCGCTGTTTTTACAGTAATTCCGTCATAGGCTATGCCTAATCCCATATTTACGTCTGGAAGCAAGCCTGCCTGTATAAAACGTTTCTCCCACGCTTCTGTTTCTATGCTTAACCCAAGACTTACTTTACATGTGCATTTCGTCTGGAAAGGAATGTGTGCCGGTATTCTCCTACTGATGATTTTCTGCAGTATTCCTAAAGAAATAAAGCCACTATCGTTGTTGTTAAATTCAACACACAGAGTGTCTCCATCCCAGTACACTTTTCCTTCGTGTCCGGTATATGCCTTGATGAGCTGCAAAATAACGCTGCCACTCAAATGACCGGTTCCAGAATAATATATTTCAACTATTCTTCGCCGTTCTTCAATGGTAAGCTCTGCATCGTGTTCAATTCCAAGCATCCTTTCATACGCAAGTAAAGTTGGAAGATCGGCCTGTGAAGGAAACAGGTTCTTAACCTCCTGCTCCATCTTCTTTGCCAGAATATCCAGAAGCCACCCTTCAAACATATAGACGGCATTCATTTCTCTGTACTCTGTCCACCACTTTGGACCGTAGCTGACAATTTCTTCATATCCAGGTGAAGATGAATTATAAAATATTTCCATCGACAGTCACCTCCCCCAGTATAGGAATCTGCAAAATAGAAAAGGTAATATTTGCTGAGTTCCCATTCAGTTTCAGTTCGTCATAATCAATAACCTCGTCCATATTTTCAAGTATGGAGCCAACATGTGCGTATCGGATTGCCATACCGTTTGTATATTCTTCCAGTGACATTTCGACAAAATATTTCTGTAAAAGGTTTTTGAACGCTTCCTGTATTCCTGAATATGTCGCATCACTTTTTTTCAACACAGAAACTGTAATGTCAATCTTCACTGCTTCAACAGCTACGGCAGTAAAGAACTGTCCTATATTTGCAACTCCTTCACCCATTCCTGTACATCCAGGATCGATATAATTCTGGACATTATCTATAACTGTCTGTGATGGTACTCCTCCAACCGCTGAAATGATAACGCCCTTTACTGTATATGGTCCTTTCCATAAGGGAATGATTCGTGCTGCTCCTACACCTTCCACAGATTCGCACCATGTACGCACCTGAGATTTATTTCCATTCTCGTCTGGCCCTGAGATTCGGTTTATTAAACGTTCCCTTGCCGAATCATCACTTTCTGCATCAATTGCAGGAATAGCCAGCTCTCCGAGGGTTGCGCTGATAAGTCCGTCTACATCCAGTTCAGGAATAACCTTAGTTCCAGATACCAGATTATTCATGTCGGTTCCCATATCTTCGGATATAAGAATGTATCTTCCCTCTGAATCACTGGATAAGGTAAAAAAATAATCGTCTACTGACATTTTAGAATCCATTTCTGGAACCATGCCAACAAATGAGACGTAATATGTAGCTGGCGTAGGATTCGCTGGATTCCTCGTCAATCCTCGCTCCATCATTTTTTCATCTAGTACATCACCTGTACATGTGAAAATAGATATGATCTCTTTTACCATTTTCAACTGTTCAAGGAATGTACTGGTTCGGATAATGCTTCCCATAGATGCATCCCAGTAAATGCTTCCCTGTCTCGTGTCTACATTCAGATATTCTCCCATGTCATAGAACTGTTCAATCAGAACATCCTGTGTGATCTCATTCAAAGGTAAATCTTCAATGTTTTTCAGCTTCTGCACGAGTTCTGTATCAACTTCCAACGGGGCATTTGCAAGCATTGCTGCCATCGCTGTTTTAAAATCCTGTATTTTTTTCTCCATCGTATCAGCCATTGCTTATATCCCCCTCTATTATGGTATCGCCAAATATGGTCGATGCTGCAAATGAAACATAGATGGAATCCACATCTAATATTTCAAACTGTAAATCGTCAATTTCTAAGATTTCCTCCATGTTCAAAAAGGCATCTGATATCATTACTGGCATATCAGCTTCCAGATAATCAGGAGATAAATCAATGTTGCCTAATTTATTCATAATGTCACTGCCATATTGATCATCGTATATTTCATAGGCATATCTTCTCGTCTGCAATGCCTTAAACATTCCCTGACCGGCGGCTTCTAATCCATCAATCATACCGATGATCCGCTTATTCTGAAAATCCATTCGGTATGTTCGATATATTATGCTTTCTTCCAGATCATCTTCCTCATTGGAAACAAAATCAACATTTTCGTCTTCATCCATGTTTCATGTCCTCCCTTCATATTTTGTCTAGGAAATAGTATATTTTGTTTCTATTCACTGCCAGCAGGTACCACTGATCGCCTGCTTGCAACGGCTGTTTTCCGGAAGGAACAATAACAGACTGATCTGACAGACTAATGTTTATATCATCAATGAGTATAACTTCCAGCGGTTCCACTGTTTGTATATATCCAATAACGATATGGGGCATACTCTGCTCTGCAATCGCTCTTATGATTTCTGTAATGTTTTGTGCCATATTTCACCCCTCTGTCCTCATTTATTTAATTTTTTCATAGCTGAGTTTCAGGTTCATTTTATGATGTCCATTTTCAAAAGTATGTGTATCTTCCTCAATGAACATAATCCTTTTAGCTCCAATAGGTGAAATTTGAACATAGGCGCATTTTCCAGATACGCACCTCGTGTCACCGGTAGCGGTAACGCTTAACTCCTGATCTACAATACTGGTATCTTTTTTGAACGTAGATATTTTCTGGTTAAGTTCTGTTTTCGTAACGTCCTCATCTACCGTCTGAATATCTGCAAATTTGCCTATCTTCTTTTCAAGGGAAGAATTGACAAAGCTGCCTTTCTTGGCATTTTTTGAAGTAACCAATATCAGTCTGGTTCTCGTCTTATAAATTGATCTGGACATATCGTAGCTTTGGATATTGCTATCTAAGGATAATATCGGCATGGACGTTTGTTCCTGCCGTTTCCTCAGATATATTTTTCCCTTCTCGGACGAAACATAATAGCGTATTCCAGTAGCGTAATATGTCTGGCTCAATGCATCCTCAATCACATCCCAATATGTTGTGTTTTTCTTTACCAGTTCCCCTATGATGTGACCGGTATTTACCGCTGAACCTAAAGGAAGTCCCAGCTTCTTTAAGCAATACTTAAAAATATATGTTGCAGATTTCTTCTTAAAAGAAAAACTGCCTTTGTTATTGCAAAGATAAACACAGTTATCATATGCCTTTATGGTCAATGTTCTTTTACTACTTCTGCTATCTGTCATAAGCAGGCCACGAAATATTTCGCTTTTGTCACAATAAAAAAACACCTGCTGTCCTTCACCAGAATTTGCAGATGCTCTTGCAAACTGTTCCGAATCAAAAAGGGTGGCGCTCAACGTTCTTGGAGCATCACCTCTCCGACCAGTAACAGAAACTTTCTGTATTAATTCTGAGATATTCTTATATGTGCCATTCTTCCCGATTTTTAACGTGATTTTGTTCATTTCGGCACCTCCATTACATTTTCTTTAGCCATGTATTATAAGCATATCCCCACTTGCTACCATACTTCACATGATACCAGTTTCCCTTCTTTTTTCCATCCGAAGTAACCGTTTTGCCATATGGCATTAGTCCCAGTATTGTTGAATTTGGTCCTTTTCTTAAATGCAGGCCACTTTTTGCGGTGACTTTATATTTAATAGTTTTTTTATTGCTTGGTCGCTTACCTGTACTTGTCTTTTTGGGCTTTTTGTTTGCTTTTTTCTTGTATGTACTGACAGAGACTTTTCGGTGTTCTCTTATCTTCACTTTATAATAGACTGTTCCAACATCTCCACCCTGTTCATATGGAACATATGATGCAAGATCAGCATACATATTTATTGCAAACGGGCCTCCCACCAGTACAAAATGAAATGGGTTCTTTGCATTCGTAAGAGCCAGCATCCACTTGTGCCATACGGAAGGCTTTTTAAACTCTTTCTGCATACAAGCACAGTAGTTTTTTCCATACTGCGAAGGGAAAATAGATTCAAATTCAATGGTTATAGCATCTCTTTTCCCTCTATGCAGTATTTCTCCAAAAGTATCAATATCTACGGAAGTCAGTTTTCCATTAACTGTGAGGGCAATCTTTGCCGGAAGCATCGGAGCAACATATACCTTTTTGTCATTATCATAATTGAAAAACATTCGGTATTTTGTTGGATTGTTCACATTTTGCTTGAACATATTAGAACTCATACGATGCGTCACCTCCTACCAGAGCTTCCTCTGTAACAATATTTACAAATACATCTCGCACCTTTTCCATAAGTACCTGCACGATATCATCTTTGGAAACGCCCTTGCCGGCAGTAATGCTACCATTTCCATTGATATTGATATCAATGGTCCGGTTACTGCTTGCTTTTGTTTCCTGTCCATTTCCGTCAGTATTCTTTCCTCCGGAATACATTGACGGTGCTATCTGAATAGGCCCATCTTCCAATGCTCCAAGACGTTTTCCTGCTTCCTGCCATAATTCCATAGCATTTCCAGAACCATCCAACGGAATAATTGCCTCTGGTCCTGCTTCTGCAACCATACCAAGATGAGGCTCATCGAAAATACCGCCAGCCGCATGAAGAGCAGCTGTTACTGTTGCGGATCCGGTTGCTCCTCCACCAAAGCTAATTGTCTTTGTTGGATTTGCCAAAGAATAATTCGCTGTCAGTGTTACGTGTACAGTGCCAGATGCAGAATACGGATTCGCCCACGCACTGCGAACAAGTCCTCCTACATAATCATATACAGACGCAATGTTGTCGTTACCTTTTGCCAGGGTAACATCTACTGTACCATCGGCAGGAAGGGCTGCTGAAAACGCACTGATCACATCACTCTGTGTAGTTGCTACAGCTTGAGATGAATCAACATTTCCTGCTGTCAGCGTTATATTCGCTGGGACATTTACAGGAACTGCACTCTGTTCTCCTAGCTTTCCGGTAATCTCAGATGATAACTGAGTATCATCAATCGCACCAGCTTTAATAGTTACATTCGCTGGAACCTCAACCGGAACAGCTTCACCCTGCTGTAATTTCTCAGAAATTGCAGATGCAAGTTCACTATCATCCAGGCTCGCAACCTCAAATTTAATGGTTGTTGGAACATCAGTTTCTTTCGGCTCTGCCTGTGTTTCCTGCTCCTGTGCAGCCTGCGTTACCTGAGAATCATCTACACCAGCATTTGTCATGTTTGTTTTTACCGGCTGTTCTCTTTCTACGGTCTCTGCTGTTTGGCTCTTTGCTTCCTCCTCAGCTGCCTGTGCAGTCTGAGAACCGTCTACGCCTTCATCCGTAAGTGTAGTCTTTACTCCCTGCTCAGTTTCTATGGTTTCCCCTGTCTCACTTTTTGCCGCTTCCTCAGCTGCTTCTCCCACACCGGAAGCATCTGTATCAACCTTTTCTTTTGGAATCTTTAATTCCATATCAGGATAAATTGTGTATGGGTCTTCGATACCGTTATACTCAGCTATTTCATGCCAGTCTATTCCAAGGGCTTCTCCGATCTGTGAAAGGCAGTTACCTTTTTCAACTTTGATCTGAATGTCTCCATCCACTTCGCCCTCTACGGTTCCAAGATCACCAAGGGCATCCTGAATAAGCTGATCTACATGGTCCTGATTTACCTCAACATCATCTACTTCGGCCTGCATGCCTTCAATAGTTACTGGATCCGGGTCTATATCTGTCGTTGCTCTATCAATGGCGGTTTTTAATTCTTCCGGAACGCTTACGGTTCCATCCTGAATTGCCTGTACCAACGCTTCACTCGCAGGATCAGCAATCATCTGATTTGCAAACACCTGCCATGCAGCATCGGCATCTCCAGCCGCAGCTCCTACCTGCACAGCATCATTAAAGGCAGTCATTACATCCTGCGGAACTGCCTGCCCCATTTCTCTGTACTCATCAATAAGACCTGCCATGCTTTCTACGTCAGGCTTCATTGAATCATAAATTTTTGACAATGCTTTCTGGTCTTTGTCACTGAATATGCTCGTACCAGTCATAGCACTGGAAAATCCGCTCTGCATTGAATTGACTAAGGACATATAATCCTGGTTTGCCAGATATGAATTGGCATTATTCAGGAAATTTCCTGTCTGTTCCTGAATTGCAGAATAATTTGAATCAAGTTTTTCTCCGTAAGCATCTGAAAGAGTATTTTTTTCAAATTCCAGGCTATTTCCAAGCATACTGGCCTGATCATTCCTTACGGCATATCCTGCCTGCTGCTTATAATTAACAAGTTCTTCATCTGAAATTCTCTGCACTCCATTTTCATCAGCTTTGTTCAGAGCATTCAATGTAGTGTACAGCTTCTTTTCTGATGTTTCCAATGCCGCAGTAGCAGTTTCTCTCTGTTCGCCAAGTTCCTCCACTACCTTTGTAAATGTATCTGCTGTCAGATCTTTTCCTGAAAGTCTGCCATATTTCTGCGTCAGAACATCCATCTGAGCTTGTGCTTCCGCTTCCTGCCAGCCTTCCATAATGTTATTGATCTTACCCTGCAACTGGTCAATCGCTGCCTGTTCATCAACATCTATGATGCCATCTTCCAATGCAGTCTGAACCAAGTTTGTGAGACCTGCCGACAAAGATTGCATCTCACCCAGATCCTGTTCAGCCCATTTCTCAATCTGAGAGCCAAGGCTGGAACCATCAGCCATTTTTATGTCGAACTCATTTACCGTCATTTTTGCGGCAAGAGTTTGTTCCGTAAGAGCCTGTTCAATATTCTCTTTGAATGTCTCTATATTCTGCATATATGAGGACTGTTCATCCTCAGTAAGCTGAATGCCGACACGTGCTTTCCATTCCAGAGCATCGTTTGCAGCAAGGGCTTCTTCTGCCTGCTGATTAAATTCTTCTGCATTCTCAAAATGACCTATTGCCGCATTGATATTCACAAGCCATTGTGCATCTATTACACGTGATGCGAAATCCTCAATTTGAGAATCATCCAGCTCTACGCTGCCAAAATGCGCACTTAGGCTGTCTTCTACCTGAATATCATTATATTTCTTTACGGCCAAGCCTACGGCTGTTATCGCTGCTACAGCCGCCGCTGCTCCTGCTGCCCATGGTGAACCGAATAAACTTGTACCTAATTTTCCTAATGCACTCGCCATTCCACCGGCTTCTGAAACCATTCCTGCAATTTTTATACCAGTGTTTACAGTTTTCATTGCCGCAAACCCAGCACCGATAGATGCAAACGCACTTGCGACAGCTTTTGGATTCTGCAATACAGTCTTGATCATCGGAGACAGTGCATTTCCTACTTTGGAGATTCCACTCGCCAAGGTTCCAAATGCATCAGGAACCCAGGATGTAAGTGTTGGAATAATATCACTGGTAATCCACTGCGCACCTTCTCGCAACGGTCCTTCCATTGCTTCAAATGCCTGTAACTGCATTTCTTCATAGGCGCTATTCATATTTGCCATATCACCAGAAAGATTGTCATTCATCGTTTCTGCCATATCTTCTGATGCTCCGGTGGCGCTTCTCAGAGCTTCCTCATATCCAGCAACCTTGTCCATTCCTTCGGCTAGAACCATATTTACGCCCTTAATGGAATCATCGGTAAATACAGAGCTTAATGCAGCGGCTCTCTGAGCACTTCCCATTCCTTCTGTAGCTTCTCCTACTTCCATTAAGATATCTGTCATATCTCGGAAGTTTCCAGAAGCGTCTTGGACAGCAATAGACGTTTCGCCAATCTTAATTGCTCCATCGTCCATTTTGGCTGTAATGTCTCGCATCATAGCTCCCAATGTCGTACCAGCTTCAGAACCCTTTCGACCTTGATTTGCCATAGCCTCCAACAGAGATGTGGTTGTCTCAACGTCTTGCCCTGCGGCGTGCATATTCGCAGCTGAGTTTTTATATGCTTCTCCCAACTGTGCCGCTGTGGTATTACTGTTAGACTGAGCGTACGCCAACATATCAGCAAAATATGTAGATTTATTTGCCTCCATGCCAAATGCAGACAAATAATCTGTAACCATGTCTGATGCTTCACCTAATCCCATGCTAGATGCCGCGGCAAGGTTCAGGACGCCGCCCAAAGCATCCGTAGACTGCTGTGCATCCCATCCTGCCAAACTCATATATTTCAATGCTTCGGCTGCCTCTGATGCACTGAAAACTGTGGTTGCACCATATTGTCTTGCAGTATCTTCCATCATCGCAAGATCACTGGATGATGCGCCTGAAATAGCAGCTACTTCTGACATTACAGATGTATAATTTTTTCCAAGTTCTATGGAATCTGCCGTAAAATCTTTTACCTGTCCAATAATCGCTGCTGCTGAAACAACAGCAAACAATGTTTTTAAAGCTCCACTGAGATTTATAGCTTTCGATGATGCTTCCTCCATAGAACTCCCTGCATCATCAACCTGCCCTGCAAGCGAATCCATACCATCGGCACCATCTCCCAGATCACCAGTGGCATCAGCAAGATCATCTACGCTTTCAGAAGCCCTGGATGCACTGTCAGATAAATCATCTGCATTGTCTGCCGCTTCGGAAAAAGCAGAGCCCATCCCTCTGGTATCTCCTGCTGAAAAACTTTCAAGACCGCTTACAGCATCATCAATGGCATTTCCAAGTGCCTCCGCATCACTTTCAACTGAATTGAAGGCACTTCCTGCCTGACTTGCAAATGAAGTGGCGGCACTGGAACGAAAAGCACTGTCCATAGCTCTACCGGCATTACTGAACTGCGTAGCTGCTGTTCTTGCAGAAGCAGTTATCCTTTGCATTTTCGCACTTACATCATCCTGCAACGTCATTCTTACAGACACATCGCTCATTTTCCATCACCGTCCTTTCATTTCTTTTTTAAAAATCCTCGTGCCAATCTTTCATCGGCATTTAAAGGTGCTTTTATTGCCAGTTCTTCCGAGGCAATATAGGCAAGACGAACATTCCTTTCCATCATGGCGTATTCCTCCATGCGAAGTCCTTTCTTCTGCCATAGAACATGAGCCCACATCCAGTCAAAGGAATTTTCGTCATCGCCTTCCCCGGACATCATTTTTTTAATTCTTCAACCGTCTCTTTATCATTTTTCTTTGAAGCAAGTCCACACGCTTCCATCAGACAATCATCAGCATACTTGAAATCGTCCTTATCCGGGAAGATAATGTTCGGCATATCCAGACGATCGTGCACTCCGTAATATTCCATCAGTTCAGGATCGTCCAGCTTCGGCTGTACGAATGCTTCCACCATAATCTCAAGACCTGCAGAATCTCCATCATAATCATTAATAACTGCAACCTGACCGTTGTTTCCAATAATCGGGCGATCACCATTTCTTTTGTCTCGATATACTTCTTTGGTCTTGTAGTTGTTTCTGATCTCTTTAATTTCCTTCATGGAAAGTCTTTTGATGATAAAAGGAATAACATTCCCTTTGGCATCCTTGTATCTTTCAATGCCTGGAAACTCCATTGTTCCACGATCTTTCAGTTCCGGTTTCATAAACGCTTTCATGTCGATACCCATTCTTTTTTCCTCCATTTTTTCAAAATTATAGGGAGGGTTGTCCCCTCCCATTTATTCAGTCATTTGTTTGTTTTGTACTTTTACGCTAATCTCTTTGCGCCAAATTTAATGGATTCTTTAACTACATCACCATCAGTATCCATGTCAATAAGGTTGATATCATCAGTCGGTACGCATCCAACACATGTGACTGTCTCACTCTTATTCGTTGCATAGAAATCAGAGTTTTTGTCTGTCTGAACTCCCTGAATAGTCAACTCAGGTGTTTTTCCGTCCTTTAAGTAGGAATCGATCATATTGCGATATCTTCTGGTTGTTTTCCATTCCTCAATGGTGACCTCAATATCGTAACCAATCCAGCGACGGTTGGTTCCTGGCTCAGAAAGCTGTTTTCCCGACCATACATCCGGCTTAAATACAACCTGGAATTTGCAAGTGTCAGCAATCAGCGCTCCATCCAGATATACCTTACCTTCTCTTGCAGATAAGGGGCTTCTGTTTACACGTTCATTTGCCATAGTATTTTATCCTCCTTCCTATCGTGCTACGATGCTAATATAGAATTTTTCAGCACTATCTACTGCCTGTAATCCTATATTCAGATACATACTATCCCCAACAGACCTACCGGTATCAACCAGGAAATCCTCGTCAAGAACTACGTTTGTGAGTGCTCCATCGTCAGAGTAATTCTGAAGCATGGAACGTCCAAGGCCTTCCACTACAGCCCATCCATCTTCGTCATTATCAAACTTTCCAGGACGGAATGTAATCAGGCAGTCATTTTCAAAAGAATCATATACACGAAGTGGACGGTTCTTTTTGATGTCCTGTGGTGTTTCAGAATCAATATGGACTTTGCTATTAATGTCATATTCAAGGATGACATTTCCTTCATCGTCCACACTGAAAAATGTCTGTCCAGCTTCAATGGCTGCGATTGAAGCTTCGTTGTTCATTTCTCCAACTACGGATGTAGCATTTGTCACCTGGGCATATGTAAGAGAGGTTACATAATCTGCCCCTGCAGTAGCTCCTGCCAGCCATGCACACGCTTCTGCAGTTGTCAGTGATCTGTCTCCATACAGAAAAGAGTTCACCAGATTAATGATTCCTTCATAATCTGCTGCAAAATTCGGAGCTACTGCCTGGCATTTCCAACCGATACTCTCACGAATATACTTGATCTTAGTGAGAAGTGCTGTCTGCAAGGAACTCTCTGTGCTTGGGAAGCACATACAGTTGAAACGTACTTTCTCTGACTTATCCAGGAAATCGGAGATACCTGAATTTCCAGAGCCGTCTACAGTATCGGTTCCGCCTTCCAGTGTTGCGGATGCGAACGCTGCCATATCGCCTGTACCGGAAAAATCAACATACTCGGATACGCCTCTCAGTTCATCCATAGTTTTAATGCCTTCGAATAATTCAACCTCCGAGCCATTAATAACAACAGAAACGTCAAATCCATCTACAGGATTTGCAACTGATACGATCTTCACTGTGTTTCCAAGAGTTCCTTTATATTTTGCGGTTACTGTCAGACTTCCAGAACCTACAGTAATAGTCTTTTTAGCTGCTGCTCCTCCATCTGGGATATATACATATACTGTAGCGGCATTAAGAAGTAAAAGCTGTAACATAATCATAGATGAGTTAGTCTCATCGTAAATGCTACGTCCCAGCTCTGCTACATGACCATCCGGAGAATCGGCTGAAATGATAATCCATTTCCCTCTTGGTCCCCAGTCATAACCAATCAATGGAATGCTCGCTGTTCCTCTGGCGGATCCGGAAGCTGTTGGCTGCCTTCCGTTTTTCAGATTGGCATATACGCCTGGTCTTACCTTCGGCTGTGATAATTTAAATGTTCCACCTGCCATTATTTTTTACCTTCCTTTCCGTAAAGCCATTCATTGATGATGGCTTCAACCTCTTTTTTGGTGTACTCCTCCTCAGTATGTCCATACATCGCACCATCAAAGGTGCTCTGAGATACTCCAAACAGGAGAATGCTTTTCTCCCGGAGTTTTCCTACGGCATACGTTGGCTCGTTTTTTGCAACATTAGCTGGCTTTTCCACTGTAGTTTCAGCAGAATCAGCGGCCTCAGTGCTTTTTCTTGTAGCCATTTCATAACCTCCTGTTCTGTATTTCTTGTTTAGCATTTTGCCAAGCAAGATAAAATTTCTGCATCTTCGTTCTCTGTGCTTCTGGTTGGAAATACACGTCAAACGATAGGGATAACTGCACAATTCCTTCATCAACCTTTCTGGTTGTTGGGGGCGTTACCCTTAATGCCTTGCCAGTTACTTTTCCATCCTCATCCACGATCGGGACCTGGCAATCATTCAGCATGATTTCATCTCTCATACTTGCTGCCACGACCTGTGCATCCCAGTCCAAATGTGCCATGAACCAGATATTCATTGTCATAGTCGTACAATAGGAACTCAGGGTTGCTTTTCTTCCTGCGGAATACGGTATCTGGAAATAAACTGAGGGAACATAGAAGTTCTCCGGTATCTCATCGAAGTACAACTGTGTCCCCTCTTCTGAATTGTCCTGTATAAACCTCACTACAGCCGCAAGGCTCTGTTCTAGGTTGACATTCATATAATTTCACCTTCATACATTCCAGTAGCATAAGCTGGGTAAAATATCAAAATTGCAAATAGCCATCACCCATACAATAAACATCGTGCAGTAGAAAATTGTCCCTGCAACATCCTGATCTTTGCACTTTTTGAAAGCCTTGCATCCATTGTATAAAAGATAAAATAAACATAAAATTGCTATCATTGTACGTCCTCCTCATTTATCCAAAATATCGTCTGAAAAACTGCTCAAATGCTTTGTCTGCCATTTCTGGAAACATTCGTTCAAGAGTTTGCACTGACCTGTCAAAAAAATGTGAACCGGCAACAAACGAGGCTTTTAATACCATTCCTGATTTTGAACCAGGACTGTACCTGAAATGATTTCCTTCCCAGTATCCAGGAACAAAACGCCCAGGCTGCTGTCTGTGTCCATCATTCACGTACTTTGCGTAATCAAGAGTGGATCCGATTTCCAGTGTCAGTCCTCCAAGATCAAGGTTCCAAACATTTCCGGAGCCTCCCTTCGTGAATGAGGAAAGTAATTTTCCTGTGTCTACATTTCCTGCACCTTCTATGGCTTCCTGCACTATCGTAAGAAATTCTTCTCCAACTTCTTGCAAGGTCTTTCCCATATACGGTTTTAGGTCTGTGCTGGCAGCCTCCACTTTCCTTGCAAATGCTTCCAACTGGCTTGCATCAATCATTAAATCGCCCCCTTTATGCCATCCTCCCGGCGTATAGTGACAACAATATGATGATTGCCATGCACCGCCTTTGGGATTCCAGCCCTGAACAAATAGCCTCTACTTTTTACGAAGTCATTTTCCCTGATATCGGTACCGTATGGCAGTGCCAGCTTTGCCTCTCCCTCAATAGATGCAAAAGGCTCATTTTGCTTTATCGCCAAGGATGAATTTACATAAAAATGGCAAGGCACATCTTCCAGATCAGGAGTGGCCTTACACATTTCAGATTGAGCGGCTTTTATACCGTATTTTATTTTTGTTTCCACCTGTTCAGGGCGGTATATGCTACATCTGTGGTTTAAAAATTCTTCAAACATATGACACCCCTTACAAACTTCTAAGCCTCATTACTGTTTTTCCAATTCCATCCGTAATGATGTAATCAGCCAGTAATTCCTCAAGATCAAGACTATCAAGACTAATTGTGCCTGCTTCTACGGTATAAGAATAATCATCAAAAGTTTCGCTTTTGATTTTCTTCTTTGCTGATTCAATATCATTCTTTGCATATGCTTCCGCAACGAGTATGACTGCCATCCTCACCGGTTCCGGAATCTCATCATATTCAGCAAATTTATTATTTGTGATGTGAATGATCTTCATCTCCGCTCTGGCAATATCAAAAGTCAGCTTTTCATCTGATCTTTCGGAAACTTCCTTGTGGCTTGTATAGCTTTTCACATCATTCGGGAGAACCCAAGGTCTTTTTACTGCCATGCTTCGTACCCCTTTTCACTTATTCCGGGATTCTCACAACATTCAGATAGATTTCGGCTTCGCCTGCTGTTGCCGCTGCCCCGGTAGATGTAAATTTAGCCTTGATCTTCGGTTTCTCTCCCTTGATGATTTTGAACAGGTTCTTCTGATATGTACCAGTAGTTCCTTCCGTCACATCATCAGCACCAAGCAAATCATCCGCAGAATCATTTGTTCCGACAGTAAGTACATTGGTTGTTGCTGCATTAAATGCTGTGTTCACCACTGCAACCGCTTTGGTGATAATAATATTTTGGGGAAGTTCAATCAGCACAATGCCCTTACTGACATCCTTTGTGTCGAATGATACTTTTCCAGCACATAACACCTGCTCGATTCCACACTTGCCTAAATCATAACCATTCAGTAACATGCTTTTCTCCTCCTTCTATTCTTCCCTGAGTGCTGCCCTTGAAGCTGCTGCTCTTGCAATAGCCTCAACAATTTTCTGGTAGATATCATCCTTTGTCTTGCAACCGGTGATATCAATACCATTCTGACCGGCATACTCGATCAGTTCAGCCTTGTTCTTTTTCTGCAATTCCATCAGCTCAGGATTGCCCTGTGCCTCGTCTTCGGATTCTTCCTCAAACATATCCGCTGCGGATTCTGCTTTTTCGGTATCACCAGTTAAAGGCTGAATCTTCTCAGCCTCACTGGTTACCATCTCGAAATAGCCGGACGCAACAAGAGCTTTTGCCTTTTCTTCCTCCGGAACATAAACATCTGGTTCAGCCTTTGTTGCTCTGACAATTCCCATATATGAAAGGCCTTTACATAATCTCAAATGAAACATTTCTAGCCCTCCTTATCAAGAAAATACATACTCCGGAAGTCCTGTAATGATTGCAGTTGCTTCCATCTCCTCGATCAGTGCATCAAAATCAAAGTGAATTACATAGAATCTCTTATCCTGCATGATTGCATCTTTGGATGTAGCATCCTTGCGGAGTTTCATGCTGTAAGTATTTACTTCGATAAGGTTCTTTGGTTCTGCGAGGATAATCGCATCGTTTGAAAGACCTGGAACCTGCATAGATGGAATCGCAACAGGGCTCTTATAAAGTTCCTGTGGAACAGCTCCACCTTTTTCAGTAATCTTTTCCAGAAGGAATAATTCCCACTGCTGCGCTCTGGTTGGGCTCATCAGCCAGCGGAGGTTACCATTGTTGAAACGGTTCGGGATAGATGCCACAGCCTTATAAAACATTTCAAGATCCATGCCACCGGTACCAGATACATCAACAACATGTCCTCCGTCCTGAATCATCTTCTTGATACCAGTATTCAGTTTCAGGAAATCATAATCCGGATTGTCTTTGCTTACGTTCTCATCGCCATTGATAAGCAGGTCCTCACTATCAACACCAACCTGTTTTGTCATAAGATTGGTGATAACATTTTCGAGATTTTCACCTTCAATATTCTGGCGAATGGTTTCCTCTGTAATTTCCCACGGAAGACGTACAGCGGTAGTTTCGTACTTAATGGAACCAAATTCAACGCCAGCTCTGTAGCCATCGTCTACATTCTCTATCTTTCCTCTCAGTTTTCTTTTACCGATGCCAATCTTGTCAATCTCGCCGGACTTTTCTGTACGGACCTCATGACGGATAGCCTGCATCAGTGGTGTGGCATCAAAAGTCTGCTGTAAAAATTTCTTTGCCTGATATGGCTGGAGTAATCCACTACTTACTACGGAAGTGGTGATCGCCCCTGCCTTATTCACAATCGCTTTATTTGTATTCATTCTGTTTTTCCTCCCTTATTTTCTTAAAGAAAACCATGCAGATAATGTTCTTCGTCTGCACCCTTCTGCAGGTTTGCATCGTTCAGACTACTCGGAACGCCTACGCTTTTCATGACCGGTTCCATTGCTTTTGCAACAGCATCCTGAATCATCTGTTCTACAGATTCTTTGGTTACTGGTTCTTCTTTCGGCTGCATTGCCTTCTGAATTGCCTCGCCTACCATCTTTTCGATATCTGCGGCTGTGAATGCTTCTGAGGCTCCGCTATTGCCCGGTGCGGCTGTCTGATTGGTTTCACCCTTAGTCACATTACCTTCTGCATTCGGGGCTGAAATAGCCGGTGTTACGGTAAGATTGGACATTGCTTTTGCAATCGCCTCTGTTACGGTCTTTTCAATTTCTGCTTTGTTCACTTCTTCGTCCTCCTCTTCTTTGAACTTTTCAAGAAAGGCACCCATGCTTTCATGAATTCCTTTTAAGGTTTCCATGTTCTGTGTGCTTATTTTCTTGCCAGCTTTCTCAATAGATTTGAATACTCCATCTTTATCAGCCAGCAAATCTACTACGATTGAGTTGAAATCCTCTAATGCTTCCCTGATTGTGGTTTCATCGTGTATCGGCTCGTAACATCCTGTTTGTGGGTTATACGTTTCCAGCAAGTAATCTGAAAGGGAATAATACGCTGTCCAGAAATTATCCCGAACGATACGTTTATTGTATGAATCTTTTACTGCGCCTTTTTCGATCACATCGGTTGAATCTAAATGCAGTGCTTTTGACACAGCATCAACGACTGCCTTCATGATTCCTTTTTTCTGCGTTTTCTCAATGGAATTATCAGGATCCGAAAGGACTACATCCTCTGTACTGTAATTTCCTGTGCCTCCCATAGAAAAACCGGTAATTTCGCCCTTTTCGATCTTGCCCCAAACATCATCGTCTGCGACTTCCATCGTCATAAGCCAAGTTCCCTTTTTTATCTGCTGGCCTTCAATCTCCATGTCACTCTTTGCAACATAAGATTCTACGATCTCCACATTGTCTGCTTTTTCAAAGCAATGCTGAATGTCTGGCTTGCCAGAGTTCTTCATAAACCAGTGGGCGGCCTTTGTGATTTCCTCCTCCGTCATGTAATTTCCGTCTGTGTCCTCAGTCATAGGTTCGTACACAATTCCGGTAACGTAATGCTTATCTTCATCCGCTTTTACAATCCGGCCATAAATCTGAATCGTAGCAGTATCACCTTCTGATTTGGTGATCAAAAATTTATGCTTGTTTGCTGCCTTATCCACCAGTGAAACAAATCCGATTTTTGCATCACTAATGGCATAAGACTTCACAATATTACCCTTTGGCACTTCTTTTGCTCCTTTCATAAATTTCTGTATCTTCGATTTCAGGGCATTAAAAAAGCATGGTGCCCTTGTGCCATGCCAACGCCTACGCTTCATGCTATTTCACCCTTTCGGTATGCTTCGTAATATGAATTATAAATTTTCCATGTAACGGAAGGATCGTCCCTCGGTTCCTCAATGCCTGTGTCCTCTTTGAATTTCTTTTCCCAAGCATCGTATTCCGCATTAACCTCATCCATATATTTTTTTCGTGCTGCAACTCTTTCTTCCGCTGTCATTCCAAGTGCATTTTCATCTGCAATAGTTTCCATAAGGCAATGACAGTTTGCCGTTTCCTCCACCGGAAGGCTGGTATCTCTCGGACAAAGCACCATATACGTTGCACCATTCTTACCGGTCAGAGTGAACATTTCCCTTTTGAACACTTCCTGTCCGTCCATTGCCATGTGATTCTCTCTTGGATGAGCAGACATAACATGTTTCCATTTCTTCTTGTACGCAAGCGGATTCTGAATCATGCTTTCCTGCTGTGCGTAGCTTTCTACCCTGAGCGATTCAGTCAACGCAACACGCCGACTACGGTAGCCATGCTCCCGAATACCACTGTTTCCAATAGCTTCGGATAATTCATCTATGGACCATTTCTTTTCCTGCGCTTTCAACAGTAATCGCTCCATAGCATCTTTGGTATTCAGATTCATAATCCGGGCAAGTTCTCCTGACCATCCCTGAATGAATGCTTCTGCAGGCTTTGTGATTTCCTCCACCTCTGTTGCAAGCACTGGGTCTTCGGCAAGAACCCACTGATACGTAAATTCCCTGAACATATCGTCAAACTGTTTCCTGAATATCTCTCTCAGTGCCTTTTCCAGATCGTCAGCGCCTTTTATTCCTGGCCAGATATCAGTTATAAAGTCGGTTACTCCTGTTGCCTCCTCAATCTTTTCCAGGAACTCCAAAGAATCTACATCCAATGCATCGTCTATGGCATCCTCTAACTTGTTGATATTCTTTACAAGTTCACTGGCTGCTACATAACCCTCTGCTTCTAAAGAATCTTTCAGATCATCATCTGCTTTTTCAATCAGCCTGTTTATTGCATCTATCAATGGTTTCGTATCAAGCTGCATGATTCTCCTCCTGCTTCTGTATCTTCGCAAGCAACTTTTTGACTTCTTTCATTACTGCAACAACCTGATCTGGTTCATTCTTTCCCTGTGCTTTCTCAATCTGCTTTGTAAGCTGTCCCATCAGTCCACTGATATCCGTCTGTGCTGCTTTATCCTTCCAGATTGTAAGCGGTACATCGCCCCACTCATCTGTGTACGGTTCACAAGTCCTTCCTAAAGCATCACAAATGACTTCTTTTGCCATATTCGGTGTGATGCCTCCTGCATTGTTTGTCACATTCAGGAGTTTATACATATCATCTGGATTGCTGATATCCGGAGCTAGGAAGTAAGCCTCCACATATTGAAAACGATAACAGTTCAACAATTTATTATTGATAACCCATGCCAGAGATGTTCTCTCAGGCTGAAACACCTGCTGTTCTGTTACCTCCTGCGCTGTCTGTGCTGTTGCACGATTGAAGTCTGTGGTATATCCAACATATAAATCCGGTAACAGAAATGCCGACTGAACACGCTTTCGGTTATTGTCAAGATATTCCTGAAACAGTTCGTCTTTCTGCAAGATACTTGCCAGGTCCTTTACTTCAATTTCTGGTTTCTTATCATCATCAAAATCAGAACGTCCATCCACACTTTCTGTCTCTAACAGCAGGAATCCATGCTGACCGTTTTCCCCTTTGATATCGTTCATGTACTCTTTGAGATGACTGTAACTATCATCTGTCAAAGTACCGTTACGAATCATGATCATAAGTGGCGTGTGCCTACCATTGTAGAAATAATTATTATTCAATCCCTCTGCCATGCGGCTTCCATCTACGCCAAGAATCTGTCCTATCCAACGTATTTCTCCGTATGGCTGCGGTCCGATGGCGAACTCTAATATTTCATTGGCCTGATATCTAAGCTCCAAGCCTGCGCCTTCTGGAACGTATCTGCCATCTCTTAAATCCATGATTCTAGGATCGCCAAACTCTTTGAAATAAACTGTCCGTCCACATATTTCCTGTTTATACTTCCTGAATTTCTTTCTGCGTTTTGTCTCTTTCCCATGATGGAAGTACGGTATTTCAACGTATGGTTCCATCGGTCTTGACTTTCTCACGCTCGGAGTATCTTTGATAAATTCTATCTGCTGAACCTCTTTGTCAAGATTCCGGATAACTTCGAGATATGCGATTCCATATGTCTCTCTGGCTTCCACTATGTTCTCAAATACTTGTTTTGTGTCCTGGTCTACATTCAGGAGTTCTACAACCTCTGTGATGGCATCGAACTCTGTCTTCATTTCTGGCGTTTCCTCCTGATCTACTGTATATCGGATTCCAATTCCGAAACCGGCAATATTATTTTTATAAGCCCTTATACACTGTGGCAATATAGAACTTTCTGTTACCATATTTTTCAGGCCTTCCAGCATCATTGGCGGTTCTATCCAATCACCAGCATTGACCGCTTCCTCTACCGTAACCTGAGATGGTGCATCGGATTTTTTAACCGGTGCTGATATTACAGGATCCGCAGCTTTTATCACTGTTGCCTTGACCTGTCCTTTTGTCTTTCCACTCATGTTTTATGTTGCCCCTTTCTTTTTCTTCGGCCTCTTAACCGGTAGGCATACCAGCAATATGCAGTCTGCTTCATCGGGTGACTGTACTCCTCTGGCCTTCATAACCTTTTTGCTTTCAACTCTGATCTTTGAGTTTTCTGTCATTTCGTACTTTCTTCCAGATATCTGAGCCACAAGAGCATCATCATCAGGAAGGATAATTTCAACATCTTTTGGAAGCCCGTTATCATCAAACGGCTGCAATAGCTTTTTGAGAACAGACATCATATATGTTGTGCTATCATCAAAGAACTTGTGTCTGATCTTCTGTCCGAACTTAACTGGATATACTTCCATCCACCAGAAACGCTCTGGATTATTCCTCTTGATCTGTCTCAGTCTGTCAACTACTCCACCGCCTACGCCTCCATCATCAATCTTTATCGGTATAGGCTCATCTATGTCTGGTTTTAATCCATACTGGTATACAAGCAGCATTCCCAACGAAACAATATCGTCTGCGGTTTTCATTGTGTCCTGGCCTACACGTTTCTTGAAGAACTGTACCTTCTCATCGGTACGATAACCAATAACTGTTTTGTCCGTACCAAACCTCGCGACATCACAACCAATATGTATGATCTGCGGATGCCTTCTTGGGAAGTATTCTGTTGCAATGCTTTTTTCAACCAGCGGAAGCGGTATATAAATATCATCCTCTGCCAATGGAAAATCACCAGCAACACGTACTCGGAATACATCGCTATCCTCACCATACATATTGATGATCGTCTGCACAAATTCTTGTGATACTCTCGTGCTGTTTCTACCATCAATATGGAATGTCGAATACTGTTCTCGGTTCTTATTGTGACTATCATAAAAAAATCCCGACAACTGGGTCGGGTTTCCACACATAAGTAATTTTGCTCCTGGTGTCGAAAGAGCACCAAGAACCGGTTCGAATATTTTATCTTCAACACCGCTTGCCTCATCTATGATATAAAGCATATGTTCCGCATGGAAGCCCTGCAAAGCATCTGGCGTACTTGCGGTACGTGCTACTGCAAACCATTCTTCGGCATGGCCTTTCATATACAACTTTTCTTTTGTCCATATCAATTCTGAATCTAGCGTTTTATTGTTACGCTTCCATTTACTGATCTCAGCCCAAAGGATATCGAACAACTGATGCTGTGTCGGGGCTGTGCATGGTATCTTCGGGTATGGGTGAGTACACATGAACCATATTACGGACCATGCTTCTACTGCCGATTTACCGATACCATGTCCAGAGCGAACACTTGTCATTTGATTTTCAACAAGGCTTCGCAATATCTTTTTCTGTTCAGGATCCGGGTCTGCCTTTAATATATCCTGTACAAATTCCACCGGATGGTTGGCATAATATAAAATAGCCTCATTGCTCAGCATCTTTCTCGGCCTCCATCCTGTTCCTGTACGCCTCCTCTATTGCATCAGCTAATGAAGATGTACTCTCGTTTTCTTTCCTCTGTGCTTCCTCCTGCTGTCTATGGTATTCAAATTCTGCAATCTTCTGATCGAGCTCTCTTTCCCTGAGTTCATGTGCCGGGTTTTCTCCAACAGTGTCACGTAGGAATGCAGCTGCTTTTGTGTTGCCTTTCATTGCCTGATTGATAACTCCCACCATTACCGCTGTCTGATATGTAAAATCTTCCTCAGATATTCCCATGACTGCCAGCTTTTGTTTCAACTCTTTCGCAGCCTTCGGAACCTGCATATCAAGCAGCATTTTAGCGGTATCTCGCATGGCTTTCTTCCTGCGGCGTGCTTCACCTGATGCGATGCCGCCTTTTCGGGCTGTTTCCACCTGTTGTTCCCCTGTTCGGAAGCGATATGGCTCACCTTTTTTTAAGTTTTCCTCATTCGGCACCGTCACCACCTCTCTGTTCTGTCATTATTTGAGAAAATCAGATAAAATATGGGTCTTTTCTCTCTTTCTCCATCTGTGCCATAAACATATTCGGTGCCGTCATTCTGCATGGAATATCGCATCTTGCCATATCTGTTCTGGCTTTTGCTTTAGCCTCCAGGATGTTACTGTCCAGCACATGGCCTATGATCTCATATGGCTTATGACAGCAATACATCACTTGTCCATGCTCATTTACTGCAATTTGCGCCCACTGTGCTATACAGGTACTTTCCTGCTCATCAATCATATTCCATTTGAAATTCAGCTTTACCCTGCTGTCTTTCTTTGACAGTTCTTCAATCGTGTATACGATCTCTTTGATATGAGTATCTGAATATTCGTCCAGGTATGCTATACCCCCTGTGCTTTCTATCGGACGGAAGCTCATATAATCAACGTCAAGATCACAATTTGCTTTATAGAACTTATATACATCGTCTGGCCAGCTCACCACTCTCTGAATACCGAATGTTGTTTCCGGGCTTTCCCTTCTTTTCCATTCCGCATATGCCTGAATATTATTTCTGACCTTTTTATATGCTCTTACACCTCGACTTTTTTCGTAGCTGTCCTCATCCCATCCATCAAGGGAAACTTTCAAATAGTCTGGTCTTATGTATTGCACCTCATTGAAATTTGTATTAATTCCATAGTGAATATTGTGTGCCTCCAACCAGTCTGTAATCTTTTTAAAATCCCTGCACAATGTAGGCTCGCCTCCACCTGTCAGAATAAAGCCTCTCACGCCAAGTTCAAGCAGCCTTTTCGCATACCTAACAAATTCCTCATACCTCATCGAATATGCGCCTGCTTCCAGCTCCCACCGTCTGTAGGTGCAATATGGACATTTATTATTACAATAATTTGTTAGGAATATATCTGCTGTTATCGGCCTGCGATCGTTCAATGCTCTTTCCACATGAGCAAACATCTTATCCCCTGCAATATTTTCCACACTACCGCACCTCCTTCCGGTATTTTTCATTTATGATCTTCGGAACACAGCATTCCCAGTCTATCCTATGATGAATCCGCTTATGCTTCGTATACATCATACTGACTTTGATACAACTCGGCATTGCCATTACAGAATAAAATGTCTTTACATACGTTCCTGTCTCCAAGTATGATTCTGTCATTCCTCCATCAAGGGACTGCGTAGGAATCTGGATTACACACATATTGCATAATGTGAAGAATAATCTTCCTCTGCTTCCTAATGTGGTATATGTTGTAACATCCTCATTCATCGTACCTCTGAAATCTATTGGCCTGTCAGTTCTGCAAAACAGACTGTTCATAGCTTTTCTAAGCAATCCTTTCTTGAAGTTTCCTCCATCCAGACCACCTACGAAATCACCACCCTGCGCAAATGCTACTGTAGCTGCACCAGACACATCCAGAAAACGAAGCATATCTTCAAAAATCCTGTCCATCTGCCTTGCCGGTTTTGCTGACAACTTATTTCCGTTTACATATCGAAAATCTATTTCTTTGTAATCATCGTCCAGCATCAGGAAATATTTCAGTCCCAGTTCTTTTGCTATCCTGAACGTTTCATTCCTGGCATAAATAATTGCTCTATGCTCATTGAAATTATCCATTGTGTCTGCTCGATCATACGCTTCCTGCTTATCGAACATTATTACATGCTCAGGTCCGAAGTTTTTACGATACTGTTCTGCTGTCTCGTCCTCATCATCAATGATCATATACCATTTTCCTGTATATCCACCTTTTTTCAGGGCTCCCATTGTTGCCACATTATCAGCTCGGCCATGCGTCAATATAAAAACAGCAAAATCACTTCTCATAGCCTTTTCTCCATTTTTCATTTATAATCTGAGGCAGCAAATTGTTCCACCGCACACGTTTTATAAATCCTGTTTTCCCATAAGCAACGCTTATTGCACTCGGAACATAAAGAACCGGATAGAAGTAATTCCAGTACAGATTTACTTCCCGATATTGTTCGGTGGATCCTCCTTTGTTCTTTTCATGGTCGTATAGCGTAACTTGCACACCCATGAAAGTAAAGAATAATCTTCCAAGCATATTATTAACAGCAGGTGTGGTAACATCTTCATTTATACGACCTAAAAATTCAAAAGGTCTGTCCGTCCTGCAAAAGAATGAGTTTCTTGCGTTTCTGTATAATCCATCCCTGTATCTTCCATTTGCCCCACCAATGTAGTCACCGGCGACAGCAAATGCCACACAGCTTATTGCTTCTGGTTCCATAAATTTACACATAGCCTCAAACAATTTGTCAAAATCTGATACCGGCTTTGCTTTTAACTTTCCATCCTTCACGTAACGGTAATCTATCTTCGGATAGTCATCATCCAACTGCACGAAATATTTATATCCTTTTTCCCTGGCAATTTTGAAGCAAATATTTCTTGCATATACAGGAACGCCTTTATGATCTGTCAAGTTATCTCCAATATCAAAATCCTCGTATTTGTGAAAAACCTGTATATTTTCTTTACCATATTTTTCGCAATACGCATCTATGGTATCGTCTCCATCATCAAGAACAAAGATTATCTTTCCTGTATACTTTCCACGCTTCAATGTCTTATATGTAATCTGATTATCCGGACGCTTATGTGTAATAATGAATACTACAAAATCGTCACGCATCTTCCTCATCCTCCATAGTATCTAAGACATCAGCAAATAAACTTGCATAGCCATTTGCGATTGCATTATTTATGTCTATGATTACAAGGGCTGACTTTTCCATCAGTCTCTGCATCTCCGGTGTTGCATGAGCATAATACTCTGCAATATTTCTGTAATTGAAAACATTGTGCCTGCCAGCAGCATCCTTCAGGAACTGTCTTTCTTCCTCCGTAATCCCTTCTGCTTTTTCAATCTCTGCAATCAGTTCTCTGCTTTTTTCTTTATCCAGCATTTCTGAAATTGTAGGACATTCTCCAGCAATCTCATACTGTGGAATGTTGGTTTTCATTGTGTAGGTATTGTCCTCTATCTCATCAGCAAAATCTGTCTCGCCTTCCTCGAAACCAAACATCGACATATCAATATCAAGAATTTCTGACAATTCCTGTTGTAACAATTCCTCATCCCATGTGGCGATCTCAGCAGATTTATTATCTATCAGTCGGAACGCCTTAATCTGTTCTTCTGTCAAATCATCAGCAATAGTACAAGGAACTTCTTCCATTCCCAGCTCTTTCGCCGCCTTTACTCTCGTATGGCCTGCGACAATTACATCATTAACATCAATAACAATAGGGATTCTAAAGCCAAATTCCTTGATACTCTCCTTTACTACTGGTACTGCTTCGTCATTGATTCTTGGATTTTTCTCATAAGGAAGTATGTCTTTAATACTCCTATATACAATCTGCATTCTACCCATTCCGCTTGCTCCTTTCTCATTTTGCACATAATAAAAGGACCATGCTTTTACACATCGTCCCTGCTTTTCTCATTTATTCCATTGTTTCATCTTTCTTTAAAACGCCCCGCCTCGTAAGGCAGGGCTAAATGAGAAAGAATCGGCACAACACAGCCGGCAACAAGTATTTGTGAGGGCATGTTTCACATCCGCTTGTTGCAGTTTATACTCTAGCACATTCCTCTATGCACTTCTAGTACACTTCGAGAGGCATTTTGTGGCATTTCACGTACGCTTCATGACCTTATATGTACATCAGGCGGCATTTTATGTACAAATAGCGGCAATTAGCGAACGCTAACTGTTTTTATATTGCCTCTAATGTCAATTCTGCCAGCATGACCGCATATTTTTTCTCGAATTCCTGTAACGCCAGCCCATTCAATTTCTGGACACTCCGCACGTTTCTTTCCTCATCAAATGCTGATCTGGCTATTTTCTCCCATGATTGAAAGTGGATATATCTGCAATTCAATATTGTGATATAACTTACATTATCCAGAGCATTTATTTGTTCTGATACCTTCATCCGGAACTGCATCAAATCTATGATCTTATCATCAATTTTTCTTTCCATCTCATCAATCCGGCTAAACAATGTCCCGAACTTATCATTGTTTCTGCTGCTTTGTACTCTTTCGCCTTCGCCGCCTCCCCCTAATGAATACAGCATATCTTTTACTGCCTCTTTATCTCTTTTTAGATTTCCAATCTCTGCCTGTTTGTGTCGCACCTGTTCTAAATATTCTTTCGCCGTCATAAAATGCCCCTCCAGAAACTTTATTTGACTAATACTCCACACCCGATGTATAATCAGGCTATCCGTTTGTGGGCTCTTGTCTTAGGTATCTGGCAGGGGCTTACTTTTTTATTTAGATTTTCTTTCCCCCATGTCTGTATGATCTGCTTTTGTTAAATTCTGCTTTTTCCATCAGCATTGCTTCCAGGTCGATTCCGTAATATCCGCACATATCCATGATTCTGATTACTGTATCTGCCAGCTCTGATGGGATTCCCTCTGGCTTTCCGTCTTCTCTGTAATATGTTTCAGTTGGTTCCTTACCTTTTCGGTATTCCTCCAATGCTTCTGACAATTCACTGTGACACAATGCGATCAATGTTCCAAACTCCGGAGGTTTGTCCCACCATCCATGCTGTACCGCTGTTTCATGTACATCTTTTACCATATCATTAATCTTTCCCATTGTTCCTGATCCTCCTAAACTGCTGCCTTTTTCTTCTTTCTGAACATCTGTGCTGCTTCACATGTTGCAAAGTGTGAGATATATCCAAATCCTGTTGCATGTTCTGGATAATCCTGTACTGTACCTACAGCCACTTCTCCATTGGTAAGGACAATTCTGTCCTTGCCTCCTTTCTGCTCTTTGTAGTATACAAAACTTGGATTGCAAGGCATACTTTTACCAGCTTTTGTTTTTATCCACATGATCTGCTTACCGCATTTTGAGCAATTTCCAAATGAATTTTTTAATCTCATTTTTTCTCTGTTCTCCTATTCCTCATCGTACTCATAATCATCGTCTGAGGATTCTGTATCGCCGCTTGCACCGTTTGTATCGTCCTGGTCTATAATTTCCTCATTAGAAGTATTCTCGCTGTCAGAACTGCTATTATCTGTTTCTGTGGCATCCTGTTCGGAGCATTCCAGCAGTGGTGCATTCATCGGAAGTGCCGGCTGCTCATCAACAATGGTCGCCTCTCCATTTACTACATTTGCATATTCAGGATCGAAAATGCTCTGCTGTCCTCCTTCCGAAACGTATCTCAGAACATAGCGTTTCAATTCATCATCATAGACCAGTTCCATTCCTGTATCATTCTTTCCATCGAATCCATCTTTCACTGGTACCTGCGTGTCAATCTTGTATTTCAATATCGGCTTATGTACTTCTCTGGAACTTCCGTTTCCATCAGGAATAAAGTCTTTACTGATTGATAGATTTACCTTTAAGGTAATTGCTCCTTCGTCAGAATGATTCTGTTCCATTTTCTGGAACAATCTTTGAAGCAACAGATTGAATGATTCTCTGATCTTCGAGAATGTTTCGCTCTCCATTGTGATTTCCTGCCAGTTCATAATTTCCATTGTTGTTTTCCTCCTCATTCAATTATTTGTTAACTGGTGACTTTATATCCAAAATCCGGACCTCCACTCTGGGATCGTCAGAATAAAATTTTCTTACCTGGCAATCTACAATTTGAGTATCATCATGGTATGCAATTTTATTCAGAGCATCCGCAATGATCTTAATGCAGTTGTCCATATCAGGTTTTTTGGTTGGTCTGATAATCCCAGCTCGCATAAGCTCTTTTTTCTTTTTCGGTCTGCTCGGTGGAATTGTATAGTATGCTTTTATTCTCATATCCAGCATGGCATCATCCGGAAACTTGGTTTCTCCGCACTGGTTCAAATATTCCATACGAACCAGATTTTCATAAATCACTGTATCTTTTGGTGTAATAGCATGACCTGTTTTGGTATTGAATCTTGGTCTGCCTTTTCCCTTTGGTTCCCCATGTACTGTAAATTTTAGTTCCATGTTCCTACATCCTCTCGAATATTCTTGCAAAGTCCTTTGATTTATACGGACGGATTTCTCCTGAACTTTCCTTCACAATATAATCACCGATCTTTGCTCTCAGCTTTCCACATCCGGTGTTGATCGTGCATCCATATATGAAGATTGCTCCATCGGTAATACATCTATCGAAATAGATCATCTCTTTTTTGACATCTCTTGCAAACCATCCCGGAGCATTTATTTCTGCATCCCTGTTAAGCTGGAACGCTTCTACGGTAGGAACTTTTCTTTTATATTTCATATTTCTTTGTTTCCTCATCATTTTGAGGTGTCCGCATTCTCTTTCCTGTCAGTGGCGTGTACATAATATGCAACTGCCTTTCCGGTGGGCGTCACCTGCTTTTTGTGCTGCCCTACATCGTAACCATTCACCGCCAGGATTGTCATAACCGTTTTTCGATCTTCCAGACCATATATTCTGAGTTCTGCATCCCATCCTGTTTTTACCTCTTTCTTTGCTGGACCAGTAATCAGCTCTTCCGGTTTGGTTTTAGTAACCTCCGCAATTTTGAAAAGAACATCCAGTGTAATACTTGCAGATGCGTTTTCATATGCTCCAATCTGGCTCTCGCTCTTTCCAATGAGTTTTCCTAATTCTTTCTGTGTCATTCCCATGCGATATCTGACTTTCTTAATTTCCTGTCCTACTTTCTGTGTTGCGCTCATTTCCATTTTTTCTTTCTCCCATCATTTAAAAATAATCAGCAAGTTCCTTCTGCCTCTGTGCTGCTTTTATGATTCTGAATGATTTTCCAGGAATCTCCACCGGAAAACAGTGTTCAAAAATTCTGTCATAGATCCTCCGATAACGGATATCTGGATTCCTCATCATTTCATCAAATGTAAGATTCGTAGTCAGAATCATAGGCTTATCAGCCCTTACTCTGCTGTCTATGACGTTATAAACTTTTTCCAGTGCATAATCTGTGTTTCTTTCTGCCCCCAGATCATCAATGATAAGTAAACTACACGCATTCAGCATTCCAATGTATGCCGCCTCGTCCTGCCCCTGAATGTCCTGCAATATCTTCACGAACGATGTCATTACCACAGATATGTTCTGCTCTATCAGTTCATTTGCAATACAAGCTGCTGTGAAACTCTTTCCGGTTCCACATGGACCATAAAATACAAGTCCTATGTTTCTTTCTCCGGTTTTTGGGTTTCCCTCTGTAATCATCTGTCTGAACTGAGCTACATATTTTCTGGACACATCATATGCCCTCTGATTTTCCTTTCTTTTCTGATATACGGAAAATTCCGCATCTCTGAATTTACTAGCCATCATAGAAGCATCTTTCAATCTCTGGACACGATGCATTTCTTCCTCGTATTCCTCTTTCCTTCTCCGTTCCTCCAATTCTCTTGCCCTGCAATCGCAAATGCACCAGACTGTTTTATGGAAATACGGACTGTTTATCTTTTTCTGCCTTGCCTTTCCGCACACTCCGCAATGCCATAATCCGTCTGCGTCTTTGTAATCCCCTTCATGAATCTGAGTAACCTCAGATGAAGGTTCCGTAGGAAGAAACTGTGCTGCATCCATAATCTCGCCACCTCCTTATAAGTATTTATCAAAATCTGCACTGCCATTTGAATCCGGTTCCTGTGGTTTCTCTTTTTCTATGTAATCCATAAATGGTGTTGCATCCCCCAGGAATGTTTTGGCATGTTTGATGTATTGAGAATCAGTATGCCTTCTCTCGCACTCCATCCGATAATTTCTGGCTGCAAGTCTCAATTCTTCTGGTGAAAATCCACTCTTTATACGAGCCTGATATTTCTTATATGCCATTCCTTTATCTGCTTTTTTGGGATATTCAGCCCAGAACGCCTCAAAATCATCTGGATAGTCGTTTCTCTTTGGCTTTTCTGTATTCATCTCCTGATCTTCCAGCACTGCAGGTATACCTTCCTGTGCCTCTATCATCTTTGAATCATCCATAGGCACACCATGAGTAGTTGAATATGATTTATTATCCTTGAGAAGCAATGTTCTTTTTTCGTCTGTATACTGAGTTTCATGGTATCTGTTCTGAGAAATGCAGTTGTGCATCCTCCAATGCTTTATGACGATCACGCCATTATCAAATGTCAGGACAAATCTCTTCGATATCAGGATCCGCATATCATCATCCCTGGCACCCACTGTACGCATGATTCTTTTTGGATTCCCTATGAATCCATCATCATCAGCCCTCATATTCAGATGGAAATACAGGCACTGGGCTGACATTGGCATATCCAGGAACGCATCACTGTCAACTATTTTCATTGTGAACATTCTTTTCTGAGCCATCCTTTGTTATCCCTTCTTCCCAACATTCTTTATGGCTTTTTCTGCTGTTTTATCAGATTTTGTATTGTTGCTCGGAATATATCCCCCTCTATATTTGCCATATATCCGATCGATTTCTTTTTGATTTTCCTCATTACGGATTTTCGCTCTTTCCCTTGCAGTTTTTCTTAACTCGTCCAGTTTTTCATCGGAAATAAGATCATTTTCTCTGATATAATGGACAATTTCGGATAACTCATAACTGCTTCCGCTTTTCCTAGCTTCCATCTGTGCTGTATTATGAAGAATGCCTTTCATCATCTTTGTAACACTTGCTGCCTCTGCAAGATATGATTTCGCGATCTTCCCATTTTTTGAATGTCTGGCCTTTTCATTCAGTTCATGTATCGTATCGTTCATTCTTTCAATGAGTGCATCTTCTGTTACAAGAGCTGCTCCGCATTTTCTGCAACGTATCAGTCTCATCCTTGCCACCTCATCCGGTAATATATTTTGTGGTTGCGTTTGTAACATCAATCGTTCCTGCATTTTTCCATCTATCCCAAAAGGCAATCGTTCTGGACTGTGGTCTTTCTTCTGCAAGTGCAACATGGATTTTTAATGGAATTGGTACTGCATCTCCGATCACAAACACATCGCCTGGAGAAAACATTGACGTTTCATCAATCACGCTTTCGCTTCCTTCTGGCATCATTCCTTTAATCATTGCCTTGTCATTTTCGTTATTCATTTTTCCTACAATGAAGTTTGCGCACTGTGCCATGATTGTCTTGTTAAGCTCTGACGGCCTCTGGCTTGCAGGAAATAATGTCACACCGAACTTTCTACCTTCCTTCGCAATGTTCTCAAATATCTCCACCATACGCCGCTGAGAGGCAGATAATGAGAAGTCATTTGGAATATATACATGAGCCTCATCGCATACCAAGGTGACCGGATTTACGTCTTTACTCTTGTATGTTCTCTGAATCTCATATACTAATTTCGTAATCACTCCAATAATCGGAATAGCAACATCGTGTGGTACCTCGGACAGATCAATATTCTTTACTGGAACATCATTGTTCAGCACATCTTTCATAAAATCATATAAATACTGCTGCGGCATATCCTCAAATAAAAACTGATATTTGCTGTCTCTTGCCTTATCAACAAGGAGATTCACAATATTGGTGAGCTTCCCGTTGTAATCACCTTTTACGATTTTCTCTTTTCCAGCCTGTGCGCCTGATTTATAAGTCTCTCCTGTTCCGATCATTTCTTCATCAAGAAATTTCATCAGTTTAACAAACTCTACATAGTTGAAATATACCGGTCTGTTTTCTTTCCCTTTCGGGCATACATTGTAGTAACACTTCCGGAGAGCTGTCATGGCTACGGTTGCTGATTCCTCTTTGATTTTTAAAATATTGGAGATCATATCCGTAAAGCCAAACATCCATATAGGGAATGGTCTGTCACCACCAATCTGAATATTTCTGGCATATGACAATTCTTTGTATTCGCCATGAATATCAAATACAATCACATTCGCCCCAGGTAATTTGCTTGTCTGCTCCAAAATTTTCGCCACTGTCTCGGATTTTCCTGCGCCGGTGTTTCCAACAATACAAGCATGTCTCTGGAAGAATTTGTTTCCATCTACATATGCCGGAAACTCATAGGCTGAATATTCTCCGATGCAGAATCCTTCTGTATACCTGCTCAGCATAGAAGCAAATTCTTCTTTGGAAATTCGATGTGCACTTACTTTCATGGTTGGATATTTGTCTATTGCCTTCTGGAATGTTCCATCTTTTACAGTTCCGATAATGGAGCATTCCAACATCTTTGTACTGCTATGTTCCAAAATATAATCGTTTTCTCCGATTTCCTCCTCATTCTCTGTGTCAATATCTGTCAATGTGTTTACCATGGTAACCAGTTCCACTTCTCCATCTGATACAGCAATCAGATCATTGATCCGCGCATCGTCAAATTCTTTGTAGTCCGATCTAATTTGAACCTTATCGCTTAAAATTTTTACAAGTTTCATGCCCTTACGCCTCCAACAATTCATTGTAGTTTCTTACAGCAGCCTGCTTTATGCTTTTGCAATAATCACACCTTCCGCAATGAACAGGTTCCAGCAAACCGGCTTTAATATCTGCATATCTTCCGATGTTTTCCTCCACCTGTCGCAATGCCATATCAAGGGTAGATTGCGGTATCTGCCAGATATCTCTATCCATTACCCTCTCTTTTGTTACTACAGCAAGATAAAACGGTAGCTTTTCGCCCGTAACGATTTCCACACCTTTCTGGTAAACAGCACCCTGAATGTCATATCTCCACATAGGCAACTTATCCATTCTTGCCACGACCTTTAAATCTGTGATCGCTTTTCCCGGATTATAGCTGTCCAGCTTCGCTTTCCACTTCACCCCAAATAAATCAAAGGTGAAAATCCGCTGTTTTTCTCCACTCATGGCATCCATGAATTTCGGATCCGTTTTCACAGCTTCTATGATCTGGTTTGCTCTCTTGAACTCTGCTCTCAGCTCATGCTTTCTTGTGTAAAGGGTTGGATTCTCTTTCAGGAACTCATCGAGTGTACCTTCAAAGTATCTGTCTACGAATGAGCCTACCAATAATGCCCTAGTTGTTGGCCTTTCATATCTTCCTGAGATACTGGCCATAGCCGCTGCCTCACAATTCATAAATGCTTTGTACTGCGATACGCTCATGTATTCCTGATTCGCTTCCGGGCTGTAATAATTTTCATTATTCAAAATCATTTCTTGTCACCCTCTTTGCCTGCTTCCTGTTTCTTTTCTCCTCCGCTGAAAGGATCGCTGATCTCACTGTTATCAGTTACCGGTAATCCAATTTCGAAGTAATCTTCCCTCTTTGCCATTCCATCACGTAATGTGCGGTACACTTTTTTCAATCTTACAAAGTCATTTTCGGAAAAAGCATCGCTCTTACAGCCCAGATACTTTTCAATCATTGAGATATTTACAGAAAATTCCTTTTCAAATACTTCTGCCATCTTTCTAACACGATCCACTAAAGGCTCTTCATATCCTTCTCGCAATGTTTTATTACATCTATCCACTGCTGCCTCCACAACATCACTCGGAATAATTCCAAGAATACAAGCTCTTACCCTTCGTGCTGCCTGGTTCGCTACTGCTTCGTAAATATCTCTTGGGTCTGTAAGCGGATAATCGCCTTTTCTGGTGTGTCTAATATGAGGAACGCTAAATAATTTTGTCTGTCTGGAATTGGTTTCAAGGTCCCATGCGTACGCCATAACCTGGCTGGCTCCGTTTCTCTGTTCCAGTTCCATAAATCCAAAATCAATATTCCCCCAGTTCTGCGCAATAGCCTCTGCAAGTCTTATTGAAGGACCTGTGATTTTTTCATTTCCTCTTGGAAACTCATACATAGAACTTTCTGCCAGTTTTCTCCTCTGACAAGCTCTCATAATGTTGTTATATGCCACAACCTGATCTCGTGGGAACTTCTTTGCTGCCAACATTGCGACCTGTACTTCCTGTGCCTGTCTGGTTACCATCATTTCTGTTTGAGATGATCTCTGCGGCTGTATTGGCTCCTGGCTGGTAAAATCTACTGACTGGACATTTCCCTGTGAATTAACCTGAACTTCATTCATTGTGTTGTGCCTCCTTGTTATTATTCCTTCATCATTTTTGACATAGTTTCCAAGTTCACTCCCATTCGGAAAAAGTATTCTTTTACCATATCTGGAAGTAATATTGGAATATAGCTTTCATCTTTTCCTGCAATCTTTACTTTTCTTTTGGCGTATTCCACCAAACAGGAAAACTCTGCATTTGATATTTTGTAACCGTCTTTCTCTAATTGCTGTTTTACGCTCTCGTATTCCTGCATTTTCTTCGTGCCTCCCTGCGTCTGGCTTTAATAAACCATTCGATCAGGAACACAATCGGAATGATTGCCCATTCACCACCGATTGCTGCATATCCACGCTGAGCATATGCCATTCTCACTGCCGCCGCCATTAATAAGCAGCCTGCGCTTAATGCAATCCAATGTTTTACAATCCATCGTTCCAGCATTCTTGCCTCCTATCTATAAAAGGAATGATTTCCCATAGTGAAAAGATATTCTGTATTGTTCTCCATCCAAGGCGAACTACCAGTTCTGCAGAAATATAACGCTCCCTCTGTATCGTCCCAGTTTTCACACTGGACCATATACAAAGCCTTGTAGCATTCTGCATCTGGTTCAACATTCCAATATCTGCCATCGTCTAAGACTGGTTCGAATTGTCCCTGCTGAAACACAACGCCCTCTACACTATTTGGAAATTCTTTGTTCTCAACTCGATTCAGAACCACTTTCATTACAAGTGCTTTCCCCTCGGTCCCTTCTCCCTCTGCTTCTGCCATTGCAATCTTCAAAAGGATATCGGAATCTTTATTGTTCCAGTTCAGCTCATCTTCTGATGCAGAAATATATTTCGTATCGTTTTCCAGTGTTTCTGCATCGGATCCGGTTTCTGCCTGTTCATCCTGAATGGCCTGTATTGTTGTGTATGTAGATGCTTCTGCTTTATTGTCGGCTTTCAATACGACTGTTACCTGAGCTGCCAAAAGTATCATTGCCGCATCTACCGCATATACTTTTAATTTTCTTCGTGTACTCTTACGCACTTTTTACCTCATCTTTCTCATACGGATTTACAAATATGCCAAGATCAATTCCCTGTAAGGCTCTTGCCTCTTTTATAATTTCTGCATCGTTCTCTATTCCGTATCGTTCCTTCAAAATCTGTCTCAGCTTTTCTTTCAGTTCCATTCGTATCAGCCTCTTTCATCTACTTCTGAAATTTCTCGGCCAGCATCCGCAACTCCGAAATTGCTGTTGCCAAAATTTCCAGCTCTTTCACTATTCCGTCAAATTCTTCCTGCTCATCTGCTGTAATTTCTCCATCTTCCGCAATACTAAGCAGTTGTTTCTTCATGCTTCGAACACCATCTTCATCCAGGCTGTTCAGAATTTTTACAGTAATTCCTTGCAAACCGCTTACCTGTGTCGCCAAAGGAAGATTCCGTCCTATCGGGCATTCATGTTTGCAATAATAACTGCGTAATTCCGGTGTCTTATACAGATCAGACATCATCACTACTGTATCTGGTGGTACGTTTTTGGTTACTCCCAGCTCATGATTTGCCAGAGTTGATGTTGAGATACCCAATAACTCAGCAGCTCTTTCTCTACTGTTTAGAAGATCATTGTATTTTGCAGCCTTTACTCTACAAGCAAAATAAATGTTCTTGCCTTCTTTCGTACAATCAAACTCCATTCTGTTTTCACCTCTCATCTTTTATAATGAGTTCATGCTCAATCATCCGAGCAAGAATCATCATCAGTAATATTCAAATAATCACTTATTCTTTTTCTGATTGGAGGTGATACCACACGACCATTTAAAACTGACGAAATGTATGAGCGATTGTTGCCGAGCCTCTCTGCCATATCAGAAACTCCGATATCTTTCTGAATCATGGCAATCTTGGCTTTTTTGCACCAAGGAGACAACTTTTCCGCCATATGTTTTGCTCCTTTCTTTTCTTTACTTTTGTTGCATTTTTCTTTATAATGAAGATTGATTTTATCTTTAAAATGAACTCTAAAATCATCTTCAAAATCATCTTACATTTGTTATATTAACTCGTAATAATGAGTAGGTCAATACCTTTTGCTCATTTTATTGAGTTTTTATCAAGGAGGTACTATGTTCTACGATAATTTTAAGGCTGCTTGTGAACGAAAAGGCACCACTATAACAGCTGTTTTAGCGGATATAGGCAGAGCAAGTGGCAATACTGGTGGTTGGAAAATGGGGAAATTCCCACGATTGGACATTGTTATGGAAATTGCAGAACATCTTCAAATCAGCATTGATGAATTGGTTTATGGGTTAGGTCAAGCTCCATATTCCGGACAAACTCAGAATTGTGAGTTAAGCAGTGAGTGGGGAGATATCATCTCTCAGATACCAGAGGATCGCCAACAGCTTTGCAAGGATTTTCTACGTACTCATATGGTTTCTACTCCAAAGAAATACGCTGATAATAAGAGGGCGTAATATCTCCTGACTATTTTGAATGGTATCGGAATAACAGAAACAAATAACAGGAGGTTTTCTTATGAATAAAAAGATTACTATTCAGCCACAAGCACCACTTGTTCCAGAAAAAGACGCTTTTGTCTTGGAACTTCAACGCCTCCTCGCCTGCTATCAACTGGCAGATCAAAGAGACAGGGAAATTGTGTGGTCTGTGCTCAACAAATATGTACCACATATTGTTTAAAATCAAAGGATAGCCCCATGCAGGGGCTTTCTTTATGCACTTGGGAGAAATATTATGGTAAGAAGAAAAACCGCTTTAAGGGGCGTATCTGCGTCCACTCGCATAACTAAAGTAGCAATATACATCAGAGTTTCTACCATACACCAGGTAGACAAAGATTCCATACCTATGCAGAAGAAGGACCTCATAGCGTATTGTCAGCTTATTCTTGGCACTGATAATTATGAGATTTTTGAAGATGCTGGTTACTCAGGAAAAAACACTGATCGTCCAGCTTTCCAAGATATGATGGGAAGGATCCGGAAGGGTGAGTTCACTCATGTTCTTGTTTGGAAAATTGATAGAATATCCAGAAATCTTCTGGACTTTGCAGAAATGTACGAAGAACTTCAATCACTGCGTGTTACCTTCGTAAGTAAAAATGAGCAGTTTGATACCTCCACTGCTATTGGCGAAGCTATGTTAAAAATTGTTTTGGTATTTGCTGAGTTGGAAAGAAACATGACCTCGGAGCGTGTCACAGCAACGATGATATCCAGAGCCAACAATGGGCAATGGAACGGGGGGAGGATTCCTTTTGGTTATTCCTACGATTCTGGAACATCTACTTTCTCTATCAGGGAAGACGAGGCCGTAGTATGCCGCAGGCTAAAAGACCTATATCTGGACAATAAATCCCTCGTCTATACTGCAAGGGCTCTGAATGCAGACGGTTATAAAACCAGGGCAGGTGCGGACTGGACACCTACTGCGGTATGGATTATTGCATCCAGTCCATTTTACGCCGGCATTTATCGCTATAACCGGTATAAGGGAACAGAGAACAGAACTCTCAATCCAGAGGAAGAATGGGTAATGATTCCAGAGCATCATCCTGCTATTTTTACTTTGGAAGAACACGAAGCAATGAAGTCCTCATTAAAAACAAATGCCAGATACGTTGATAATCCAGTTGGAAAACCGCACGCTACTGCCAATATCCATATATTTCAGGGAATTGCCTATTGTGGCAAATGCGGAAACAAAATGGTTTCCACTCCCGGAAAGAAACACGCTGACGGGTACCGGCCATCAAATTATAGTTGCCCCCTGCATCGTAGAAGTAAAAAATGCGACAATGCCACTGTGAATGATATGATCGTTGGAGAATTTGCCATCAATTATATTTTGAATATGCTCAATGCAAAGAAAACATTTTCCAATATCGACACTCCCGAAGAATTGCAGCGGCATTTGCTGACCGGTTCCACATTTTCTGATATTTCCTCCATTGAGGAAGATGGGCTAAATGATTTCTTCAATCTTTTATCCAGGTATGGTTCAGATAATTCTTATGTTTTTGCAATAAAAACTCCCCGAAGGAAAAAAGCGTCTGTTAATCCTGAACTTGCTGCTCTCCGGAAGGAAAAAGAAAAGCAGGAACGTGCTTTACAGCGATTGCAAGACTTATATTTGTATTCAGACAAATCTATGTCGGAAAAAGACTTCATTCTCCGAAAATCTGAAATATCTGATCGTTTAAAAGACATTAATGCTCAGCTTGGCCTTATTACTCAAAATCCGGATTCTCTGCTATCCGATGAGGAGTTTATAAAACAGGCCAGTCATCTTCTCATACAGAAAGAATTAAAAGGCAGAAAATATATCTATTACAAAAATCTTGCAACCTCAGTGGATCCGGAAATTCTCAGGACGTACATGGAAACGATTCTTGATTCCATGTATATTATTGATGGTCGTATAAGTTCCATTGTCTTTAAAAATGGTCTTACGCACAAATTCATCTATAAAAATTGACACCGACATAAATGTCGGGCACAAAAATAACCAGGAAGTATTCGTACCTCCTGGTTATTCTTATATTTTCTGTGTTTTTTCTCCATCCAACAAATGTTAGAAATGGATGTTAAATGATAAGCATGGCATCCCCAAACGAAAAGAAACGATACCGTTCCTTTACTGCCTCCTCATAAGCTGCCATGATATGTTCTTTTCCTGCCAGTGCAGATACCAGCATAAGAAGCGTAGATTCCGGAAGATGAAAATTCGTGATCAGTCCATCAATCATTTTAAAATGATATCCCGGATAAATAAAAATTTCTGTCCAGCCACTTCCTGCCTGAAGGATTCCATTCTCATCAGTAGCTGATTCCAGTGTACGACAGCTCGTGGTTCCAACAGAAATCACTCTTCCGCCGTTTTTCTTTGTATCATTGATCAGTTTTGCCTGATCTTCTTCTACCATGTAAAATTCAGAATGCATATGATGCTGTTCGACATCATCCACCTTTACCGGCCGGAAGGTTCCCAGACCAACATGAAGCGTAACATGGGCAATTTTAACTCCCATATCTTCCACTTGTTTCAGAAGTTCTCGGGTAAAGTGCAGACCGGCTGTAGGAGCCGCAGCTGAACCGTCATTTTTGGCATAAACAGTCTGATAACGGTTCTTATCTTTTAATTTATGGGTAATGTACGGAGGAAGCGGCATTTCCCCAAGCTGATCGAGAATTTCTTCAAAAATACCATCGTAATGAAACTGGATCAGTCGATTGCCTTCATCAACAACATCGATGATCTCTCCTTTTAAAATTCCGTCTCCAAACGTAATCTTTGCTCCCGGACGTGCTTTCTTGCCAGGTTTTACAAGACACTCCCATATATCATTTTCTCTTCGTTTCAGAAGAAGTATCTCGATCACAGCACCCGTTTCTTCCTTATGGCCATATAAACGAGCCGGTATAACTTTTGTATCGTTGATGACCAGGCAATCTCCTTTATGAAGATAGTCCAGAATATCTGTAAAATGTCTGTGTTCAAAAGATCCATCTTGCATGGAAAGGTGCAGAAGTCTGGAGGAACTTCTGTCTTCCAACGGATCCTGAGCAATCAGTTCTTTCGGCAGATCATAGTAAAAATCTGATGTTTTCATAAACTGCTCCTTTATTTATCAGAGGCCTCAGTTTCTGCGGCCTTCCATTCTTTCTTCCACTGTCGGACCTGACTCCATTCTTTGTTTGTCAGATCTGCTTTTTTCAAAAGATCCGGGCGACGCTTTGCTGTACGCAAAATGGACTGTTCCCGTCTCCATGCTTCAATATTTGCGTGATGTCCGGAGAGAAGAACTGGTGGAACTTTCTGTCCATGCCATTCTTCCGGGCGGCTGTACTGAGGATATTCCAGAAGATTTTCGGCAAAAGATTCAGTTTCTCCGGATTCCTGATTACTTAAAACTCCTGGAACCATTCGCGAAATAGAATCCATCATTACCATGGCCGGGAGTTCTCCTCCGGTAAGTACATAATCTCCGATAGATACATAATCGGTAACAATTTCATCAAGAACACGCTCATCAATTCCTTCATAGTGGCCACAAAGAAAAACAAGATCTTTCTCCTTTGCCAGTTCCTTTGCCATGGTCTGATGAAATACTTCTCCCTGTGGAGTAAGATAAACAACCCGCGGTCGATATCCCAGCTTTTTCTGAACCGATTCATATGCAAGATAGACAGGTTCTGCCTGCATCAGCATTCCCGCTCCCCCACCGTATGGATAATCATCTACCTTCTGATGTTTGTTAAATGCATAATCACGAATATTGATCGCATCAATAGAAAGGTAGCCTCCTGCTATGGCACGCCCGATGATGCTAGTATGCATTCCCTGTTCGATCATTTCCGGAAAAAGTGTCAAAACATGAAAATTCATTTATAAAAGCCCCTTCATTAAATGTACAGTCATTGTGTTTGTTTCAATATCCACATCAAGAATACATTCTTTGATTGCAGGAAGCAATACCTCTCCATGTTCAACGGAATCTACAATATAAACATCATTTGCTCCGGTTTCCATGACATTTTTTAATGTTCCAAATTCTGATCCGTCTTCCAGAAGCACTTTCATTCCAAGAAGATCTGCTATATAATATTCATCTTCATCCAGTTCCTGTGCTTCCTCACGTGGAATCCACAGATCGCGGCCCTTATATTTTTCAATATCATTTATATTATCAATTCCATCAAATTTCAAGATAACAAGATTTTTGAAAAAACGGACATTTTTTATGTCCAGTCTTCGAAGTTCTTTTCCGGTATCCAGCAATACATACTCCAGATCAAGGAATCGCTCCGGTTCATCTGTGGTAGGGTAAACTTTGACTTCGCCACGTACACCGTGTGTCGTGGTGATCACGCCAACTTTTAATAAATCTTCCATAAAAAACTCCCTTTAAAAAAGGAGCTATGTCTCCACAGCTCCGTTTCGTTATTATTGCAGAATATCTACAATCACCTTTTTGCTGCTCTTTGAAGAAGCCGCTTTAACTACAGTACGGATTGCTTTTGCAATTCGTCCCTGTCTTCCAATGACCTTACCCATATCGGAAGGCCCTACTTTCAGTTCGATGATAACTGCATCTTCTTTTTCGTTTTCGGTGACAACCACCTCATCCGGATGTTCAACAAGAGATTTTGCAATTACTTCAACTAATTCTTTCATCACATACCTCCCGCAAAGGATTTATTATTTTTCGATTCCAGCCTCTTTGAAGATTCTTGCAACAACATCTGTTGGCTGAGCACCTGCAGCAAGCCATTTTTTAGCTTCTTCTTCGTTTACTTTGTATGCGCTTGGCTCGATGTTCGGATCATATGTTCCGATCTCAGCGATGCATTTTCCATCACGTTTGCTGCGGGAATCTGCAACTACGATTCTATAAAAAGGTGCTTTCTTCTGTCCCATTCTTCTTAATCTGATTTTAACTGCCATTTCTGTTTTCCTCCATTATACTATCTTTTATTTATATTGTTTTTTATTTAAAAAGGAAGCTTAAAGCCGCCTCTTTTTCCCATTTTACCGCCCATCATTCCAGGCATCTGTTTCATTAATTTCTTGCTCTGTTCAAACTGTTTGACCAGACGATTGACTTCTGCGATATCCACACCGGCACCTTTGGCGATACGATTCTTGCGGGAAATATTCAGGATTCCCGGATTGCTTCGCTCCTTCTGTGTCATAGAAAGGATAATCGCCTTTGTTCTGTCAAGAGCCTTTTCATCAATCATGTCTTCCAGATCTTTCGCTTTTGCACCAACACCTGGAAGCATATTCAGGATACTTCCGATTCCACCCATTTTATTCATCTGTTCCATACTGGTCAGATAATCATTGAAATCGAAATCCATTTTTTTGAGTTTTTTCTGCATCTCTGCTGCCTGATCCTGGTCAAGAGCTGCCTCAGCCTTCTCAATAAGACTCATTACATCTCCCATTCCAAGAATTCTGGAAGCCATGCGTTCCGGATAAAACTGTTCGAGATCTGAAAGTTTCTCACCCATTCCCACAAAAAGAATTGGTTTTCCGGTAACTGCTTTAATGGAAAGTGCAGCACCACCTCGGGTATCACCATCCATTTTGGTAAGGATGACACCATCAATGCCTACTTTTTCGGCAAAAGTCTTTGCAACATTTACTGCATCCTGGCCTGTCATTGCGTCAACTGTCAAAATCGTACAGTCAACATTCACATTGGCTTTGATATCCGCAAGTTCCTGCATCATATCTTCGTCCACATGAAGGCGGCCAGCCGTATCAATAAGAACAACGTTCTGTTGGTTTGCTTTTGCATGTTCGATCGCAGCTTTGGCGATATCTACAGGATTCTGTTTATCTCCCATGGAGAAAACTTCTACTCCCTGTTTCTCACCGTTTACCTGCAGCTGTGTGATCGCAGCCGGACGATATACGTCACAGGCAACGAGAAGTGGTCTTTTTCCTTTGGATTTCAGCTTACCTGCAAGTTTCGCAACTGTGGTCGTCTTACCTGCACCCTGAAGTCCAGCCATCATCAGGACTGTGATATCATTGCCTGGTTTCAAAGGAAGATCGGTTGTTTCACTTCCCATCAGATTAACCAGCTCTTCATTTACGATCTTGATTACCATCTGTCCTGGATTCAGACCATTCATGACATCCTGTCCTACTGCACGTTCCTGCACAGACTTGGTAAACTGTTTAACAACCCGGAAGTTAACATCTGCTTCAAGAAGAGCCATCTTGACCTCTTTCAGAGCAATCTTAACATCCTCTTCTGTCAGGCGTCCTTTGCCTCTCAGCTTTTTGAACACATTCTGTAATTTATCAGTCAAGCTTTCAAATGCCATGCGTTATAACTCCTCTAATATCTTATTGGAAATCTCTGTAATCTCACCGGCATTATATCCTACTGCAAGTTCCTTGATCTTCTGAACCTGTTTGCGGATACAGAGAAATTTCTCAACCAGATGAAGTCTGGATTCATATTCTTCCAGTGTATGATTACAGCGTTTGATCATGTCATGTACGCCCTGACGGCTGATTCCCAGATCTTCTGCTACCTCACTCAGGGAATAATCTTCCAGAACAACGCTTTCATAAACCTGCTGCTGTCTCTCTGTAAGCAGTTCCCCATAAAAATCATATAACAATGTCTGTTCGACAAACTTTTCCATTTGTAACCACCTTGGCTATCATACATGATTTATATCATTGTGTCAAGTGTTTTTTCTTGACAGATATATTTTTATTTATTGTCCGTCTTTTTCCGGATCTTCTGTTTCAAATTCAAAGACACATCGATCAAAAGCATTGATCACATATGTATCCATATATTTATCGTATCGTTTGTGTTGTCTTCCATACGACATATGAACATGACCATGCAGGAAAAATTTAGGATGATATTTCTCAATCAGCTGCAGAAAAATTTTAAATCCCTGATGCGGAAGATCCCGGGCATCATTTAACTGATATGCCGGGGCATGCGTGACAAGTATATCAAAGCCTCTTCTCCACGCAAGTTTTGGAAAAAGTTTAAAGACTCTTCGTCTCATTTCCCACTCTGTATATTGATGTTCTCCCGGTTTATATCGCATGGAACCGCCAAGTCCCAAGATGCGTACTCCTTCATGCACATATATTTTATCGTCAATGCAGATGCAGCCTTCCGGTGGAATCCTTTCATATTTATCGTCATGGTTTCCATGGACATATAAAACAGGCGCTGATGTAAATGTCGCCAGAAAAGAAAGATAGCGGGGATCAAGATCCCCACATGATATGATAAGATCGATCCCCTCCAGTTTACTTTTCTCGAAATAATCCCACAGATATTTTGATTCCACATCTGCTATGGCAAGTATTTTCATAAAACTGTATTATCCCTTCTGACTTTCCACACCGGACTGTAAAGTAACCGGTTTTGCCTGTTCTTTAAGCTCACGTGATTTCGGAATTGTTCCGATCACATTATCTGCAAGCCAGTCCATCGTAATAATTTCTTCCGGAGAAAGAATTTTATCCGGATCCGACTGAATCATTCCATTCTGTGAATAAAGGATTCCTGAAAATGGATGATATTCCCCGGTTGCAATCGCACGTTTGAGCATTGTCAGCAGCTTCTGTGTGCCAATCGGAAGATTCTGCGAATAGATAACATCGATCACTTCCGCTGACAGTCCCCACCAATAATTGATGGCCTTTGTTTCATCTTTGTTATCATCATATTTCCATGTTCCATCCATGATCGTCCTGATCAACTGTTCATAAAATTTTCCCCAGTGCCACAATGGCATAGCAAGATTACGAGGTCCTTCTTTTTCTATGTGATACAGTCCAAAATAGCGCGATGCATCTTCCGGAATCACCATATCCCGTCCGGATACAACCGTAACACCTTTTTTGATAACATTGTCCATAGCGATTCCAAGATCGACATCTTTCAGCGTAGACCATTCCAGATATATCTGTGCTCTCGGATTAACCATTTTGGCACCTAAAGCAAATGCATTGATATTGGCAATCGTTCCAAAAATCGGGTAGTCAGCAATATATGCAAGCTGACCGTTTTCTGCCATAGCTCCGGCAATGGCCCCCATAAGAAATTTGGCTTCATACATCCGGGCATAATAAGTACGAATATATCTGTGAGATGTATTCAAGGAACAGTTAAGGATCTTTACCTCCGGATGTGCAATAGCAGCCTGTACACTTGCCTGCACAAATTCCGGTGTTGTTGTAAAGATAATATTGCATCCTTTTTGAATCGCATCGGCAATTGCTTTTTCCGCAAGATCTCGCGTAAGGTTTTCATAGCATTCTGTAGTAACTTCTTCAGGGAACGTCTGTTCCAGGTGAAGACGACCAAGCTCATGCGCATACGTCCAGGCAGAAGTAGCCGGTGTCTTTGCGTACAGAAAAGCAATCTTTAGTTTTGGTGTACTTACCGGAAGCAGACGGTCCAGGAGAGATTTTTTTTCACTCGTAGGATTCATCTTCAGTTCAATTTCCTGATCATGTTCCAGAAGTTTAAATTCTTCCCAGCTTTTACCAACCAGTTCCTTTAATTCATTAACTGTTTTCTGGCAGATATCTTTATAATCATAAATCATAAGAAATGCAAGGAATGCATCCCCTGTTGTTATGGAAAGTTTCTTTCCGCCTAAGGATTCATATTCTGCTGCAAACCTTGAATAAACAGAACTGAAAGTCAGTTTATCATCATCTGACCAGATATCCTTTGCCCCTTTTCCTACTGCTTTCTGAAGTCTGACAAAGCTTCCAAGACGTGAAAACCAGATATAGTTGATCTGACTCAGGGCGTAAAAATCCACATATTCATAATAGATTTTATTTTCTTTCTGTTCCGTACGCTGTGGCAGAATTCTGGTCACATATCCCGGAACCGAAACCGCATCAAAATACTTCAGTACACTGACACGCTTATTTCCCTCTTCTACATAGAATTTGTTCATATATTCATATGCTTTGATCGGATCGCGGATACCTTCATTAATATGACTCTGACTTAAAGTTGCCCACTTATATGCAAATTCTGTGTTTTCTCTGAGAATAGGCATAAAGTTCCCGGCGAATGCATTGCTTCTTCCACCGCTTTTGGTTCCGACGATCTGGTCGATCGGTATCTGTACAAGTCCGAGCGGGACCTCCGAATAGGACCCCTTTGGGGGCAGTATCTCATCCAGAACCTGAAGTGTAGGCAGTTGCCCTTTCATCATTCTGGCCTGATAATCTCTCTTACCAGCTTTGCAGGCTTTTATATATTCTTCCATTATATATGGTGCCATGGTCCTCTTCCTCACTTTCTGTCTGAAGCAGAAAATAACGGTTTAAAAGTTACAGATTCGCACGAATGATCTTTGGTTTACATCCAGCCTCTTCCAGTGCCTTTACAATTTTCTTTTTATGATCTGTACCATATGCTTCCAGTGTAACTTTAAGCTCTACTGCAGCATAACGATTGGTACTTATAAACTGGTTATGATCCAGCTTGATAACATTTCCCTGATTCTCGGCAATGATAGAAGCTACACGAACAAGTTCACCCGGTTTGTCCGGAATCAGCACAGATACCGTGAAAATACGATCTCTCTGAATCAGTCCATGCTGTACCACAGAAGACATTGTGATCACGTCCATATTACCACCACTTAAGATAGAAACCACTTTCTTACCGGTGAAATTCAAATGACGGAGTGCTGCTACTGTCAGAAGGCCTGAATTTTCAACGATCATTTTGTGATTTTCTACCATATCAAGAAAAGCAACGATCAGTTCATCATCGTCGATGGTAATCACATCGTCCAGGTTTTCCTGCAGATATGGAAAGATATGTTCACCAGGAGTCTGTACAGCAGTACCGTCGGCGATTGTATTTACATGTGGCAGAGTAACTACTTCACCTTGTTCAAGAGATGCCTTCATACATGCCGCACCGGACGGCTCTACACCAATGACTTTAATATGCGGATTCAGAAGTTTTGCAAGTGTGGATACACCTGTTGCAAGTCCGCCTCCTCCGATTGGAACAAGAATATAATCTACAAGAGGAAGCTCCTGTACGATTTCCATAGCAATCGTACCCTGGCCGGTTGCTACTGCCGGATCATCAAACGGATGGATAAATGTATACCCTTCTTTCTCAGCAAGTTCCAGTGCATAAGCACATGCCTCATCATATACATCTCCTTTCAGAATTACGTCTGCACCGTAACTCTTGGTACGTTCTACTTTGATCAGAGGTGTTGTTGTCGGCATAACGATCACTGCTTTTGCACCAAATTTATGCGCAGCATAAGCAACACCCTGTGCATGATTTCCAGCAGATGCTGCGATCAGACCTTTTGCACGCTCTTCTTCTGTAAGCGTGCTGATCTTATAGTATGCACCGCGAACCTTATAGGCTCCTGTACGCTGCATGTTTTCTGGCTTCAGATATACTTTGTTTCCCGTGAGATCTGAAAAATAACTGCTTTTGATCAGTTTTGTCTCCTGAGTTACCTGTTTTACGATTTCTGCTGCCTGTTCAAAGCTCTCTAATGTAAGCATACTGTATCCCCCTGTTTATTCTTCTGTGTGTAAGTCTTTTTCGTCAATGTCAAACAGTGCATTAACAAAAGCATCGGCATCAAATTTCTGTAGATCGTCGATTGTTTCACCAACACCGATATATTTTACCGGAATATCCAGTTCCGACTGAATCGCAACAGCGATTCCACCTTTTGCAGTTCCATCCAGTTTTGTAAGAATGATGCCATTTACATTTGCGACTTCTGCAAATTGTTTGGCCTGTGCCAGGGCATTCTGTCCTGTAGTACCATCCAGAACGACCAGTGTTTCCAGATATGCTTCCGGATATTCTCTTTCCAGGATACGGTAGATCTTACGAAGTTCTTCCATAAGATTTTTTTTGTTATGCAATCGTCCAGCTGTATCACAAATCAGCACATCTGCATTTCTTGCCTTGGCCGCTGCAACTGCATCATATACGATGGATGCCGGATC